>NZ_CP011036.1:0-320109 GCF_002221505.1 Pseudoalteromonas nigrifaciens | reverse complement strand
GCCGACTTACAGTAATCGCATTTATAACAACCGCACTCAGCGGCTGCTTAGCACAAAGCGCTGAGCCAACTCCTAAGCTGCAGCATGCGCTATTAGTAACACCTAATAGCATAGCAGTAGCTAATGCTATTGCTAGCTTGCTGCATAGCTCACAAGTGCAATTAGCCGATGATGTATTTACTACTAACAGTACTGTGACGCTCGATAAACTCAACCATAAAGACTCTATGGGTAATCCTATTATGGGTAAGCAGCTTAATATGCCCGACCAGTTTGAGTTAATGATTAAAGGCAAGCAATGCTTTGTTCGCCATCTTGATAGCAAAGCAACGCAGCAGTTAAAAGGCGTGCAGTGTAAAATTAATCAGCTATAACAATAACGCCAAATAGAAAAAGCCGCGTAGTGAGCTATCACTACGCGGCTTTTTAATCTGTATGCTAAAACTATTTAATTTCTACACGCTGCGAGCGCATTACAATCTCATCGTTTAATTCAATACCAATACCTGGCTCTTCCGACACTTGAAAAAAGCCATTTTTAGGTTGAGGATCTTGCAGACACAACTCACGGTTCCATTTTTTAATCGCATAAGTATGATGCTCATGAATTAAAAAGTTAGGAATGGCTGTTTCTAAATGCAGTGAAGCTGCAGTCGCTACTGGCCCGCCGCATACATGCGCTTGAATGCGCACATCAAAAATATCGGCGTAGTCACACACTTTTTTCGTTTCGGTAAAACCACCACATAAACCAATATCGGGTTGCAATACATTAATACTTTGATCTTCTAAGTATGGGCGTACACCCCAGCGGTTATACAAGCGTTCACCACCAGCAATTGGCACGGCCACTTTATCAGCCACTTTGGCATGCAATGAATGGTTTAAATAGTTAACGGGTTCTTCAAAAAACATGCAATCGAATTCTTTCGCTATTTCGCCCAATTGAATTGCCGAAGTCACCCCTGGTAAGCTATGGCATTCAAAAATAATATCAACTTCGTCGCCTACCGCTTCACGAATCGCTTGCATACGCGCACGGTACAACTTCATTTCAGCGCGGGAAATAATATTAGTGCGATCGTAGTAAGTATTGCCGTCTTTATCGTACTGAATTGGGTCTACTTTTACTGCATCGTAACCCTCGGCAACCGCTTTTAAAGCCGCTTCGGCGTATTCTTGTGGCTGCACTAATGCTTTAAACTCGCTATCCCAGTCAAACTGCAGTTGCGATGCATAAGTGCGTAATTTATCGTTAACCTTACCACCAAGCAGTTGATACACAGGTACACCCAGTGCTTTACCTTTAATATCCCACAGAGCAGTATCAATCGCACTCATTGCAGCATATACAACAGGCCCACCACCTAAACCCCAAAAGCTTTCACGTAACATACGCGACCAAAGCTTTTCGGTTTGAAATGGGTCGTGGCCAATTAAAAATGCATCGGCCATTTCTTTGATCATAGCGGCAGCAGCGCTGTGGCCTAAATCGTATGCAAGGCCCGCTTCACCCACACCACTAATGCCTTCATCAGTATGAATACGTACAAATACTGGAGTCCAAGCAGGACGATCTGGGCAATGAATATCAAACACTTCAACGCGATTTACTTTCATGAATATTCCTTATTAACCTTTAAATGGTTATTTTGCAAAACTAGGATCAAGTCGGTACGCTTTGCGCAGCATAGCTGGCCACGCTAACTGCCCGCCAGTACTACCACTGTGCACTACATTTGCTTGATTATAAATATTGTCGATTATAGGCTGCGGGACGCTAATAGCCTGCTGCGAACTGGCTTGAATAGCGAGCTGTATTTCACAGGCGCGCTGTAAATCATAAAAGCGCATAAAAGCATCGCCCACCGTTGGCCCCACTGTTAAGCCACCGTGGTTAACTAACAACATATGGTTAGTATTGCCTAAATCATCTTGTAAGCGTTTTCGTTCATCATCGTTAACCGCTAACCCTTCGTAACCATGATACGAAAGCGACGGCAAAGAGAACATGGAATACTGACTTAGTGGCAATAAGCCATTTTTTTGTGTAGCAACAGCTATGGTTTCTTTCGTGTGCAAATGAATCACACAATGCGCATCGTCGCGTACTTCGTGAATTGCGCTATGAATAGTAAAGCCAGCTGGATTAATATTAAATGGCGTGTCGTCAATAATATTGCCGCTTAAATCTACTTTAACTAAGTTAGAAGCGCTGATTTCATCAAAGGTTAAACCAAAGGCGTTCACTAAGTAATGATCACTGCCCGGTATCCGCGCCGATAAATGCGTGTAAATTAAATCGCCCCAACGAAAATGATCCACCAACCTATAACAGGCTGCTAGATCAACTCGTAGCTGCCATTCTTGTGCTGATACTTTATTTTTTAAATCGAGCTGGGGTAAATCAAACATAATAAGCCTTTAAATACACATAAGGTCAATTGCGCAATAGATGTTTAGAAGTCTAAATTAGTATTTAGGTTATAGCAATCAGGAAATAAAACAGCCACACTAGGTGTGGCTGTTTTTTAATAAAAATAATTAACTGCGTTTATTATTTTACGTTTGCAAGGTAATCAGCAATTGCAGCAAACTCTTCATCTGTTACGGTTGCTACCATAGCTTTCATAGCCATAGACATACCATTACTGCGCGCACCTGATTTAATGTCTTTCATTTGTGCAACTAAATAGTCTTTATTTTGACCATTTAATTTAGGGTACATGCCCATAATAGGTGCCTTACCTTCTGCGCCGTGACACGTTTGGCAGTTTTTAGCAGTGTAAAGTGCAGCACCATCTGCAGCAGCTGCATTAAATGACAAGCTTGCGGCTAAACTAATACCCGCGCCTAATAAAAGTGTTTTAATTTTGCTCATTGTATTTACTCTTCTTTTTTTGACGGTTAAAAAACTGTTCTGGTGATTGTAGTCAACAACACTATAAAAAGCATACGTAACTAATAGCGTTTGACGATCAATCAGAACAAATACATGTACAGCTCATTTAAGTTAACTTTAGCAAAAATTAAATGAGTCTACACTTAACTAAAATTTACCACGTTAAATCATCTGGTATTTCAAAATCGGCGTATGGATCGTCTTCATCTTTTACTTTGCTTTCTGGCTCAACATGAAAAACAATATAATGTTCATCTACTTCAGCTACTTTACGTGCCGGTTCGTCTTCTAATACGTAAAATCGGCCTTCGAGCACACAAATAGCTAAGCGACCACCCGATAACGCTTTTTGCGTTCTTTCGTTTACTTCAATGCTCTTTACTTTGTTTTCGTAAGTAAAGTTAAAAGTACGCTCACCACGTATTGCTTCTTGGTTATGGTGTTCTAAAATTTGTTTAACACGGGCACTTTGCTCGCGCTGCTTTAAACTACCTTGGCGTGCCTGGTTAAGCTCTTCTGCTTTTTGTTGCTGCTCAAGTTTTGTTTGTTGAATATGCTTTTGTAAATCGCTAGGGTTATTGGTTGCACCCTTTTTTTGCTTTTTTTGCTGCTTACGCTTTTCTGATTTAGCAACTTTAGCTTTATGCGATGTTGTTAATCCTGCTTGGAGCAATTGCTCTTGAAGTGACCCCATGGCTCTATTCCACTAAAAACTAATATTAAGACTATTTTAATCACCAATGCCGGCAAATAACAGCGCTATCATCATTAATCTAACAAACGACGATAAAAACACCATGATTTAGCGCAAAGATAGCGGCTCTTTTAGTAAACAATTACTTATTACTGTTTATGGGTATACCAAATAGTCGCTTAAAGTATTCGTTTTTAGATTATCAAACACAAGGGATTTTTAATATACTGCCACTTAACTATTAGTTACTCGCCAAGCTATATAATGCGCCTACCTCACTTGTTGCTTTGCTCTGTATTTATTTTTTTTGTACTTTACGCTCCACAACCACTGCTTGGCCTATTTGCAGTTGAGTTTGGTGTTGCCCCCGCCGTTGCTGGCAGCTTAATGACTGCGGCTATGCTACCACTGGCTATTGCGCCTTTAGTGTATGGGTTGTTTTTAACTAAACGTAATCCTTTATTTATATTACGCATTGCTATGTTGTTATTGGGAGGATGCTGTTTATTATTTGTTTACGCCCCCACCTTTGAGCTGCTGTTATTGGTACGCTTTTTACAAGGCCTAATATTACCAGCGGCATTAACAGCCATGACCAGTTATATTGGCATGAGTTTTAGTGCCGATACACTGCAAAAAAATATGACAATCTACATTGGCAGCACCATAGTAGGTGGCTATTTTGGGCGTGTTCTGGCAGCTATTTTTAGCGATATATGGCACTGGCAAAGTTTTTATTATTTTATTGCCACCATGCTCATTTTGCTTGCGTGGAGTATTCCCCATACCCGCTTTAAAAGTAATAACGTTAAATCAATACTTTCACCACTAGACTATATTAAACAACTACGTGAAGGGCCGCTGCTAAAAGTGTATGGTGCGGTATTTTGTATGTTTTTTTGCTTTGCCGCTTTACTTAATTATTTACCTTTTATTTTGCAAAATACTTTTTTAATCACTAATACTCGCGACATTGGCTTGGTTTACAGTGGTTATTTAATCGGCGCTTTAGCGTCTATTACAACACCTTGGTTACTTAAAAAAGTGCCCTCTGCATGGCATTTATTAACGGCTATATTTTTGTTTTACAGTATTAGCATTGTCATGTTAATGAGCCACCAGCTAATAGTGTTTTTAGCCGCATTTACATTATTTTGCGGGTCTATGTTTGTGATTCACTCAACTGCCGCTCCCTTAGTTAATAAAATAAGTAAAGCACCACCGAGTGTTACTAATG
Source organism: Pseudoalteromonas nigrifaciens (assembly GCF_002221505.1). Classification (NCBI taxonomy): domain Bacteria; kingdom Pseudomonadati; phylum Pseudomonadota; class Gammaproteobacteria; order Alteromonadales; family Pseudoalteromonadaceae; genus Pseudoalteromonas; species Pseudoalteromonas nigrifaciens. The sequence continues at coordinate 315,276 of NZ_CP011036.1, read as the reverse complement.
GCGGGTATGTATCGTTTTATTACAGCGGCGGTGCACTTGGGTCGTTATTACCAGGGGTGATATACCAGCATCATGGGCAAACCGCATTTATGGCAGCTTTATTGGCTGTTTGCCTATGCGGCTTGATGCTGGTTATATGGGCTTACCTTGAAGGTAAAAATACTACGCGAGGCTGATGCTCAGTAAAGTTAAAAAACTGCTCTAAGTCTGCTTTATTAAGTAACCAGGTTTGGGTGTTTTCAAACGGATGACAATGAAATAGCTCACCTTGCCAAATATCTTGATCTAGCCAAACGCTTACTTCGTTTTGCTTGTCGTTCATTAGGCTAAGCATAGATACACACCCAGGTGCTACTTTTAAATAGCGCGCTAAACGCTCGCTTGAGGCAAATCCTAACCGCGATAACCCTTGTTGTTTTGATAATACTTTTAAATCAAGTTGCTTGTCATGGGCGGTTATAACTAAAAAGTGCCGCTTACCTTCATTATCACGTAAAAATAAATTTTTAAGTCGTGTCCCTGGGCGCTCCACCATAAAGGCATCGGCATCTAAACTGCCATGTAATGGTGGGTGCTCTATCACCTCATAATTAATATTTAACTGCGCTAATAGCGCTGCTAACTTTGTTTTATCAGCTAACATACTACAAACAACGTCCTCTTAATTGCACACTTAAATCACGCCACAGTACCTCATTAATTTCATGCTTAGCGGGGCAATAGTTGCGTGTTTCAAGCTCTTTGTTTAACAATTCAACAGCTTGATCTTCTAACTGCAATTTTAAAATACTCGACTCTTCAAAATGCTCTTGCGCTGCAAAACGCTCAAAGTCACTGCGGGTAAACTTTTTATCTAAATTAATGTTCTGGCGGCTTTTAGCCTTTACCGATACTACGTAGGCAAATAGCTTATTTCCTTGTTCATCTTGTTTTTCATGAAACTGTTTATTATTTATTTCATAAGGTTGCTCGTCACTTGAGTTAGCACAGCCAACAAGCAAAACCATCAGTACTAAGGCATACTTTTTCATTTTTAATTGTCTTTTTACTGAATATTGTTGTTGAGTCTACCAAAATTTCATCTAAACGGTAAAATTAGTGAAAAAATACTTGACCTATTTTATAAAAAATCTTAAAGTTCGTCCCGCTTGAGAATCAGCAATCAAGCTTTTACGTAATATGTAAAATTTAGGAATGTGGGGCTATAGCTCAGCTGGGAGAGCGCCTGCCTTGCACGCAGGAGGTCAGCAGTTCGATCCTGCTTAGCTCCACCACTTTCCTACTCCCTCTTTAGTATTGTCTCAAAGCCATCAATTTATTCGCTATTTTATCTTAAGTTTCACTCTGTATTTAAACCCCAAAATATACGCCATATAGTTAAAACTAACGCTATTGCACGCTTTTTAATTTTACTGGCTAGCGAAGTAGAGCCTAAGTTAGTTTATTGCACAAAAAAGCCGAGCTGCAGCTCGGCTTTTGAAATTCATAATATGTTTTGTCCTGAAATAAACTAAGTTTATTCGCGGATCTGACCGTCGCCATTAACTAAATACTTTTCAGTAGTTAGTGACTCAAGGCCCATAGGTCCGTAGGCATGTAGCTTAGACGTTGCAATACCAATCTCGGCACCTAAGCCCAGTTGTGAACCGTCTGAAAAACGCGATGAAGCGTTAACAGTTACTACCGAAGCATCAACACTACGTTGGAATAACTCTGCCGTAGCAGCGTTTTTAGTACAAATTACTTCTGTATGATGCGAACCAAATTGCGCTATGTGCTCTACAGCTGCCGCAAAACTTGGAACCACGCGAATGGCTATTTCTAAATCTAAATACTCTTCACCAAATTCATCGTCGCCCAGTACTGTTGCATTGTCAAAATACGTAGCTGCTTGGCTATCGGCATTAATTTTAACGCCTTCTTGACGTAACACTACCGCACACAAGTTTAAAAACTCATCGGCAATATCTTGATGTACAACTAAGCCTTCTAAAGCATTACACACGCCGGTGCGTTGCGTTTTACCATTAAGCAGTAGGTTAATTGCCACTTCAAGGTCGGCGTCTTTATCAACATATAAATGACATACACCTTTAAAGTGTTGGATCACTGGAATTGTGCTGTTTTCGGTTACAAAGTTTATTAACCCTTCACCACCACGCGGTATAATTAAATCAATGCTGTCACGTTGCTGCATTAATTCCATTAATAAGCCACGATCGGGGTCAGGAATTACCGAAATAAGTGCTTCTGGTAAATTATGCTTTGCTAGCACGCTGTGCATTACGCTAGCAATTGCTTGTGAGCTTTTTAGTGCTTCTTTACCGCCGCGTAAAATAACGCTATTACCCGATTTAAAACACAATGCACCCGCATCTGCGGTTACATTTGGGCGCGCTTCGTAAATCATACAAACTACGCCTAGTGGTACGCGCATTTTACGAATTTTAATGCCATTTGGACGCTCGGTAATATCGCGTAGCTGACCAACCGGATCATCTAAGCTTACTATCACTTCGATGCCTTCAGCCATTGCTTCAACACGTTCATCGTTAAGCGTTAAACGGTCAACCATTGCTGCTGCTAAGTTATTGTCGCGTGCCGCGGCTAAATCGCTTTCGTTTTCTTTAATAATAAATGCTTTTTCTGCACGTAGTGCTGCAGCCATGTCCAATAGCACTTTATTTTTTGTCTCGGTATCGAGTAACGCTAACTGATGAGCAGCTTTTGCTGCCTGGCGTGAAATATCCGTAATTAAACTCATGACTTCTCCAATAATGCGATATGTTTTTCAGATATAACAGGTCCAATTGAGTCCTGCATTTTTTCGCTGAATTCACTCTGTTCGTTGTCAGCAATAAAGCTCAACAAACAGCTACTATAATTTGCGGTTGCTTTGGCTAAACGCGTACCATCTTCACTGCGTACTAAAATAGTGTCACCAATTGCGAACTCGCCATGCACGGCCATTATTTCATCGCCACGAATACAGCCTGTTTCGCCTTCGAGTGACTTATCAAACGAGCCATCTACAACAACTTCACCCTGCTCATTTGCAGTGTGCGTCATCCAATGTACAGAATCTTGCATTGGTTTTTCGTATGGTAAGAAAATAGTCCCAGGGTTTTCACCTGCAAGTAAACGCGTAAATGTCTCTTCTTTAAAGCCGTTAATAATATAAGTTGAAATCCCATGTGAGGTTGCTTTTTCAGCCGCTTCAATTTTGGTTTTCATACCGCCTGTACCAACTGCGCTAGTTGCACATCCTGCCATAGCATAAATAGAGTCATCAATTGATTTTATTTCAGGCAGTAAAATAGCATCGTCATGCAAGTTAGGGTTTTTATCATATAACCCATCCACATCTGAAAATATAAGCAATGCGTCTGCATCAGCTGCTGCTGCAACCATAGCAGATAAGTTATCGTTATCACCTACTTTTAGATCATCGGTTGTTACTGCATCATTTTCATTAATAATAGGTAACACGCCGTGCTCAAGTAAAGTAAATACAGTTTCGCGAATACTTTGATAGCGTTCATGATCACGTAAGTCACCGTGGGTTAATAATAATTGAGCTGATGGAAAGTCAAAAAACCTATCCCACATTGCTATCATTTCTGTTTGACCTGCGGCAGCCATTGCTTTTTTCATCACGACTGAACGTGCTGTATCTGATGGGAACAAATGTGCCCCCGCAGCAACTGAGCCTGACGAAACTAAAATAACTTCAATACCACGAGCACGACAGCGAACAATAAACTGTGCAATGGTTAATATGTAACGTGAACGGCAGCCATCTTGATCCGGTGCAATTAAAGCACTACCTACTTTAAGTACTATACGTCGCCAATTTAACTTATTCATAAATGTTCAACTTTCCATTTTATTTGCGCTCATACAATGTGATGAGCTAAAACTAGTTAGCTAGGTTTAAAACATAGCTTCGAATTTGGTTTATCATTTAAAAACACTTTTTTACACACGCAAAGCGACTCTATCTAAAACTGTTGTTATAGATTTAAGCGCAAGTACTAAATAGCAACAACTCAACGGTGTTGAATAGTACTAACAAAAAATTTAAAAAGTGTTGTTTATGTATCGCTGTAAAAGCTGTGTGTGGCTTTTTTATTAACAACATACATAGAGCCTCTTAAGTCAGATACACCAACAGATAGGGTGATGACTTAAGGACCGAGATTTAACCGCCACGATGGGGGCTAAATATTGAAAGGTAATAATTCAACTCAAACCTTTATTTATTTAAATAGTTAAATAAACTTGTTTAGCAAAATCATACCAAAGAGTTCGGTAAATGATATTTATACTGCTCAAACCCTTAAATCACTACAAAACAGTATTATACCGCTTTAATGTGACTCTAATATTAATAAGTTATTATTTTAAAATAACCACTTAATTAGACAACTAATTGTTTGAACACGAAGCATAATACGCTAAAACTGCAGGTAAAATCAAGGTTAAAATTCAAACTAAGTAAAATGCAGCTTGTTTTTCGAACTGTTTTTATATTAATTATCAAAAAGTTAAATCCTTTTTGTAGGGTATTTATTAAAATTACTGATAAAATAACAGACTTTAAAACCCGTAATATCTGATAAACAGCTAAAATTCTATTAGCAAAATTTAACTTATCCGTGTATACCCCTGTATTATAATTAACATAAGTTATACTTTTATCTATCATATTCACAAGGAATTCTTATTCTATGTCAGCAATTTATATAGCCGGTATCGCACTTTGCTCCGTGCTTGCCCAGTGGGTCGCATGGGCGTTTAGAGTCCCTGCTATTCTGTTTTTATTGCTTACAGGACTATTATTAGGGCCATTTACTGGCGTACTAGATCCTGACGCGCTTTTAGGCGATTTACTCTTTCCTGTTGTGTCACTCAGCGTTGCTATTATTTTATTTGAAGGCTCTCTCACCCTGCACTTCAGAGAATTAAAAGGCATCAGTAAAGTAGTCAGAAACCTGTGCTCTATTGGTATGCTCACTACGTGTATAATTATTAGCTTTAGTGCCTATTGGCTATTAGAGCTTAACTGGCGGGTAGCTGCTGTGCTCGGCGCTGTACTTGTTGTAACGGGTCCTACTGTTATTGCCCCTTTGCTAAACTCTATGCGACCAACTCAAGACATCGACCGAATACTACGCTGGGAAGGCATTGTTATAGACCCTATTGGTGCTCTTTTTGCCGTATTAGTTTTCGAAGCCGTGATGTTGGTTGGCGAAGGTCAAATATTTAGCCATACCATTATTGCGCTAGTTAAAACCTTAGGTGTAGGCTTAACAATTGGTGTTGTTGCAGGTTGGCTTACTACACAACTTATGCGCCGAGAGTGGCTACCATTTGAGTTGCATAAGTTTGGCATTTTAGCCCTAGTGCTTATAAGTTTTTCAGTGTCTAATCACTTAAGCCATGAATCAGGTTTATTAGCGGTGACTGTATTTGGTATTTGGCTTGCAAACCAAGATGATTTAGAAATTGATTCGGTGCTTGAGTTTAAAGAAGATCTATCGATGATTTTAATCTCAACACTGTTTATTTTACTTGCAGCAAGGTTAGAACTCTCTGATTTAATGATGCTAGATAGTGACGTTTTTATATTTTTAGCTATCGTGCTATTTATAGCTCGCCCTGTGTGTATTGCAATATCGACTTTTGGTACTGACCTACCAATGAAGTCACGCTTAGTACTCGCTTGGATTGCGCCACGCGGTATTGTTGCCGCAGCTGTTGGTTCTGTATTTGCGCTGAGCATGATGGAAGCTGGTGTTGCTGATGCAGAAAAAATGGTACCGCTCATATTTACCGTTATTATTATTACCGTGGTGCTGCAAAGCCTAACTGCCATCCCTTTAGCTAAACTGCTTGGTGTACGTCAACCATCACCAAGTACCATTTTAATTATTGGTGCAAACCATGTATCGCGTGCTATTGCGCGTGGCTTAAAAGATCAAAATATTCCTGTGCATTTATCTGACCCTGCATGGGAAAACTGTAAAATGGCCCGTATGGATGGCTTGCCTTGCTACTACGGTAATCCACAATCTGAACATGCTGAGCGTTACTTGCCTTTAACCACTATTCGTAGTGTGTTGGCACTGTCACCAAATCGCCATCACAATGCGCTAGGTGTACAGTATTTTTCTCACTTACTTAATGATAAAAATGTGTTTTCACTACGTTCATCTTCATCGCATGCTAAAGCGAATAAAGACAGTGCTACTTTCTTATCGCGCCAAATTTTATTTGGTGAAAATGGCTCTTATGCACGCTTAAGCAGTGTGATAGCGAAAGGCGGTAAAGTAAGTGCTACCCGTATTTCTGATGAGTTTAGCTGGGAGCAATATCAAGAAATGAACCCAGAAGCAATTCCACTGTTTATTCTCAAAGGGGATAAAGATGGCGATGACGATGCGCCAGTTAAACTTAGACCCTTTACCAGTGATATGGAAAAACCACCGCAAGAAGGTGAGCGCATTGTTGCTTTGCAACCGGCTAAAATATCACTACTAAAAGATTCACAAGCAAAAGCTAAAGAAGAAAGTTAACACTTTTATTAGTTTTTAATAAAAAGGCCTAACTCGCAAGAGTTAGGCCTTTTTAGTGTATTTTTGGTATATCAATATGCTTACATAGGTAGGCGAGCACGAGCCACAACGCTGGCTGGCATTTTTTCGGCTAACTGAGCTAATAAGCGCTCAATTTTTTTATGTGTATTGGCATCTGCAACCTTGGCATAAAATAACCAACGATACATATCTTCAAAGTCGCGTGGACTGCCGTAGCCTTGGTTAAATAACTTAACTAAGCGAAACTGCGCTTTTAAATTTCCCTGCGATGACGCTTCACGCAAATAAGTGATTGCCATTGCTTTATCTTGTTGTACCAAACGCCCAATGTCGTAGTAACGCCCTAACTGCTCTAAAGCCGCTGCTAAGCCCTGCTCAGCCGCTTTTTGCATATAGTACACACCTAACTCTACATCGCGATCAACACATACGTTATAGGCTAGCATATCGCCATATAAAAACTGATACGATGGTAATGCCATTTTATTGGCTCGCGCTTCTATATCTTGTACTAACTGGCAATCATCTGCCTTAACCCGGGCTAAATGGGTGTTTTTATTAATTAGCGAAATTAACTCAGTCTCAGTATACAGTGGCACTGCTGCTGCCGTTTCTTCTGCTAAGCTATTGCTGCTCATCAATAAAGAGAGTGTCATTAATGGTAATAACAAAACTGAATGACTAAAAAGTAACTGCATCTTTATCACTTATAAAAATAAACCTATTAAATACTATACAAAGATCGTTCCAAAATTAATATTTAACCTGAACTCTAGTTAAGAGGTTTACTAACGTATTGAATCATAGTTATATTTAATTTTATTTTCTCTAGCCAGAGGTTTTCAGTGAAAACAAGGCGAATTTATGCGTCAATAGCTGGCCTATTGCAAGTAAATTCAACGCAGTTAGCGCTGAAAATAGCTGCTTGAGATAAGTTTATTATCCGGATCTCAGGTTATTTATTATACTCTATTGTTATTTTTAGACATAAAAAAAGCTGCATTAAGCAGCTTTTTTCAAGTCTAGTTGATATTACGCAAACGGATTGCGAAGTATCATAGTTTCTACACGATCAGGACCAGTAGAAATAATATCAACAGGAACACCTGTGAGCTCTTCAATACGCTTAACGTAATCAATCGCTGCTTTTGGTAAACCATCAAGGCTAGTTACACCAACAGTATTTTCTGACCAACCAGGCATTTCTTCGTATATTGGCGTTACTTTTTCGTAACCTTCAGCTGCTAATGGCGTTACGTTAGTAACTGTGCCATCTTCAAGCTTATAACCAGTACAGATTTTAAGTGTTTCTAAGCCATCTAAAACATCAAGCTTAGTTAAACAAAAACCAGAAATACTATTGATTTGCACTGCACGACGCATTGCTACGGCATCTAACCAACCAGTACGACGAAGTCGACCAGTGGTTGCGCCAAACTCATGGCCTTTATCGCCTAAGTGCTTACCAACTGGGTCTTGCTTATCAAGGCCGTCGTAAAGCTCTGTAGGAAAAGGGCCTGAACCAACACGTGTAGTATATGCTTTAATAATACCAAGCACATAATCAAGGTGTAGTGGGCCAAAACCAGCACCAGTAGCAACGCCACCAGCTGTAGTGTTAGAAGACGTTACATAAGGGTAAGTACCATGATCGATATCAAGTAACGTACCTTGTGCGCCTTCAAACAAAATGTTGTCGCCAGCTAAACGCGTTTGATCTAAAAGCTCAGTAACATCAACAATCATCGCTTTTAAAATATCAGCAACGGCCATTGCGTCATCAAAGGTTTTCTGAAAATCAACAGCATCTACTTTATAGTAATTAACTAAAGTAAAGTTATGGTATTCAAGAACTTCTTCTAGTTTTGCTGCGAATAGTTCAGGATTAAATAAATCCCCTACGCGCAAACCACGACGTGCCACTTTATCTTCGTACGCAGGACCGATACCACGGCCAGTTGTACCAATTGGCTTATCACCACGTGCAGTCTCACGGGCTACATCTAATGCAACATGGAAAGGCAAAATTAATGGACATGCAGCACTGATTAAAAGACGCTCGCGTACAGGTACGCCACGTGCTTCTAACATGCCAATCTCTCTCATTAGCGCTTCTGGTGATAATACAACACCATTACCAATCACACATTTAACATTGTCACGTAATACACCCGATGGAATAAGGTGCAGAACTGTCTTTTCACCGTCGATCACTAAGGTATGGCCAGCATTGTGCCCACCTTGATAACGAACTACTAAAGATGCTTTATCTGTAAGGAGGTCAACTACCTTACCCTTACCTTCGTCACCCCATTGGGTGCCTAATACAACAACGTTTTTACCCATTGTAACTTCACTTAAAAAAATTAGGACAAGATTTTACCAGAAAACAAAGCCAAAGTTCACCCCGTTTAGCTTATATTTTCCGCTCGTATATTTATATGTATAAATATTAACTAATAACCACATAGATAACAGTGGTTTAATGCATTAAATCTGTTTCAATAAAAAGCCCCACTAACGCGAGGCTTTTAAGATTTAAATATATTGGTTAGCTTTATTGTGCAGTAGCACCTTTCATATATTTAAAGAAGTCGCTATCTGGTGAAAGAACCATTACGTCTTGCTTGTTTTTAAAGGTTTGTTTATACGCCTCTAACGAACGAACAAAACTAAAAAACTCAGGATCTTTATTGTACGCATTAGCATAAATAGCTGCTGCATCTGCATCACCTTGACCACGTACTGTACGTGAATTACGCTCAGCATCGGCAAGCATTACCGTTACACGACGATCAACGCCAGCACGAATTGTTTCGGCTTTTTCTTGACCCTCTGAACGATGCTCTTTAGCAACCGCAGTACGCTCAGCACGCATACGTTGATAAATCGAGCTGCTGACTTCTTGTGGTAAGTTTATTTGCTTAACACGCACGTCAAGTACTTCAATACCTAGCTCGCGGGCACTTTCAGAAGCTTGTACTAACGCCTCTTCCATTAACTCGCTACGCTCACCCGACACTATTTCACGAATAGTACGCGTACCAAAGTTAGTACGTAGACCGTTATTTACTTTTTGTTCTAGCAGCGTTTCAGCATATTGCTTATCGCCACGAGCACGCAAGTAAAAAGCACTAAAGTCGTTAACACGCCATTTTACAAACGAGTCAACAATTAAGTCTTTTTTCTCGCTCGTTACAAAGCGGTCTGGTGTACCATCAAGCGTTTGAATACGTGCATCAATACGACGTACTTGGCTAAAAAATGGTACTTTAAATTGTAAGCCTGGGCTGTACACTATGGCTTGATCATCACTGTCTTTTTGTACTTTACTGAATAACAAAACAATTGCTTTTTGCCCTTCAGGTACAACAAAAACTGACGAGAAAGACATTACAATGGCAGCTAATAGTATGACTAAACTAAAGTTTTTCATTATTGTTATCTCCCATCATTAAAACGATCGTTGTTAAAGCGGTCACTACCACTATTAACAGAGCTATTGCGTGACGTATTTACTTTGTTACGTAAATCTTGAATATCACTTGAGCTAGGAAGTGCAACACGGGTTGCTGTGCCTTGCTTTTCCATAATTTTATCAAGTGGTAAGTACATCATGTTGTTGCCACCTTTTACATCAACAAGTACTTTAGAGCTATTGCCTAATACTTCTTGCATTGCATCAATGTATAAACGTTCACGAGTTACTGTTTTAGCCGCTTGATATTCTGGTAATAGCTTTTCAAAACGAGCAACTTCACCTTGTGCCTCAAGTGTAATACGCTCTTGATAACCTTCGGCTTCTTGAGTCATACGTGTAACTTGACCACGAGCACGAGGTTCAATTTCACGCGCATATGCTTCAGCTTCACGGATAAAGCGCTCTTCATCTTCTTGTGCAGCAATTGCATCATCAAACGCATCTTTAACTTCAGCCGGTGGACGAGAATCTTTAAAGTTCACGTCAGTCACAATTAAACCTAAGTTATAAGGTTCAATAACCTTGTTCAGCTCATCCCATGTATTTTGGCGCACAACCTCACGGCCGTTTGTCAGTACTTGGTCCATTTTTGCATGGCCAACTACATAACGTAGTGCACTTTCTAGTGCTTCTTCTAAGCTACTATCAGCATTAGTTACACTAAATTTATACAAGTATGGGTCAATAACACGATATTGAACTTGGAACTCAACGCTTACTACGTTTTCGTCTTCAGTTAACATAAAACCAGACGTTGATAATGAACGAACAGCTTCAATATCTACTGGTATTATGGTTTCAATAAAGGTCATTTTCCAACGCAGACCAGGATCAGCAATACGATCATACTTACCAAATTGAAGAACCACACCACGCTCAGCTTCTTTCACGGTATAAATACCACTGAGTGCCCATACAATTACAGCAATTATAAGTATAAATGAAATACCGGCTCCACCAAGTCCACCGCCGCTACCATTGCCCGGTTTTTTGCCGCCAAATAAGCCACTAAACTTGTTACTGAATTTACGCAGCACCTCGTCTAAATCAGGTGGGCCTTGATCTCGTCCGCCTTTGTTATTCCACGGATCTTTATCATTGCCATTATTACCCGGTTCATTCCAGGCCATAGCTATACTCCATTGTTATCTAAATAAATAAGGAAATTGAGTTAAATCTAACAAATCTACTGCGTTTCTTATACAAAAACCGACATTAATTACATCAATTTTTAATCACAGACGATAAAACCAGCAATTTCAGGACCAAATTCTTTAATTAAACGATTCCACTCAACTACAGGTAACCTGACATCTAACAGCCAGTTACCTTGTTCATCAAAGCGCTCGTCGCTTACCGCACTTAAACTAAATAACGACGATCTTAACCGTCCATATTGTGGTGCGAGCAATAATGTTTCGCTAAGCATTTGTTTAGCAAGTAATTCGCTAATAGCTTCGCTAAGTAACTCGCAACCTTCGCCGGTTTGAGCAGAAAGCCATACCCTTATAGGTTGGCCTTCATCATCGCGATCAATACGCGCAGTAATATCATCCAGCGCATCAATTTTGTTATAAACCAATAATTGCGGTACTTCATCAGCTTCAATTTCTTTGAGTACTGATTGTACTTGTTCAATATTTTCTTTTAGTCGTGCATCTGCCACATCAATAACATGCAGCTGTAAGTCGGCTTCTCGCGTTTCTGTTAGCGTCGCTTTAAATGCCGCCACTAAGTCATGCGGCAAATGGCGAATAAAGCCAACAGTATCGGCTAAAATAACCGGACCAACATCGCCTAACTCAAGTTTTCGTAACGTTGGGTCAAGCGTCGCAAACAATTGATCTGCAGCATAAACATCTGAGTTTGTAATACGATTAAATAATGTTGATTTACCCGCGTTAGTATACCCTACTAACGATACAGTTGGTATTTCGTTACGGCTACGAGCTCGTCTACCTTGCTCGCGCTGTACAGCAACTTTATCTAGGCGTGCACGAATATTTTGCAGGCGGGCGCGCAATAAGCGTCTATCGGTTTCGAGCTGTGTTTCACCTGGCCCACGCAAACCCACGCCCCCTTTTTGACGCTCTAAATGCGTCCAACCACGAATTAGTCGCGTGGACATATGACGCAATTGCGCCAGTTCAACTTGCAACTTACCTTCGTGGGTACGTGCACGTTGCGCAAATATATCAAGAATAAGGGTGGTTCTATCAAGCACACGACATTGCAAAATGCGTTCTAAGTTACGCTCTTGGGACGGTCTGAGTTGATGATTAAAAATAACGACATCGGCATTGTGGATTTTAACAGTCTCAGCTATTTCTTCTGCTTTACCAGTTCCGACAAATAGTTTCGGATGTGGTGCTTGACGGCTGCCTTGCACAACCGCCAAACTACTAACACCAGCAGAAGATACCAACAATTCTAATTCGTGAAGATCTTCACGATCCCCCTCTTTAGGAAAGTCAATATGAACTAAAACTGCCTGTTCGCCAGATTTATAGCGGTCAAACAAGCATCACGCTCCTAATTTAAATGTTTCCAGCTTCAGGTTCTTCAGTGTCGTCATTTTCTTGAACACCTTGGAAATTAACTGCACGAGCAGGAACAACTGTTGAAATTGCATGTTTATACACCATTTGATTTACGGTGTTTTCTAGTAAAATAACAAATTGATCAAATGACTGAATTTTACCTTGTAATTTTATGCCATTAACCAAAAAGATTGATACTGGGATGCGCTCACGGCGTAGTGCATTCAAAAATGGGTCTTGTAACGATTGGCCTTTTGCCATGTTATTATTCCTTCGTTCTAGGTGTTATTATAATTAAGTGGCTGAACTTATTTAACAAAGCTAAATTTTATTCAACTACTACTAGCTTAGCGAACTTACTACACGATGCAAGTTTTCTTCATCACCCGTTGTTAACCATGTAACATCAGGCCAGCTTCTTAACCAAGTTAATTGGCGTTTAGCCAATTGACGTGTAGCCGCAATGCCGCGAAATACCATTTCATCATGGTCAATTTCACCCGCAAGGTAATCCCACATTTGTCTATAACCTACACAACGAATAGAAGGCATATTGGGGTGTAAATCCTTACGTAGATATAGGGTCGAAACTTCATTTTCAAACCCCTGTTCGAGCATTATTTTAAACCTTTTTTCAATTCGCTGATGTAATTCACTGCGCTGCGTTGGCGCAATAGCAAATTGATGAAAAGTATAAGGTAAAACCGGCTGTTTTTGCTTTTGCAGCTCGGTCATGGTTTTACCTGTTAATTTGTATACCTCTAAAGCACGATTAATTCTTTGTGAATCGTTTTCACTCATTTTTTGCGCTGCTTGCGGGTCTATTTTTACCAGTTCTTGATACAAATGTGGCCAGCCATATTGCGCAGCTTGCGCTTCAAGTTCGGCTCTTATTTCCACGTTAGCTTCTGGCAGTGGTGATAAACCATCAATCAGAGCCTTGAAGTACAACATGGTGCCGCCAACTAATACCGGCACCTTACCTTGCTGATGAAATTCATCTATTTTTATTATCGCATCACGTCTAAAATCAGCAACTGAATAAGTTTCACTTGGGTCAAGTAAATCAATTAAGTGATGCGGAGCACGTGCTAACTCTGATGCATCGGGTTTAGCCGTGCCAATATCCATACCCTTATATACTAACGCTGAATCAACACTAATTATTTCGGTATTTAAATGCTCACACAATGAAATTGCCAACGCCGTTTTACCCGCTGCAGTTGGACCCATTAAAAATATGACTGGTAAATTACTCAACACGAATACCTTAATCTAATTGCGTTAAATAGTGCTCTATATCTATTTTAACTGCTTTTACATGCAAACGTTCAATTGTTTGCGGATTATTTTGCATGCGGGCTTGCTGCGCTAAAAAGATATTGCTGGAATAAAAACGCGCTGGTGTGTGCTGCATCTGCCACGCCAACCAGCTTTCTATGTTTTCAAGTGGTGCTTTACACGCTTCCAGCAGGCTTTCAACCGCGCTAGTAACGTCTAATAAATATAAGCACGCAGGAAGTTTTTTAACCATCACAAACTGTTTTTCAATAATTAGCTCAAAACCTAATAGCGTAAACCACGACTGTTGCGCTGCTATTAGCTCACAGTCTTGCTTGGATAAATTAACCCGTACTGGCAACAACAGCGCTTTGCCCTCTAAGCTGCCCTGCTCTTTTATTTGCTCATGCCAATCATCAACTAATGCATATTTAAAATGTGAGCAATACAATTGCTGCTCGCTGCTAAACACACACACGCCTTCGTTGATGCTGATAATAGCAACCGTTTTTAAAGCCACTGCCTGCTCCACAGCGTGTGACTGGTTAACCCCAACAGATACGTGAGCGCCTTGGTCAAAATGCGCGGCATGCTGCTCACTCACGCCCTGATAAAAAGCATTAATATCATGATGATTAGTGCTAGGTGTAGCTCTGTAGGCGCCGCCACTCCCTCCCGCACTACGCGAACCTAGCGATGCGCCGCCAGAACTGACACTATGAGATGGTTGCAATTGCGATTTAGGATAATCAAATACCTCACCCGACTCAAAATTCCCAGTGGGAGAACGCGCAGTGTCTGTCTGACTAAATGCCGTATCGGCTAGGTTATTTAAAGGCTCATTAGTAAACTCACCTTGCAGTGGCACAACAACTTGTTTAATTGCTTGTAGTATAAAGTCGTGTACTAAACGCCCTTGATGAAAACGTACTTCGTGTTTTGCCGGATGAACATTTACATCAACTTGACGAGGGTCAATATCAATATAAATAACAAAACCGGGTAACTCTTGGGCACCACTTACTTCTTCAAATGCTTGGCGAATAGCGTGCAGTATAAGCTTGTCGCGCATCATGCGATTGTTTACATAGGTATACTGCACGGTGTTAGCAGAACCAACCGGCAATACCCAGCCATGGAGCTGCAAGCCCCCCTCGCCCGATTGAATATGCAAGCCTTGCTCAGCAAATGCTTTACCCGCCACTTGCGCTACACGGGCAATTGCTTGGCTAGGATCAGTTTTAGCACGGTACTGCCTGACTACTTTTTCATTATGAGTAAGGGTAATAGATACATCAAATCGACTCAGCGCAATGCGCTTTATAAGCTCATCAATATGGCTAAACTCTGTTTTTTCGGTACGTAAAAATTTGCGCCGGGCTGGCGTATTAAAAAATAAATCTTTTACTTCTATGGTGGTGCCATCTGGGTGCGCTACTGGTTTTACTTGCACAGCCATATCGCGGCCTTGTGCAAATGCTTGCCAAGCGGCTTCTTGATGTTTAGTTTTTGAGCTTAGCGTTAAGCGCGAAACGGAACTAATTGACGCCAGTGCTTCACCTCTAAATCCCAGTGAGCAAATATTTTCTAAATCATCGAGGGATTTCAATTTACTGGTTGCATGGCGAGAAAGCGCCAATGTAAGCTCGTCTTGAGCAATACCCGCACCATTGTCACGAATACGAATTAGTTTGTGCCCACCTCGCTCAATATCTATTTGAATGCGTGTAGCACCAGCATCTAGGCTGTTTTCTACTAATTCTTTTACCACCGACGCGGGGCGCTCGACCACTTCACCTGCAGCAATTTGGTTCGCTAAACGTGCGGGTAGTATTTCAATACTCATTCAACTTCCTAACAAACATGGCTCTAATGATAAGCAATTAACTTTGCGGTATATCGAGTTCTTGGCCAATAAATAAGGTATTAGAGCTTAATTTATTCGCCTGCTTTAACTTGTTTATAGTTATGCCGTAGCGACTCGCTAACATGCTTAACGACTCCCCCGGGCG
Organism: Pseudoalteromonas nigrifaciens; assembly: GCF_002221505.1. Lineage (NCBI taxonomy): Bacteria > Pseudomonadati > Pseudomonadota > Gammaproteobacteria > Alteromonadales > Pseudoalteromonadaceae > Pseudoalteromonas > Pseudoalteromonas nigrifaciens. The sequence continues at coordinate 299,363 of NZ_CP011036.1, read as the reverse complement.
AACTTTATGCTTGGTTGGATATTGCGACTTTAACTTGGCAAATAAAGAATCGTCAGGTGGATTTTTTAAGTAATAATTTTTAATTGAGGTAAATATAGCTTTGGCTAAACGCTCTTGGTGATTAGCACTTTTTAGCAATTTTTCTTCACGGGGATTAGAAATAAACCCTGTTTCGATTAAAATAGAAGGAATGTCTGGTGACTTTAATACTGCAAGACTCGCATGTTGAGGGTCTTTTTTATGTAACTTTGCCACCTTACGCAGCTCTTTTACTACTTCATCAGCAACGCTCAAACCGGTTTTCATCGAATGATCCATCGACATATCAAGCAGTGCTTGCGCTAAGTACTTTTCATTGGCGGCATCTTTTATTACATCTGCCGCGCCACCTAAAAGCTCAGAGTGTTTTTCTTTATCTTCAATCCATTTACCTATTTCTGAGTTAGCACGGCGCAGTGATAACACCCACACTGAGGCACCATTTGGACCTGGGCTCGTAAATGCATCAGCATGAATAGAGACAAAAAAATCAGCTTTTTTCTCACGAGCACGATTGGTGCGGGTATTGAGCTTTACAAAGTAATCGCCGCTGCGCACCATACGCGAAATCATCCCGCGCTCAGAGTCAATCATCCTCTCTAAGCGTTTAGCTATTTGTAATGTAATCGTTTTTTCATAGGTACCCGATGGGCCAATTGAGCCAGGGTCTTCGCCACCGTGACCAGCGTCAATCGCAATAACAATATCGCGCTCTTGGCTTAATTGACGGTTTTTAGCCGCTGTTTGCGCTGGTGATACTGCTGTGGATGATTCACTTTTATCATATAGATCAACAACCAACCTGTTTTTATAGGGGCCCGTTGGTGCTAATGCAAAAACCACAGGCTTTACCGGGGCACTCAATTCAAATACAAAGCGCACGCTGTGTTTATTTTTTGGTTTAGAATAACGAAGCTTACTAACAATTTGATGCTCAGGCGGAATACCGGGTAACACTTTAAGCTCCCGTGTTTGCTCTAAATCAACCACTAAACGGCTAGGATTTTTAAGCATAAAATAACTAAAGTCAGGCTTTTCAGTTAAATCAAATACCACCCGAGTGCTATCGGGAGATGGCCAAACACGCACACTATTAATGGTATTTTGTGCCCATAGCGACGAACTCATAGTGATAGCTACAAGATAAATAAAGAGTTTAATTACACCGCGACTCATGTTGATAGTGACTGCCTTGACTATTTTATTATTTGTTATATAACCAATTTTATTACTCTGAGGTTAAGTTATTTAGTTTTTCAATAATTACGCTACCACGCTCACTGGCACTATTAATAACGATATTTCGCTCATCGCCTACATAGCTTAAGGTAATATTTAAATCTGGCACAGGAATAAACTCTCCGCCTTTTTCTGGCCATTCAACCACACAAATTGCTTGCGCTGAAAAGTAATCGCGTATTCCCATATATTCAAGTTCTTCTGGATCGCCTAAACGATACAAATCAAAGTGGTAAACATTAGCGCGCTCCAGCTCATATGGCTCTACTAAGGTATACGTTGGACTTTTAACCTTACCTGTATGGCCAAAACCTTGCACTATGCCACGTGTAAAGGTGGTTTTACCCGCGCCTAAATCGCCATGTAAATAAATTACCGCACCTTGCTCTATAATAGCCGCAATTCGATTGCCCATTGTTACCGTGGCAATATCATCACTCAAGTGAGACTTAAAACTACGTGACATTATTACCTTTACCTCAAAAATTTATTAAAGCGCATATTTGTTAATCATACCAGATTATTTATTTAAGGTGATACAGCCAATTTTTAAAGATAAAAAAACCGGCTAAGCGCCGGTTTCTATTAACGAGGAATTATAGTCCCAATTTTTTCTCAAGATAGTGGATATTAGTCCCACCATTTTGGAAGTTTTCGTCTGCAAGAATTCTTTTATGCAGCGGAGTATTGGTTTTAATACCGTCGATTACTAATTCATTTAGTGCGTTACGTGCACGAGCAATTGCTACGTCACGGTTTTCACCGTAAGTAATTAGCTTACCAATCATTGAATCGTAATGTGGTGGAACCGTGTAGTCAGCATAAATATGGCTGTCCCAACGAATACCTAAACCACCCGCAGGATGAAAACGTGTAATTTTACCCGGTGACGGAATAAAGGTTTCTGGGTCTTCTGCGTTAATACGACATTCAATTGCATGGCCGCGAATAACAACATCGTCTTGAGTGAACGACAATGGCTGACCAGCAGCAATTTTTAGCTGTTCTTTAACTAAATCAATACCTGTAACCATTTCAGTAATTGTATGCTCAACCTGAATACGGGTATTCATTTCGATAAAATAAAACTCGCCGTTTTCGTATAAAAACTCAAACGTACCAGCTCCACGATAACCAATTTCAATACAGGCACGCGTACAGCGCTCACCAATAAATTTACGTGTTTCTGCTGTAATTCCTGGAGCGGGTGCTTCTTCTACTACTTTTTGGTGACGACGTTGCATAGAGCAATCACGTTCACCTAAATGCACTGCATTACCTTGGCCATCAGCTAAAATTTGTACTTCGATATGACGTGGGTTTTCAAGGTATTTCTCCATGTAAACCATGCCATTACCAAAGAACTGCTTCGCTTCTTGTTGGGTTAATGCAATTGAATCAATCAGTTCAGCTTCGCTGCGCACAACACGCATACCGCGACCACCACCGCCACCGGCGGCTTTAATGATTACCGGATAACCAATGCGCTTAGCAATTTGCATATTGCGCTCTTTGTCATCTGATACTGGACCATCTGAGCCTGGTACACACGGAACACCTGCTTTACGCATTGCTGCGATTGCAGATACTTTATCGCCCATAAGACGAATTGTATCGCCAGTAGGACCAATAAATACAAAACCACTTTGCTCAACTTGATCGGCAAAATCAGCATTTTCTGCAAGAAAACCATAACCAGGATGAATCGCTACAGCGTCAGTTATTTCAGCCGCGGCAATAATACGCGGAATATCTAAATAACTTTCTGTTGCTGCTGGTTTACCAATACAGATGGTTTCATCTGCAAGCAATACATGCTTAAGATCGCGATCTGCCGTTGAATGCACAGCAACCGTTTTGATCCCAAGCTCTTTGCAGGCGCGCAATATACGAAGTGCAATTTCACCTCGGTTTGCAATGACTACTTTATCTAACATTAGAGTTGGCCTTTTAGGTTGCGCTATTATTCAATGATGAATAAAGGTTGATCAAATTCTATTGGCTCGCCATTTTCAGCTAAAATAGCTTTTACTGTACCAGCTTTGTCTGACTCAATTTGGTTCATCATTTTCATTGCTTCGATGATACATAATGTATCGCCAACTTTAACTTGAGAACCAACTTCTACGTATGCTGGCGCTTCTGGTGAAGCTGCAGCGTAGAATGAGCCAACCATAGGTGATTTAACTTGATGACCTGTAGAGGCTGCTGGAGCAGCGGCTTCAACTGCTGCTGCAGGAGCTGCAGCAACTGGAGCGGCAACTGGTGCTGGTGCATATTGCTGTGGCGCAAACTGAGCATAGCCTGGGCCTGCACTCATGTTATTACGATTTATACGTACTGACTCTTCACCTTCAGTGATTTCTAGCTCAGCAATACCTGACTCTTCTACTAATTCAATAAGTTTTTTGATCTTGCGAATATCCATAAACGGCCCGCCTATTAGTTTGTGTGTTTAAAATTAATTTGAGTTTTGCAATAGGTTTACTGCAGCTTCAAGCGCTGCGTGATAACCCATTGCACCTAATCCACATATTACGCCTTGCGCCACATCAGAAAAATACGAATGATGGCGAAACGCTTCACGTGCGTGCACGTTGCTTAAATGCACTTCAAAAAACGGAATATCAACACTTAACAATGCATCACGTAATGCGACGCTCGTATGCGTAAATGCAGCAGGATTAATAATTATGTAATCAATCGCTTGCCAAGTATCGTGAATACGCTCTATCAGTGCTTGCTCACTATTACTTTGGAAGTGCGTTAACTCAACATTTAAACTATCAGCGGCACATGTTAGTTCGCTCATAATTTCGCTTAGCGTACGTGAACCGTATTTATCTGGCTCACGTTTACCTAGCATATTTAAATTTGGGCCATTTATAACTAAAAGCTTGAATTTTGCAGCCATAATACGCGATATATCCTATAAGTAATGAGTTAAGCAGTCGTTAGCTAATTTTTTACAAAAATGTGAGTATAAAAAATAAGATAACAACAATTTCTCACGTTAACCAACTATTATAGTGATTTCGACGTAAATAACAGCAAAATACTGGTCTTATCTCTGTATTGGGTACAAGTGTTGAGGCAGTAGTAATAGCCCCACCTTTAAATTATGGGGGGCTATTATATTGCTACTTTACGCTGGCGCGTAGTGTAGATAGGTGCTGAGCAAAATCTTCAGCATTCAAAAAGCCGGTAACACGTTGTGCACTTAGCTCCTCTCCTTGGGTATTAAAAAACAAAATACTAGGTAAACCAAACACCGTATATTCTTCCATTAGTTCGATTGTTTTGTTATCGCTGTCGGTTAAATCGACTTGAATAAGCTCAAAGTGACTAAACTCATTTTGCACTTTTGCATCGGGAAAGGTGTAATGCTCAAATTCTTTACACGCAATACACCAATCAGCATATAAGTCGACCATAACCAGTCGGCCTTGCTCATTAGCGTGAGCAACGGCTGCTTTTAACTCAGTTAAATTGGCTACTTGCTTAAACTCATTACTTTGCGCACTTACTTGCATTGTTTGCATGTGTACTGGCCAAAAATAATTTTTAGTTAAGTTAAAGCCACTAACAACGAGTAACGTTGCAGCAAACCACAGTGCTGTTTTTAATTTTCCTTGTGTTTGGCTACTTTGCCAGTGATGCAAGTAAAGCGCGGTTGCCAAGGCCAATACTCCCGCCATTAATAAAATAACATCGGCATCTAAAAGGCGCTCAAGTAATATAAGTGGCACAACTAGCATAATAAAGCCAAATAGGGTTTTAACTTGTTCCATCCAGCCACCGGCTTTAGGCAATAATTTTCCGCCCGATGTACCGAGTAACAATAATGGCAGTCCCATCCCTAAACTCAGTACATAAAGCGTTAATCCCCCCACTAAATAGTCGCCACTTTGTGCTACAAACAATAGCGCCGCTGACAAAGGTGCGGTGGTGCAAGGCGAGGCAATCAAGCCCGATAATACGCCCATTAAAAACACACCAACGTAGTTGCCACCTTTTTGGTTATTACTTACTTGGGTTAACTTGTTCATCATGCCACTTGGTAGCTTTATTTCGTACCAACCAAACATCGACATTGCTAATAATACAAACAATAAACTAAAGCTAATAAGTACATAAGGGTGCTGCAAATAACCTTGAACTTGCCCGCCAAGTGCGGCCACAACCAAACCTAATGCCGCGTAGGTCACTGCCATACCTTGAATATATACAAATGATAACGCGAAGGCTTTTTTAGTTGAGAGATTTTTTTGCCCAGCAATTAAGCTCGACAAAATTGGAAACATTGGAAATACACACGGTGTAAAAGCCAGACCAACACCAACAACAAAAAATATCAGTAAATTAGTAATTAGCCCTTGGCTTGCTAACTGCTCGGTAAAGGTCAGATCTTTTTTAGGCGCATTGCTTGTCGGCGCATTAGCCTGACTTAATGCTGTAAATGCGTTTGCAGAGGTTGCACTGTGCGTAGCATCATCAGCATTTTGCAGCTGTTCACCGGCAATTTTGTTTAGCGGAATACTAATAACTTCAGGTGGGTAACATAACCCAGCTTCAGCACAACCTTGGTAACGCACTTTTACTACTGCTCCCTCAGTTACATTACTGAGCTTACTAACAATACTAAGTGCATTAAAAAAAACTTCTGTTTTACCAAAGAACTCATCTTCGATAACTTCTCCATTACCTAAGTCGCCTACTTCTATATTCGCGCCTTTGGCAATAATCTCTATTTTATTTTTATATAAGTAGTATTCAGGTGCAATATCCCAGCCTATAAATAAAGTATTATCTTGCTGATCAAAATCAAATACAAATGCTTGGTCTACTTGTAAAAAGGTTTGTTGTGGAGGTGCAAGTAAATCACCAAGTATATTATTAGCCTTAGCTGGAGCCGCTAATAATGCAACCAGTAACAAAAAGAAAAAACGCATTAATTAAGTACCTCATCCATCCAATTAAAATAAGCTAGGTTACCCGTTGCCACATCAACAACCTGGATCTCTGGCACTTCGTAGCTGTGTAATGCTTTAATAGTTAAAAATACATCGTTCATTTTATCTAACTTTGTTTTGATCAATAGTTTAGCTTCGGTTGCCTCAACTACTTCACCTTCCCATATATAAATAGAAGCTACCTTTGGTAGAATATTCACACATGCAGCCAGTTTTCTCTCAACTAATGCTTTTGCCAGCTCTCTTGCTTCATTTTCATCTTTGCAGGTAGTAAAAATAAGTTTAAATTGCGCCGCCATAATGAACCTTTATGTGTTTAATAATGTCTGTAAGCATAGTATCTGATAGCGTATGTAATGTGTAGGTGCTATAACTGCAAAAAAATAGTAATAGCGCTTACTGTATCCTTGAAATTAGACCGCTCCACCCTCACTTATATTTCATCAACTCTTTTGAGTTTCATTATTTAGAGAGCTTTATGTTTAGATTTTTATTTGTGTTGTTTATCATTATTCCTATTATTGAAATCGCCTTACTTATACAAGTAAGCGAGGTAATAGGTGGTTTTTCGACAATTGCGCTAGTAATTATTACCGCGATTTTAGGCGCAAAAATGGTAAAACAACAAGGTATGAGCGCGCTACAAAAAGCACAAACTCAAATGGCCGAAGGGCAAATGCCTGCGAAAGAATTATTTACTGGTATATGCGTTATTATAGCTGGCGTATTATTGTTAACGCCTGGCATTATGACCGACGTTTTTGGGCTACTATTATTAACGCCAGTAATTCGCAACAAACTGGCAGCCGGCCTTGCTAGCCAAGCTACTGTACGTATGAGTGCAGGTATGCAACAAGGTGGTTCACCATTTACCCAGCACAGTCAAACTGAGGCAGATCCTCATCAAGTGAACAAACCGACCATCATAGATGGTGAGTTTGAACGAAAAGATTAATTTTTTTAATTTTACGCTTGGATTTTGGCGTAACACCCCCATTATTGAATGCAACCAATATAAGCTTTTTTCTGCCCTTCGCAGAAACTGTTAGGAGAACTAAATAAATGAATATTCGTCCTTTACATGATCGCGTGATCGTTAAGCGTCTAGAAGAAGAAACAAAATCTGCTGGCGGTATTGTATTAACTGGCTCTGCAGCTGAAAAATCAACCCGCGGAGAAGTTGTAGCCGTAGGTAATGGTCGCATTTTAGAAAGCGGTGATGTTAGAGCATTAGAAGTTAAAGCCGGTGACACTGTGTTATTTGGCTCATATGTTGAGAAAGTTGAAAAGATCGAAGGTCAAGAGTACCTGATCATGCGTGAAGATAATATTTTAGGCATTGTAGGCTAAACCTACTTTTCGTTTATAAACATTTAAGAATTTAGAGGAATTTAAAACATGGCAGCAAAAGAAGTACTTTTTGCAGGTGACGCACGCGCTAAAATGCTAACTGGCGTAAACATCCTGGCAAACGCAGTAAAAGTTACATTAGGTCCTAAAGGCCGTAACGTTGTACTAGATAAATCATTTGGCTCTCCAGTTATCACTAAAGATGGTGTATCTGTAGCAAAAGAAATCGAACTTGAAGACAAGTTTGAAAACATGGGCGCACAAATGGTTAAAGAAGTTGCATCTAAAGCTAACGATGCAGCCGGCGATGGTACAACTACCGCTACAGTACTTGCACAGTCTATTGTAAACGAAGGCCTTAAAGCTGTTGCAGCAGGCATGAACCCAATGGACCTTAAGCGCGGCATCGACAAAGCAGTAATTGCTGCTGTTGCAGAGCTTAAAGCGTTATCTGTTCCATGCTCTGACACTAAAGCAATTGCACAAGTAGGTACTATTTCAGCTAACTCTGATAAAGAGATTGGCGACATCATTGCACAAGCAATGGAAAAAGTAGGCCGTAACAGTGGTGTTATTACTGTAGAAGAAGGTCAATCACTAGAAAATGAACTCGATGTTGTTGAAGGCATGCAGTTTGACCGTGGTTACCTATCTCCTTACTTTATTAACAGCCCAGAAAAAGGTACTGTTGAACTAGATAACCCATTTATTCTACTTGTAGATAAAAAAATATCTAACATTCGCGAATTATTACCAACATTAGAAGCAGTTGCTAAAGCAAGCAAGCCACTACTAATCATCGCAGAAGACCTTGAAGGCGAAGCATTAGCTACATTAGTAGTTAATAACATGCGCGGTATTGTTAAAGTATCAGCAGTGAAAGCTCCTGGTTTTGGCGACCGTCGTAAAGCAATGCTACAAGATATCGCTGTATTAACTGGCGGTACTGTGATTTCAGAAGAAATCGGCCTTGAGCTTGAAAAAGCAACAGTTGAAGACCTAGGTACAGCTAAGCGCGTAATTATCACTAAAGATGATACAACTATCATTGATGGTGCTGGCGAAGAAGCAGGTATTAACGGCCGTGTTTCACAAATTAAAGCACAAATCGAAGAAGCAACATCAGACTACGATAAAGAAAAACTACAAGAGCGCATGGCTAAACTAGCTGGCGGTGTTGCAGTAATCAAAGTTGGTGCTGCGACTGAAATGGAAATGAAAGAGAAAAAAGACCGCGTTGAAGATGCATTAAATGCAACTCGTGCAGCGGTTGAAGAAGGCGTAGTACCTGGCGGCGGCGTTGCACTAGTTCGTGCAGCAAGTAAGCTTGTAGATTTAGTTGGCGACAACGAAGATCAAAATCACGGCATTAAGGTTGCACTTCGTGCAATGGAAGCGCCACTTCGTCAAATCGTAACAAACGCAGGTGACGAAGCTTCAGTTGTAATTAACGCAGTTAAAGCAGGTTCAGGTAACTTTGGTTACAATGCTGCTACTGGCGAATACAATGACATGATTGAAATGGGTATCCTAGATCCAACTAAAGTAACACGCTCTGCACTACAATTTGCAGGGTCTATTGCGGGTCTAATGATCACTACCGAAGCTATGGTAGCTGAAATCCCTAAAGATGATAGCGCTCCTGATATGGGTGGCATGGGCGGTATGGGTGGAATGGGCGGTATGATGTAAACCCCACCTAAACCTCCCGGTTAAAAAAACCCAGCCTCGGCTGGGTTTTTAATGTTATAGAAAAAATAAAAAACTAACTATACTCTTAGTCACTTAAGTACTATTGCTTAAGATAGTTGATTATTGAGTTGCAAATAAAAATTACTTCAACGTATTCTAGTGCAATTAAGCTTATGCCGAATCATACTCAGAGTAAGTTTTATTTACATAAACATTATTAAGGATATTGAGTTGAATAAAAGACCTGAAATAATCATCTCATCATTAGATGCAGATAGACTATATGATTTAATCGAATCATTGCCAGCAAACAGTTTTGCGGGTGAAAAAGAACTTGAAGCAGAATTAGGACGAGCAACTATAGTTGATCCTAAAGACGTTCCAGCAACAATAGTTACCATGAATTCGACGGTAAATTTTGTTGTAGAATCTTCAAAAGAAGAATTTAATTTAACTCTTGTCTACCCGAAAGATCTTGACGCTAGCGGCCAAAAAATATCAATTTTAGCCCCTATAGGCGGCGCTTTACTTGGGCTATCACAAGGAGATGAAATTGAATGGCCTAAGCCTGGTGGAGGTTTAATAAAAGTAAAAATAAAAGAAGTAACCTACCAACCTGAAAGAGTCGGCGAACTACATAGATAATTTAACGAAGCTAATAAGTAGCTCCTAGCGCATTAAATTAATTAAAAACCCAGCTCATGTTGGGTTTTTAGTTTGCGCTATCATTTTAGCTCAAATCATTTCACAATATCACTTCCATAAACTTACTAACTGTTAAGCGTGATAATAACCGGGAGTTAATTCCAACAACCCATTAAATATTCTAATTTATAATTAGTGCAGACCACTAAACTCGATAAATTGCTTGTCGTAGGTAAAACTGAGGCAATTATAGCTCCCACCTCACTAAGGATATAATACGGCAACACTTGCTAATTACCACAGATGCTATGCCATCCGGACAGCACCCAGTGGCCATTACTAGTCACCCATATTGATAGATATGTAAAACCTGCCAATGATACTCTTACCTCCATATTTGCCATAGCTTAATCCAGTTGAGCAAGTATGAGCATGGATAAATATACTCACTTAATAAATAGCATTTGCTATCGATGCACTACGCAGTAGAAAAGCAACAATCTAGCTATTTTTGATGCTCTTTATCGTCGGGTGTCGCTACGCTCGCCCAACCTACGCGGGAGACTTGTGTACATTATTCACCCACACTTCACTTTTCTGCAGACGTAAAAAAGCCCGAATCGTTAAATTCGGGCTTTCTACAATTTGGAGCCTGGCAATGTCGTGGTGCCCACAGCAGTGGAGAGTCACAGTGCAAATGCACTAAACTCATTGGCTAGTGATGATGTTTTTATGATTTGAGTGTCGGGTGTCGCTACGCTCGCCCGACCTACGCGGGAGACTTGTGTACATTATTCACCCACATTTCACTTTTCTGCAGACGTAAAAAAGCCCGAATCGTTAAATTCGGGCTTTTTTACAATTTGAAGCCTGGCAATGTCCTACTTTCACATAGCAAATGCTACACTATCATCGGCGCTGTTTCGTTTCACTACTGAGTTCGGCATGGGGTCAGGTGGGTCCAAAACGCTATTGTTACCAAGCAAATTAGGGCGTTAATTCGTATCACTACAAATTAACTGAATTTGGAAAATATCTGATAATATTTTTTAAGTCTTTGCGTAAATATCTACTTTAGCAATATTAACTTCTTGCTTGAACTGTCACATAAAACGCGTTTGGCGTTGTATGGTTAAGCCTCACGGGTAATTAGTACAAGTTAGCTTAATGCCTCACAGCACTTCCACATCTTGCCTATCAACGTTGTAGTCTCCAACGGCCCTTCAGAGAGCTTATAGCTCTAGTGAGAAATCATCTCGAGGCCTGCTTCGCGCTTAGATGCTTTCAGCGCTTATCAGTTCCGAACGTAGCTACCGGGCAATGCCATTGGCATGACAACCCGAACACCAGCGGTTCGTTCACTCCGGTCCTCTCGTACTAGGAGCAACCCCTCTCAATTCTCAAACGCCCACGGCAGATAGGGACCGAACTGTCTCACGACGTTCTAAACCCAGCTCGCGTACCACTTTAAATGGCGAACAGCCATACCCTTGGGACCGACTTCAGCCCCAGGATGTGATGAGCCGACATCGAGGTGCCAAACACCGCCGTCGATATGAACTCTTGGGCGGTATCAGCCTGTTATCCCCGGAGTACCTTTTATCCGTTGAGCGATGGCCCTTCCATTCAGAACCACCGGATCACTATGACCTACTTTCGTACCTGCTCGACGTGTCTGTCTCGCAGTTAAGCTGGCTTCTACCATTACACTAACCGTACGATGTCCGACCGTACTTAGCCAACCTTCGTGCTCCTCCGTTACTCTTTAGGAGGAGACCGCCCCAGTCAAACTACCCACCAGGCACTGTCCGTAACCCCGATTCAGGGGCCAACGTTAGAACATCAAAACTACAAGGGTGGTATTTCAAGGTTGACTCCAACAAAACTAGCGTCTCATCTTCAAAGTCTCCCACCTATCCTACACATGTAGGTTCAATGTTCAGTGCCAAGCTGTAGTAAAGGTTCACGGGGTCTTTCCGTCTAGCCGCGGGTACACAGCATCTTCACTGCGATTTCAATTTCACTGAGTCTCGGGTGGAGACAGCGTGGCCATGGTTACACCATTCGTGCAGGTCGGAACTTACCCGACAAGGAATTTCGCTACCTTAGGACCGTTATAGTTACGGCCGCCGTTTACCGGGGCTTCGATCAAGAGCTTCTCCCTAAGGATAACCCCATCAATTAACCTTCCGGCACCGGGCAGGTGTCACACCGTATACGTCATCTTGCGATTTTGCACAGTGCTGTGTTTTTAATAAACAGTCCCAGCCACCTGGTCACTGCGGCTCCCGTCCGCTTAGAGAGCAAGTCTCATCACAGATAGGAGCGTACCTTCTCCCGAAGTTACGGTACGATTTTGCCTAGTTCCTTCACCCGAGTTCTCTCAAGCGCCTTAGTATTCTCTACCTGACCACCTGTGTCGGTTTGGGGTACGATTCCATATAATCTGAAGCTTAGAGGCTTTTCCTGGAAGTATGGCATCAACAACTTCATCACCTTAGTGACTCGTCTCGTGTCTCAGGTTTAGTGTTCGTCCGGATTTACCTAAACAAACGCCCTACTCACTTTCACATGGACTACCAACGCCATGCTTGCTTAGCCTGCTCCGTCCCCCCATCGCAATTATATCGAGTACAGAAATATTAATCTGTTTCCCATCGACTACGCCTTTCGGCCTCGCCTTAGGGGTCGACTTACCCTACCCTGATTAACATGGGATAGGAACCCTTGGTCTTCCGGCGTGGGAGTTTTTCACTCCCATTATCGTTACTCATGTCAGCATTCGCACTTCTGATACCTCCAGCAACCCTCCCGGATCACCTTCAACGGCTTACAGAACGCTCCCCTACCACTCATCCTAAGATGAATCCGCAGCTTCGGTGCATAGTTTAGCCCCGTTACATCTTCCGCGCAGACCGACTCGACCAGTGAGCTATTACGCTTTCTTTAAAGGATGGCTGCTTCTAAGCCAACCTCCTGGCTGTCTGGGCCTTTCCACATCGTTTCCCACTTAACTATGACTTTGGGACCTTAGCTGGCGGTCTGGGTTGTTTCCCTCTTCACGACGGACGTTAGCACCCGCCGTGTGTCTCCCGGATATTACTTTACGGTATTCGGAGTTTGCAAAGGGTTGGTAAGTCGGGATGACCCCCTAGCCTTAACAGTGCTCTACCCCCGTAAGTATTCGTCCGAGGCTCTACCTAAATAGATTTCGGGGAGAACCAGCTATCTCCCGGTTTGATTAGCCTTTCACTCCTAACCACAAGTCATCCCCTAACTTTTCAACGTTAGTGGGTTCGGTCCTCCAGTTGATGTTACTCAACCTTCAACCTGCTCATGGCTAGATCACCGGGTTTCGGGTCTATACCTTGCAACTATTCGCCCAGTTAAGACTCGGTTTCCCTACGGCTACCCTAATCGGTTAACCTCGCTACAAAATATAAGTCGCTGACCCATTATACAAAAGGTACGCAGTCACCCAACAAGTGGGCTCCTACTGCTTGTACGTACACGGTTTCAGGTTCTATTTCACTCCCCTCACAGGGGTTCTTTTCGCCTTTCCCTCACGGTACTGGTTCACTATCGGTCAGTTGGGAGTATTTAGCCTTAGATGATGGTCCACCTATATTCAGTCAAAGTTTCACGTGCTCCGACCTACTCGATTTCACTTAAAATGTCTTTTCATGTACGGGACTATCACCCTGTATCGTGGCGCTTTCCAGCAGCCTTCCATTAACACATAATAAGCTTAAGGGCTGTTCCGATTTCGCTCGCCGCTACTTTCGGAATCTCGGTTGATTTCTTTTCCTACGGGTACTTAGATGTTTCAGTTCTCCGCGTTCGCCTCGTTAACCTATGTATTCAGTTAACGATACCTGCAAGCAGGTGGGTTTCCCCATTCGGAAATCCTAGTCTCAAGTGCTTTTTACTAGCTTGACTAGGCTTATCGCAAGTTAATACGTCCTTCATCGCCTCCAACTGCCAAGGCATCCACCGTGTACGCTTAGTCACTTAACCATACAACCCAAACGGGTCTTTGTTGTGTGACAGTTTAACTTCGCCAGAAGTTAATATTGAATACTAAAGTAGATACCAATCAATCAACTCCTAAAAGTTAATTAAATGGCACTGAATGGTACTGCTACCATTCTTTTTTTACTTTTGAAAACTCTTGATAAATAACAATGTTATTCATCAAAATTTTATTATCAGCTTTTCCAAATTTTTAAAGAGCAAGAGAAATAAAAACTTCTCAAAATTAAACACACTTCATTCTCAGGTCGTTTATGACCCGATAAAGAATATTTATTTTTAAGAAGTAAAGTGGTGGAGCTAAGCAGGATCGAACTGCTGACCTCCTGCGTGCAAGGCAGGCGCTCTCCCAGCTGAGCTATAGCCCCACATATGCTGGTCTTACTGTTTGTATACCGACTTCGATTTGAGACAAGGCGTAAGTAGAGGAGGTTTAGATAACTAAACGACGAAACTTACACGAAGTATCAAGAAGAAGTGGTGGGTCTGAGTAGATTTGAACTACCGACCTCACCCTTATCAGGGGTGCGCTCTAACCAGCTGAGCTACAGACCCAAACAATAAGTGTTGTTCTCTTTACAATTAACAATCATCTGTGTGGACACTACGAACAAATAAGTTCTAAATCGTATAAGGAGGTGATCCAGCCCCAGGTTCCCCTAGGGCTACCTTGTTACGACTTCACCCCAGTCATGAATCACTCCGTGGTAAACGTCCTCCCGAGGGTTAGACTATCTACTTCTGGAGCAACCCACTCCCATGGTGTGACGGGCGGTGTGTACAAGGCCCGGGAACGTATTCACCGCGTCATTCTGATACGCGATTACTAGCGATTCCGACTTCATGGAGTCGAGTTGCAGACTCCAATCCGGACTACGACGCACTTTAAGTGATTCGCTTACCTTCGCAGGTTCGCAGCACTCTGTATGCGCCATTGTAGCACGTGTGTAGCCCTACACGTAAGGGCCATGATGACTTGACGTCGTCCCCACCTTCCTCCGGTTTATCACCGGCAGTCTCCTTAGAGTTCTCAGCATTACCTGCTAGCAACTAAGGATAGGGGTTGCGCTCGTTGCGGGACTTAACCCAACATCTCACAACACGAGCTGACGACAGCCATGCAGCACCTGTATCAGAGTTCCCGAAGGCACCAAACCATCTCTGGTAAGTTCTCTGTATGTCAAGTGTAGGTAAGGTTCTTCGCGTTGCATCGAATTAAACCACATGCTCCACCGCTTGTGCGGGCCCCCGTCAATTCATTTGAGTTTTAACCTTGCGGCCGTACTCCCCAGGCGGTCTACTTAATGCGTTAGCTTTGAAAAACAGAACCGAGGCTCCGAGCTTCTAGTAGACATCGTTTACGGCGTGGACTACCGGGGTATCTAATCCCGTTTGCTCCCCACGCTTTCGTACATGAGCGTCAGTGTTGACCCAGGTGGCTGCCTTCGCCATCGGTATTCCTTCAGATCTCTACGCATTTCACCGCTACACCTGAAATTCTACCACCCTCTATCACACTCTAGTTTGCCAGTTCGAAATGCAGTTCCCAGGTTGAGCCCGGGGCTTTCACATCTCGCTTAACAAACCGCCTGCGTACGCTTTACGCCCAGTAATTCCGATTAACGCTCGCACCCTCCGTATTACCGCGGCTGCTGGCACGGAGTTAGCCGGTGCTTCTTCTGTCAGTAACGTCACAGCTAGCAGGTATTAACTACTAACCTTTCCTCCTGACTGAAAGTGCTTTACAACCCGAAGGCCTTCTTCACACACGCGGCATGGCTGCATCAGGCTTGCGCCCATTGTGCAATATTCCCCACTGCTGCCTCCCGTAGGAGTCTGGGCCGTGTCTCAGTCCCAGTGTGGCTGATCATCCTCTCAAACCAGCTAGGGATCGTCGCCTTGGTGAGCCATTACCTCACCAACTAGCTAATCCCACTTGGGCCAATCTAAAGGCGAGAGCCGAAGCCCCCTTTGGTCCGTAGACATTATGCGGTATTAGCAGTCGTTTCCAACTGTTGTCCCCCACCTCAAGGCATGTTCCCAAGCATTACTCACCCGTCCGCCGCTCGTCAGCAAAGAAGCAAGCTTCTTTCTGTTACCGCTCGACTTGCATGTGTTAGGCCTGCCGCCAGCGTTCAATCTGAGCCATGATCAAACTCTTCAATTAAAAAGTTTTATGTCTTTCGACAGCTCAATGAATTCTGAATTTATTTTAATATCTTTTGATATTGAATTGACTGTGCCGAAGCAACTTATAAATAAGTTACTTCTGTTGGTCACTCAGTTTTCAATTGAGACTCTAATTTGTTTGCCTTACTTAGCGAACTAAGCTTGGCTGTTAGAACTCAATCTGTACGAGTGCCCACACAGATGATTGCTTTATATTGTTAAAGAACGTTTTGAGTCGCTTTAGCGCCTCAAGGGATGCGTATAATACATCCTTTATTTTTCGAGTCAACACTTAGTTTTAAACTTTCTTTTGGAAGATTTAAAACCGAAGTTTTATTTAACTCTCTAAGTAGTTACTGCCTTGCTATGCTTCGGCGTTTCCCTTCTCAGTGGGGTCGCATTATAGGGAGATCCGAAAACAGATCAAGCCTTTTTTTAGATCTTTTCACTGTTCGAACAAAATGTAATCGATAGCAAGTGAAACATGATAAAAACATGTATAAAACGATGCTTTTTCACCCTGTTTTATATTATTTACTATAAATTTTATTGCTATGTTGAATTAAGGCGTTAAGATAGCAAGTTCACAATGTTAAATTAATGTTTATTTCCTGTTTATTGGTAGATCAAAATGAAATTACCCGATCAAAAATCTTTTATCCTCTCAGTTATTCTTGCTGTTGTTGGTTTTGTTATAGTTAAGTTCGCACTTGAAAGCCTAGAGTTAGACCCTGCACTACTATTTGCTGTTGGTTTGCTCATTGGTGGTATTGTTATTGCTGCGATGTCGTCTGACGGTGTAGTAGAAGCCGAAGTAAAAACCAAAACGCTTTATGTTGGTAACCTTCCTTATCGTGCAAACGAAGGTGTGGTACGTGCTTTATTTGAAGAGCAAGGCAAAGTGTTCAACGTTCGCTTATTAAAGGACAAAAATACAGGTAAGCGTCGTGGCTTTGGTTTTGTTGAAATGGCGCAAGCTGATGCCGACAATGCAATAGCGCAGTTAAACGATAGCGAGTTCCAACAACGTACCTTAAAGGTACGTGAAGCAAAACAAAAACAAGAAGATGATTCTAACGCTCTTCGTTCTGAGCCGGATCAATCAGTGTAACTAGCTTTACAGCTAACTTACTACTCACACTAGCCGTTGAATAATATTGCAGCGGCTTTTTTGTATCTGCAATATTGTTATTCGTTAAATTAAGCTGGCTAATTAAGTAATGAACTCGCTTAGCAATCGCTGCACCTGAATCAAGTAGCTGCACTTTCCTATTAAAGTACTGACTAATCGGCTCTGCCAAAATAGGAAAATGCGTACAGCCTAATACTAATACATCTATAGACTGATCTATGTTTAAACGATCGAGTTCTTGGTGCAGTTTAGTTGTATCTAAACTTTGTTCGAAAAACAGACGCTCGGCTAAAGTAACTAGTTCAACGCTACTATATAAGCTAACTGCTATATTGTTGGTATGTTCTTGTATGAGTGTGCGCGTATAGGGACTTGATATAGTTGCTGGAGTTGCCAGTAGGCCGATATGTTTAGATTGTGTAAGTTGCGCAGCAGGTTTTATCGCCGGTACCACCCCCACTATAGGAATAGTAGTAATTTGGCGCACTGCCCCAAGCGCAGAAGTAGAGGCGGTGTTACATGCAATGACAATTAAATCTACATTAAGCGCTTGCTGGTTAATAAAGTGAATGAGTGCGCATAAGCGATTAATAATCGTTTGCTGTGACTGAGCGCCGTATGGCAATAGTGCATTATCCATAAAATAGCTGTATTGCGCATCTGGAATACTTTGCTGAATATGTTCAAGTACCGTAGTACCACCAATACCTGAATCAAAAACCATTATGTGCGCTGACAAACTACTGTCCTTATTCTAAGTTAAGAACGGCAGTTTGCCATGTGATTTTTATAAAAGAAAGTAGTTTAGTGGTACAACTATTGTTGATTGGCTAGCTCGTCCGTTGCTGCATTTAATTGATTAAGGTTTTCGAACATAGCTTTGGTGTAATCTACCAATTTATCTATTTCTGCTTGATCTTGATTTAACCACTGCACAATACCCGATAACTGGTTTTGTATGCCCAGCTCTGTGGCTTTATTAAACACAGCTTTTAAGTCGTCGTTAAACGGCGCTAATTTATCAGCTACTGCTTTTTCAGGAACTGGCTTGTACTCTTCGTAACCTTTAACTGTAGCGACTGTTTTGGTTTGTCGTAAATCCATTGAAAAAGCCACCAGCTGTTCGTTGCCTAAGCTTAGTGCTTGCGCCTCTTCAAATGCTTTATCTAAGTCACCACTGAAAAAGGTGCTACTTACACTTTGTAAGTCAGCCATTAGCTCATTAATCGCCTTTTGTTCATTCTCATTTAAATCGCCATTAACCGACATAGAAAATGACAACTCACGAGACTGCGACGACTCACTTACAAAAGATCCACTATTCCCATTTTGCTGATAACGACTGGCTGATTGTGACTCATAAGCATCAGCAAAACTAATACTCACTTCGTCTCCTTCGGCGGTAGTAAATTTATATTCTGCTTTGTTACTTAAACTTGCATACTGAGCTTGGCTAACAGAGACACTGGCAGGTTTAGGATTAAATAAATCGTCTTCAAATTTGTCCAGGCCATTAAATATGCCTTCTTTACATTTATTAATACCCTGTGCGATATCGTCGTTAAACACGCCATTGCCTTTTAATTCATCAACCGCGTCATCAATCCCTATTTGCACACCTTTTCGAGCATCACCTAACATACCTTTGAGTTTTTCATCGTCGGCACCATTGGCTTTTGCTTTACGTACTGCACTGGTAACGAAGTCTAAAACGTTTTTAACGATTTCATCAAAATCAAAAAGCGGTTTATCTTTTTTCGGCTCGCTTATCGGTAAGCCAAGAGCTTGAGCCATTTTGTCACCGAGCACTTTGGCAGCAAGTTCTTTACCGCGCTGCTGATAGTTATCTTGAGGCGACTGTATTGTAGGTTGCTGTAAAGCCCCTTTATTACCGTATTTATTAATATTGTGGTTTGGAACAAAGCCAAAGTTACCGATTTTCATGATCCGACTCCTATCTATGCTTGCCTTACTTATCGGCACTGTAAGTTATTTCTGTAGCTAGATGCTCAAAAAAAAACCAATATATATTTCATCAAAACTAGACAAATACATCTCGCTCCCTACAATAGCGCCGATAAACAGCTCTCAAAGATAAGGTTATAGCGTTAATGGCAGTTATTAAAATAGACACCACACAGTACGATGCGCAGTTAAGCGAAAAAGAACAGCGTATTGCTGCCCAATTTCAACGTTTTGGTGTGGATAAACTTGAGGTATTTAGCTCAGAGCCGATTAACTACCGCCAACGCGCTGAGTTTAGAGTATGGCACGATGGTGACGATCTGTTTCATATAATGTTTGATCAACAAACTAAAGACAAAATTCGCGTTGATAGCTTTGACCCTGCCGCTCCTTTGGTAGGTGAAGTGATGCAAGTAATGATTGATAATTTAAAGTCGTGTGAAATTTTGCGTCGTAAACTATTTCAGATTGATTACTTATCTACGCTAAGCGGTGAGATTTTAGTGAGTCTGTTATATCACAAGCCACTTGATGAGCATTGGCTGAGTGAAATTAACGCGCTTAAAGAAAAGTTAAGCAATAAGTATAAAATTGACTTTATTGGCCGTGCCCGCAAACAAAAAGAAATGCTTGGTGATGACTACGTTACCGAACGCTTAAACGTGAATGGCCAAGAACTAATATATCAGCAGGTAGAAAACAGCTTTACCCAGCCAAATGCCAAAGTAAATATTAAAATGCTAGAGTGGGCGCAAGACTTATGTAAGCCACTTAAAAATGATTTACTTGAACTTTATTGTGGCAACGGTAACTTTTCTATTGCGTTAGCGGGTTCGTTTAATAAAGTGCTGGCAACCGAAATATCAAAGTCGTCGGTACACTCAGCGCAGTACAATATAGCGCAAAACAAAGTTGCCAATTTAGATATTATTCGCATGTCGAGCGAAGAGTTTACTCAAGCCATGAATGGCGAGCGTAGTTTTTCTCGCTTAGAAGGTATAGATTTAAACAGCTACAATTGTCAAACCATTTTAGTTGATCCGCCACGTGCCGGTATGGATACTCTAACGTGTGACTTAGTAGCAAATTACGAAAGTATTATTTATATTTCGTGTAACCCAGAGACACTAGAGCGCGACCTTGATCACTTAACCCGCACCCATGAAGTTAAACGCTTTGCGATTTTTGATCAATTCCCTTATACGCACCATATTGAGTCGGGTGTATTTTTACAAAAAAAGAATATTTAAAATTACCAGCTAAAAATTACCCATAAAAAAAGCTCCTTAGGAGCTTTTTTTATGGGATTAACTTTACTTGCTTGCCAAGTAGTTAATTAATTTAGTGATATCTGCTGGTTCGCTAATACCCGATTCGCGGCCTAGAAGTAGTTTGTACTTACCATTTACGATAAAAGTAGGTACGCCACGCAATGCACCTTTCTCTTTAAAGTAGTCTTGGTCGCGCTTCATTTTTGAGCTTAATGTACGTACCGAAAAGCTTTTAAATAACTTATCGAACTTATCGCCATCAACGCCTTGGGCTACAAACACATCTTTTACGTCGGCTAGCTCATTAAAATTTGCGCGCTTGGTATGAATGTGGCTAAAGATAGCCGCAATAATTTTATCTTTTTGTGGTAACACTTCAGCCGTTGCTAACGCTTGGCTAATCATTTGTTGATGCTCGGTATCGCGTACACCAACAAAATCAACGTGGCTCTTTTTAAACTTTACGCCTTTATCAAGCATTGGTTTAATTTCGGCTACCAGTGGCTCCATGTTATTACATGCAGGACAGTAAAATGAGAAAAACTCTTTCACTTCTGGTTTTTTAGTTGCGCGCTCAGACACAACCTCATAATGCACACCTTCCTCAAAGGTTGCTGCAAAACTTGTTGCAGCAAAAGGTAGTAATACAGCAAGCAAACCTGCTTTAACTAATTTTATCATTATTATATGGCTCCAATATTTTATAGTGCGAGTAAAAATGAAACTAACTCATCAAGCTCTTCTTGGCTCTTGATGGTATTTAGATTGATTTTATATTTGTCGTTTACAATAAAAGTAGGAACGCCTGTTAACGCACCTAATTTTGAGTATTTATTTTGTTTATCTTGCATTGCTTGTTCAGCTGCAATAATTGGCATACTGGCAATATCTTGATCAAATGTATCGCTACTAATGCCATTTATATCTAATAATTTTTTTAGATCTTTAATTTCAGTCAGTGGTGCGCGCTGAACATGAATACTTTTAAAAATCTTGTCTGTAATCGTATCTGCTTGTCCGTGCTTTTTAGCAACTAAATAAGCTAGGCTCAAGTTACTTTGTGCTTGTGGTGATACGCCGCCTAAAAAGTTAACGTGATTTTTTATAAACACCGCACCTGTAGGTAGGTTTTCTTCAATTGCGTGTGCAACCGGTTCAAACTTGAAACAATGCGGGCAATAAAACGAAAAGTATTCGGTAACTTGTGGTGTAGTACTTTTTTCGATATCGATAACTGTATATTGATTACCTACTTCAAAGTTTGCTGCAAGTGCTGCAAAAGGTAGACAAAGAAGTAGTAGGCTCAGTTTTAATTTTTTAAGCATTAGTCTCTCGTTGTACATATTTTTGAATAAAATGTTATGGCAATAATTTTAACGGTGCTTCTTGCAATGCGGCAAGCTGCTCTTTAAGTGCTAAAATTTGTTGCTCCCAGTATTTGTCATCGGCAAACCATGAAAAGTTCCGCACAAAAGCCGGATCGCTCCATCGTTTTGCAACCCACCCCATGTAATGGATGATACGCATAGCCCGAAGTGGTTCGATCAACTTAAGCTGTGAGTGATCAAAATCACAAAATTCTTCATAGGCGGTTACTAAGGTATCTAACTGTAACAGCTGCGTTTGTCGATCGCCACTTAGCATCATCCATAGATCCTGAATGGGTGGCCCCTGGCGACTATCATCTAAATCAACAAACATTAACGCATCGCCTGCCCATAATATATTGCCAGCATGGCAATCCCCATGCAAACGTATCGTTTTTACATTGATATACTGTGTTTGAGCCTGCTTAATAACCAAATCTAAAATGGTATAAAAAGCAGTTTCTAATCCCATAGGTACTAAGTTACTTTTTTGCAGATGAACTTTTGCTGTATGTAAGTACTCTTCGCAGGTTAGGGTGGGCCTTTGTGTAAATGGTTTTGTTTTAGCAACTTGGTGCATTCTGCCAATTAAGCGCCCTAGTACATCAAGTTGATCTAAGTTATCGACTTCAAATAAACGCCCGCCAACACTTGGAAATAAAGTAAATAAATAGCCTTGGTGTTCAAATAAGCTTTGCCCGTTATATTCCATTGGCGCAACAACCGGTACTTCGGCCTCTGCTAACTCAAAGGCAAAGTCATGCTCTTCTTGTATTTGCTCCTCGCTCCAACGCTCTGGACGATAAAACTTAACAACGTAGCGTTTTCCGCCTTCTGCTACAAATTGATACACTCTATTTTCGTAACTATTTAATGCCAATAAACCAGACTCAACATAAATACCAACACTTTCTATGGCATCAAGAATTAGATCTGGTGTTAAATCAATAAAGCTAAATTTACTCATACACTTCTTATATAAAATAAAAGCGGGGAACACCCCGCTTTTTGTTAAACTTTACCGCGCTTTAAAAAAGTTACTCGACTGTGATATTTGATTGTCGGGCTCGCCTACCGGCGATAGCACAAAGTTAAATTCTGTCATTGGCGCTTTTAAGTCATACGGATCCATAACCAGTGATAAAGGCACATTGTGCGATTGCCCTGCGTTAACCCTAAACGTTTGTTTACCTATGTACTTAAAGTTATCGAGCCCTTGCACTTTAATTGTAAAGGTTTGCTCATACTGCGCTTTGTTGATCACTTTTAAGGTGTAGGTGTTTTCTACCAACCCTTCAAAATTAACCCTATATAACTGATTACGATCGCGAATAATATCAAATTCCATCGTTTTACGCAGCGCAATATTGGCAACCAAGGCACTGGTTAAAATAACCAGGATCACTATATAACCAATAATTTTTGCCCGCAGTGGGTTGGTTTTATTCTCTGGCGTTTCTAAGTTTCGCTCAGTGGTATAAGAAATAAGTCCGCGTGGATAATTCATTTTATCCATCACCCCATCACATGCATCAATACAAGCGCCACAGTTAATACACTCTGCTTGTAAGCCATTACGTATGTCTATACCGGTTGGGCACACTTGCACGCATAAATTACAGTCAATACAGTCGCCTATTTCTAAATCTTCATGTGCCACTTTGCGCGAGCGTGGGCCACGGCTTTCACCGCGTTTTTCATCATACGATACTGTATAGGTATCTTTATCAAACATGGCTGACTGAAAACGTGAGTATGGGCAAATATGTAAACACATAATTTCGCGCATCCACCCAGCATTACCGTATGTACAAGCAGCAAAAAAGATAATGCTCATTAAAGCATAGCTACCGGCATTAAAGGTAACAAAGTCAGGGAGTAGCTCACGAATAGGGGTAAAGTAACCAACAAATGTAATTGCTGTATATAAAGAAAACAAAATCCAACTGGTGTGCTTAGCGGTTTTGCGCCAAAACTTATCAAAGTCCATTGCTCGTTGGTCGAGCTTTTTACGTTGGTTTGCCGTACCTTCAAACTTTTCTTCAAACCAAATAAAGGTAAAAGTCCACACCGTTTGTGGGCAGGTATAACCACACCACACTCGTCCATAAAATGTAGTGACCAAAAACAAAGCAAACGCGGCCAACATAAAAATAAAGGCGAGTATGGTAAAGTCTTGCGGCCACAGGGTTAAACCAAAAATGTTGTATTTTTGACCTATTAAATCAAATAAAACGGCTTGCTCACCATTAAAATTTATCCAAGGTAGCAGCATAAATGCCAACAGACCTAAAAAGCCAATTCGCTGCCTAAGAAGTTGGTGCAAGCCATTAACAGCACGCACGTAAATACGATTACGTGGATTAAACCGATCCTGTTGCCCGCTAAGATCCGGCTTTTGAATCTTTACTTCAACTGGTATATTTTTTACTTTAATTTGTTTGTCCATCGAAGTTCCTCAACACCGCTTGGAAATAAAAATTCAGCTATATTCAAGGTTTACCTTATAGTGTAATAACGTACTTATTACGTATAATATTTATAACTAGACTTGAATACTTTCAGATATTTCAGAAATATCTAACTGCTGTTAGCTATTATAACAATATTGACTAAAATTACTGGCATAGATCGCTAATAATTTATTCACTTTAGTTACTTGCTTTTCAAATGCATTTTATTACACTGCAGCATCATTTTATGTTATTTGGATCAAAGTTTACCCAACTATGAAAAAATTTATTATTTTGGTAATAGTAGTCCTCGCCTTTTTCACAGTCGATCACCCTTTGGTGAAAGAACCTCGTGAGCGGTTATTTAACGATGGTATTGACTTTTTAAGTGATGCGAGCAAAGTGAATCGCAGCCCTACTGCCAGTATGGCTAAAAACGAAATTAGTGCGCAGTTAACACTGTCTGAATCTGAGCGTGAGTACACCGAAAAAACATTTACTACCGATGACTCAATAAGATTATTTCACTTACGCTACTGCCGTGAGCGCGACTTAAACCTATATTTTTATGATGAGCGCTTAAATACTGTATGTAAAATAGTATCCGGCTCACTAGAACACATGCGAGGTAAATAATGGACTTTTCTGGATTAAATAAAAAGGCCAGCGACTCATTTCACCAGCAACGTAATATGCTTAAAAAACTCACGCAAGGTAAAACGCTAAAGTGCGAACAATGTAATGGGGTTTTAACACTCGACTTAGCCACCAGCGAGCCGGGCAAAGGGCTGATTAAGTGCAAGCAAGGCTGCACTGATATTATATTAGAGCTAGGCGCTTAAATTTATTTCACGGCTATATTTTAAGCTCAACTCATTACTGCGCCTAAACTACTCTTCCCATCCTTCATCTGTATACAAGCCACTATTAAGTGCGACTATTTCCACTAGCTCTGCAAAGCCTAGCGCAAAGTCGCCCATTAGCTCATATTGCTGCTGGCAAAGTAACTGCTCATCAATACTGTTTTGTAACGCTATTTGGCTAATGGTTTGCCCATCAAGTGCAAAAAAGCTTAATGTGGCTTGAGCGCTTTCGAGGGCTTGTTTATATTCTGCCTCTAACGCGGTTGAACTTAATAACTTTTGAGTATATGACGTTGTTGCCGTTACAAAACCTGCGCTCCAATTACTGCAAAATTCGTAATTATATTGTGCTGGTAATTTATAGCCTACTTCAAATACTTGCTCGCTAATTTGATGGTATAGCGCCATAAATAAAAATAGCATTTCTTCATCTACATTATTAGCTGTATTAGGCAAAATTGCTGCCATCCACTCATGTACGTCTAGAGGCTCAGGAGAGCAAATTACGCCAAATAAATAACCTTGGCTTTGCGTTAGCGTCATCGCTTGAGACTGGGTGTCTAAAAATGTGCTGAGCTGCTTAGCGTGCTGCTCAGTAAATTGGGGTAATTGCATTAAAACTCTTTATATTAAACATTAAAAGTTGAGCGGGTAACGGCCTTGATTATCTGGACGACCTAAAAACTTAACCGCATCATGTACATCTTTTGGCAACGTGGCATCGGGCTTTACATAGCCTGATACTTTAAAGTCAAAATTAGCTTTTAGGGTTGCATCAGCTTCAAGCCCTAAGGTGTTATCTGGGTCGATAAGTATGGCTATGTCGCCCGATTTACAGCTTAGGTTACCACCAAGCGGGCCTATATTAAACCAACCGTTCAAACCTTGTACGTCAATATTAGGGCTCGCTATCTCGCCTTGCAGTGACTCACAATAAGGTGCGCCCGATGTATACTCTGCCAATTCCAAGATCACACGACCTTTAGCGGTTACAGGTAACGGAAGTTGTATGCGTTGCATCGCTCTTTCAACTGTTGAGCGCACTAATCCATTGGTTACTTTCACTTGCTTATTAAATAAACCAAAGCTCACATCTGCATAACCCGATATATCACTGCGCTCACGTGGGTCACCAAATTTTACATTGGCATTTAACTTACCGGTAAATAATGCCCACCCGGCAACATCCCAACGCACATTATTTAATTGCTCACCTTGGTAGCGCACTTGCATCATTTGCCCTTGCCAAATAGTGCCAACACTTTGCCCTACTTCAAGTTGCTTAGGAAAATAAGGTTTTGCTAGGTCAATGGCCACCGCTACAGGTAACTTAATAATACAAAACACAATAAAACTAAGTAAAAATACAATGGATAAGGTTATTATTTTTTTCATTCATTACTTCTCTAATAGCAAACGGCTAACACGTACATAGCCCGACTTATCGTCACGGCTCAAATCTAAATTTTCGACCCGTAGACCATGTTGATTGACCAGTTCATCAAGCCACAGTATTAATTGATTAAACTCTACTGAGTCGAGCGTTAAACGTAGCGAGTTATTACTTGGCTGCATTTTACTAATATTTATTTTATAGCGTCCGCGGGTGGCGTTAACTATTTGGCTAATGTTTTGACTATTAACCACTTGTGTATTACCAGCGGCCTTGAGCTTTACAATACTTTCATCAACCCACACTAGTAGCTCTTGCTGTTTTAATTGCGATTGCTCGGCACTTGCTATTGCATTATTTAAGGGTCTAAAAATGCCCATCACTAAAATAAACACAATAAAAATACCACTCGCAACGATTATTAACTGCTGCTCTTGCTCTTTTAGTGAGCGCCAATATTTAATTAACTGCTGTTTCATACTGCACCTCGCAGTTTAATTTCGCCAACTACAAAGTCACCATCGTTACTTAACGAGCCTTGATCAACCGTTAACCCTTGCTGTTCAAGTATGGCTTTAACTTTACCAAAGGTTTGAAAGTCTTTTGCGCGTGCTCTCATACGTAATTCATTACGTTTTTTGTCATAACGCAGTGTTTCAGGGGTAAAATTACTTACCTGCGAAAACACCCCCACTAACTCTGTGGTTAACTCTAAAAATCCAGCGTCGCTGGTATCTTGTATTTTTGCCAGTGCACCTTTAATTTGGTTTTTAATAAGATGTGGGCGAACCTTAGTTCCCGGAAATGCCTTTTGGTAGTGCTCAATTACCTGTGCTTTAGCAAGTTCTAACTGGGTATTTAGCTGATGCAACTCTATAGCTTTAATCGTAATACTCGCTACTAAGGCAACGCTGGTAATAATGGCAGCACTTTTCCAGTACCCCCACCATAAGGTGCTTTTCTTTTTAAGCTGATACATACCTTGGCGAAGATTAAACTTAGTATGCTCTAATTGCTTAGCAAATAAGGCCAGCGGTAGGTCGTAATCACTGGTTTGAGCCTGTAAGTTTACCGTTTCAGGAAACTGAGTCGCCGGACTAAAATGCTTTACATCTGGATTACCCATTGCTGTTAAGTAACCATTTAACCAGCTCGTCTCTACTGCACTTATACGCCATGGGCCTTGTTTAAATAACCACTGATTATTAAGTGCTATTGCCGTTACTGTGTCCTCATCTGCTGGGGGTAATAACAAAGCATCGGGTAATATTTTATATACCGATAAATTATGCTCTGCAAATAGCGCTAGCCACGCCTCAAACCATTCGCGGTCGGTCATAGCAACACGAACAGCATGCTGCTCGCCAATCATCACTGGCTCACCTACAGCAATAAATAGCTCATCTATATCGCACGCTATATCTTCTTCGAGCATATAAGGCAAAGCTTGCTCTAACTTACGATTCCATTTAGTCGGTAGCATTACCGTTTTTAATTGCACTTGGTCACAAGGCAATAATACAACGACTTCGCGCCCTAGCGATTTTTCGCTCAGTTCGTTTAAATAACTGGCATTAACTAGCTCACCACTGGCTATTATTTGTTGTTCTTGTGGTGAGTATATTAACCAATTAAGTAACTCTTGTTCGGTTTGACCCGTGCGGATCAACAGTATTTCTGTCACTGTACGCCTCCAAATTTTCGCGCCAGTATCGTTACGTCGCCATCTTTGGCGTGCAGTAATGTGGTCATCGAAAAACGCAGATCAACAAAGTTTGCCTGCGTTTGTAATTTAAAATATTCGCTATTAATACTAAACAATTTTTCTACCGCTTTGACGTTTTGCCCGCCTTGCTGCTGAACTTGTTCAAAAAAGGCAGCTTTACTTTCAAAGCCTGCATCTGGGCGAGCAGCAATCACAGCTTCAGCACCCGATACACTTAGCTCATCTATAAGGGTACTTAAAATGAGTGCTTGCTCTGCTGCTAAGGTATTCACATTAATAGACAATAAAGTGCTACCAGGTATTACACAAACATAAGGCAGCACTTTTTCCATTACTAATGGGTTAAAACCTTTAACCAAACGCAGCTCTGAGGTTGATGCAAATAAGCTATTTGCGGTCATGTACGGAAATTGACGCGACAAGTATTCCCCTTCTTCTGCTCCTGAACGGTATGTAATGCTGTTTTCGTCTAGCCAATCAAACACACTGTCAGCCATGGTTTCCTCTGACTCTTGTGCCGGTAAATCTTCAATATTTTCAAGTAATGCGAACAAGGCCTTGTGCGCTGGATTGGTTTTGCTAGCACTATTTAAATCTGGTTCTACGGCTATAGCATTTAAGTTTAAACATGCTTGTAAATCCGTTATTTTTCCGCTTAGTGTGCCGTTATCAACTGGGTAAGGTATATCGCCTTGCTGCGCCCATATTTGATCTAACGTGGTTTTGTCAGGATCGTCTCTTTTGCTTTTAATCAGCGCTTTTATGGCAAGCTCTTCTGCACCATAGGCATACCACTTAGCTTGTTGATGACCCTGTAAGTTAGTACTTTTTTGCACTTGCACCATTAAGTTAGCACTCATTTCTACGGCTAAAATGGCCGCTAATGCAACAATAAACAGCACAATAACAAGTGCGGCTCCACGAGAAGAACGCAGCCCCATTACTGCCCACCTTCTTGCGGGTTACCTTCATCGGCCAGTGCATCATCAGTTGATGGGCTCGATGGTAGAATTTCTTTACCTTGTCCTGGCACTAAAAATACTCGCCTAATTGGCTCTGCCTCTATTTGTTGCAGCGTAACAGCAACCGCTTTAGGAAGTGCTTTAATTTGCCACTTAGCTTGCCATTCGTTTTTATCGTCTAAAAATTCAAACTTTAGCTCTTCAATGTTTTTTAAAACAACCTGTACACGCGGCTCCATATTGTCAAGCTGATCAACATATACCCGGTACACTCGCTCCAAGTTGTCGTTTATTACGCGATAACCCACAGCTTGTAATTCTGAGCGTGGTAATAAATTAATTGGATTTATCCAGCCGTCGCGCACAAAGCCAATGCCATCATATTGGCTATCTAAAACATAGCGTCCGGCTAGCAAATACTGCTCTTGCACATCGCCTGCTTCATTGCGTACAGCACGTTTGGTCATTTGACTAAAATCTTGATCCATTAACCTAAAGGTGGTTTGCAAACCATTTAGCTCGGCTATTTTATCATCCGAAGCCTCTTTGGCGCGGGTAGTGGTATCTAGTATTTGGTGCGTGGCCATAATAACAAAGCCTAAAATCCCCAAGGCTACCATCACTTCAAGTAAGGTAAATCCGCGTTGCTTCACTTATTTTTTGCCTTTATTTAAATAAGTTGCCAGCTCATATATTGAGTGTTCGTATTTTTCATCACTAAATATATTAATGGTTAATTTTACAAAGTCTTTATCTGCGGTTTTACCTATATCTTGGCGCCAAAACCATTCAACACCCGCCATAACTTCACTACCGCGCACGCCGTCTTTCCCTTCCCATTGTTCGCCTTTGGTACGCTGCTCTACCATAATGTTTTCGGCAACCCATGAGGCGTAAGTTTGCTCTTCTATGCTAGATAGATGATGAATGTGTTCACTGGTTGCTTGCATTGCTGCAATACCTGCCATAGCACAAATACTCAATGCCACTAGCACTTCAAGTAAAGTAAAACCTTTATTATACTGGCGCATTATTCGGGCTCTCGGCGTAAATTCACTGGCGCAGTAAACTCGCCTTCAATAAAGTAAACCGGCTCGCTTTGCTCTTTTAATTCGAGTGTTAATTGAAATGCACTTACTTCGCCCGAAGATAGTATTAGCACTTGCGGAATTTTAAACTTTTTAAGCTCCAATAAGCTGTCTTCGTCGCCGCTCATTAGCTCACGCCAATTTGCTTGCTCGAGTAAGTTATCTTGCGCCCAAGCTAAGTCGTCTAGGTTAAGCGCTAGTTTAAAGCGTGGATCAAATTCAACCGGCTCAAATAATGCTTCTCTGACAAAGTTTACCCACTTTTCACCATCAAAAACTAAAAACTCAAATACGTTGTTGTCTATATGAAAACCCAATTCAACTTGGTTTAAAATAGCAAATTCTGATGCCATATTAATGGTGGTATGCAGCCTAAGCGCTTGAGTATCTAACTCATCCTCAGCGCCGCCTTCTAAGCTATATACCACCATTTTTGTGGCAAAAGCGATGATCACTAATACCACTAAAATTTCGATTAAACTAAAGCCGCGGCTTTTTGCACGCAATCTCCCAGAGCTTACTTGCATAGTAAGCCCTGGGTATTAGTATATAAATACACTGCGCGATTGATGGCCATTACTGTTTTTCTTCATCCCAGTTACCAATGTCGTCATCGGTGCCTGCTTGGCCATCTGGACCTAAAGAAAAAATATCAAATTTACCAATTTCTCCTGGGCTAATTAACTGATAAGTATTGCCCCACGGATCCTCTGGTAATTTACTAATAAAGCCACCATCTGGAAAACGTTTTGGTATTGGCTCTATGCTGGTTTTATTAACCAATGCTTCTAGGCCTTGCTCGGTACTTGGGTAGCTTTTATTTTTAAGCTTATAAAGGCTCATTGCATCTTCAAGCTGCTGAATATCTAAGTGTGCTTTATCGATAGCGGCCTCTTCTTGTTGACCCATAATATTAGGTGCCACAATTGACATGATCATGCCAATTATAACCAGTACGACCATCACTTCTAGCAAAGAAAAACCTGATTGTTTATTCACGTAATTACCTCATTATTCTAAAAACACTAAACAATGGTTTATTAAACCATTAATTTACTTTTAAGTTAAAGCCCTACAGCTTTATTCATTGCCATAATTGGCTGTAAAATTGCCATTACTATAAATAATACAATAACCGCCATTAAAGCGATCATTGCGGGTTCTAATAGTTTTAGCGATACATTAACCATACTTTCAAATTCGCGATCTTGGTTATTAGCAGCGCGTTCTAACATTTGCTCCAGCTCGCCAGATTTTTCACCGCTGGCTATCATATGTAGCATCATTGGCGGAAACAATTTAGTTTGCTGTAAGGCCGCTCTTAAACTTGCCCCTTCGCTTACTCTATCCGCTGCATCGGCAACTGCTTTTTTAATTCTTTCGTTGATCAGCACTCCACCCGCAATACGCATACCTTCAAGTAGCGGTACCGAGCTTGATGATAAAATACTTAAAGTTCGGGCAAAGCGGGCGGTATTAATACCTCTAGCTACTTTACCAATACCGGGCATATGCAATATTTTATCATCCCACCAAAAACGAATTTTAGGCTGTTTTAAAGCATGCTTAATCCCTATCGCTAGGCCCGTTATTACAATTAAACTAATAAACCAATAATTTTGTACAAAATGACTTCCCGCCATTACCCACTCAGTGGTCCAAGGGAGTACTTGCTTGGTTTTCTCAAACGTTTTAAGTATTTTAGGTACTACAGTACCTAATAAAACCGACACAATTGCAATAGCAAACACCACTAAAATAATGGGGTACACCATAGCTTGCGTTATTTGACTGCGCATATATTGGCGCTGTTCGGTGTAATCGGCAAGCCGGTTTAGTACTTGGTCTAAATGCCCTGACTTTTCGCCTGCGGCAACCATAGCGCGGTATAAATCGTCAAACACATGCGGAAACTCACTCATACCGTCGGCAAGGGTATACCCTTCCACTACTTTTGAGCGAACCGACATCAGCATGCGTTTTAAACGTGGTTTTTCACATTGCTCAGCCACAGCCATTACCGCACCCTCAACTGGCAGAGCCGATTGAATGAGTGTTGCTAACTGGCGAGTTATAAGCGCCAAATCTGAGGTTGATATAGTAGGTTTAAACAAACCGCCAAGTAATGACGTTTTTTGGCCTTTAACCTGTTTATCACTTTGCGCCGCGGGTACAACTTCGAGCGGCGTTAATTTTTGATCGCGTAATATTTGGCGAATTTGTTTTGCTGTATCCGCTTCTAAAATGCCTTTTTTTTCTTTGCCTCGGCCATCTAAGGCACGGTATTCAAATGCTGCCATTATTAGCCTTCCTCACGGGTAACACGCAATACTTCTTCAAGTGTTGTTTTACCTGCAAGTACACGGCTACAGCCATCTTGACGAATACTTGGACTGAGCTTGCGAATGTATTTTTCAACGCTTTGCTCGCCCTTACCATTGTGGATCATTTCACGAATGGTTTCGTCCACCACTAATAACTCATGAATACCAGTACGGCCTTTATAACCATTAAAGTTACATGCCTCACACCCTACTGCACGGTGTATAGTTGGTTTGCTTTCAAACGGTACGCCTAATAACTGGCACTCGCGCTCATCGGCTACATGTTCTTTTTTACAGCTTTTACACAGTGTGCGTACTAGTCGCTGCGATAACACACCGAGTAACGACGATGACAGTAAAAATGGCTCCACTCCCATATCTTCCATACGAGTAATAGCGCCAGAAGCAGTATTTGTATGCAACGTAGACATTACTAAGTGACCGGTTAATGATGCTTGCACACCAATTTGAGCGGTTTCTAGGTCGCGTATTTCACCAACCATCACTACATCGGGATCTTGACGTAAAATAGCCCGTAAGCCACGCGCAAAGGTCATACCTACTTTAGTATTTACTTGCGTTTGGCCAATGCCCGGTATTTCGTATTCAATGGGGTCTTCAACCGTTAAAATATTACGATCGCGAGAGTTTATTTGACTCATACCTGCGTACAAGGTGGTACTTTTACCAGAGCCTGTAGGCCCGGTTACTAAAATAATGCCATGAGGTTTACTAATTAAATTTGCAAACAATTCACGGTTTTGTGCGGTCATACCTAAATCTTCAAGATTTAAGTGCGCGTTATTTTTATCCAGTAAACGCAGCACAACACGCTCACCAAAACTCGATGGCATGGTTGATACCCGTACATCAACTGCACGCCCTGCAATACGCAAACTAATACGGCCATCTTGTGGTATACGTTTTTCGGCAATATCGAGCTTAGCCATTACCTTAATTCGCGATACCAGCAAGGATGCTAATTTACGATTAGGTTTAAGTACCTCTTTTAATACACCATCAACCCTAAAGCGAATAACCAGTTCTTGCTCAAAGGTTTCAATATGAATATCAGACGCACCCTCTTTAATTGCTTCACTGAGCATCGCATTTATAAGCTTAATAATTGGCGCATCATCATCGCCTGCCAGTAAATCTTCGGTTTGTGGCAGTTCGTCTACTAATGAAAACAAGTCAACTTCGTTGCCAATGTCTTCCATCATTTGTTGCGTTTCAGAACTATCTCGCTGATACGAAGCCTCTAGCAGTAGCTCAAACTTGTCATCATCAATCTGCTCAAGCGTAAAACCATGTCCTGCAATACGGCGTACTTCTAACAGTACGTCAATATCAAGTTCGCCACGGTAATACACTATGCGCTGCTCTTTATTTTTACTCAGCAACACTCCGGCTCGCCGTGCGTATGAAAAAGGCAAACGTTTAGCGGGCAGCTCAACTAAGTCGTCACTGGTTAATAGCTCGTCCGGATGATGCACATTAGGATGAACCACATCTTGATTTATCTCTGCAATCGCCTTAGTCATCTTTACGCTCTTGTGCATTTTGTTTGCGTAAATGCTCTTCATACGTAGGTGGCAGTATTAGCTCATCATTCCACTCGGGTAAAATAGGCGTGTCGGTTCTTGGCATTAACTCTATACCATCTTCGCGCTGCTTAAATTGCTCGCCACGAATAAAGTTATATTTATTAAAGCTCAACTTATTCATGCTAATTCCGTCGCGAATAATAGTCGGGCGAATAAATACAATCAGGTTACGCTTACGTCGTGTGGTATTAGTTGATTTAAATAAGTGACCTAAAATAGGAATGTCGCCTAGTAGTGGCACCTTAGACACACTTTCTTGTACGTCTTCATCTATTAAGCCGCCAAGCACCACCATACCGCCATCATCGGCCATTACCGTGGTTTTAATTGAACGCTTATTAACTGAAATATCAACAGCAGTAGCACCACTTACACTCGACACTTCTTGTTCAATGGTTAACTGCACAGCAGAGCCGTCGTTAATTTGCGGGGTTACTTTAAGCTTTATACCCACTTCTTGGCGTTCAACGGTTTGAAATGGGTTGGCGTTATTGCTACCCGTTTGCGAGCCAGTAATTATGGGCACTTCTTGACCCACTAAAATAGACGCTTCTTCATTATCCATAGTAGTAATAGAGGGAGTCGCCAAAATATTTGAATTACTATCGGTCGAAACGGCTTGAACAATTGCGCCCCAGTCATTTTTTATCACCCCCATGGCTAAACCATTAATGCCACCGAGTAATGATGCTAATGGGCCGTAGTCACCCTGAGTGGTTTCATCAACCTGAGTAACAGTGCCGGTTTCGGTGCCAATTATATTTTTAGAGACGGTAGTATCACGTGCTTGCTCAGCCGCTACAGCTAACGCACCAACCGGTACAGTTGTGCCATTATTAAACTGCAGCATACCGCCTTGCTCAGAAATCCACTGCAAACCAAAGTTAATCCCGTCGCCTTCCATTACCTCAATTATAATTGCTTCAACCAATACTTGCGCACGGCGAATATCTAAACGCTCTATAACTGACTCAAGCGAGCGCATAGTATCGGGTTGTGCTGTAATAATTAATGAGTTTGAATCGGGGTGGGCTTCTATGCTGGTGTCGTTGTTACTGCGAGTACGTGTTTTGGTTGCGCTGCCGCCTTGAGTGTCATCTGTTAGCGACTTACTAACACCTTGCAATACTTTAACTAAATCTTCTGCTTTTGCGTAATTTAGATAAAATACTTTAGTGTTCCCTTGGCTTTCAAGCTCACCGTCTAAGCGCTTAATAAGCTCAATAGCACGGGTGCGTGCTTGGCCTTCGCCACTAACAATAACGCTGTTAGTACGGCCATCGGCAACCACTTTAGGTATTAAAAACTCTGGAATACTGCCTTTTCCGCTGTCTTTATAAATATTATCAACTACAGATACCACATCATCTGCGGTAGCAAATTTAAGCTTTACAATATCAACACGCTTATCGCCCGCTTGATCAACCGAGCGTATTATTTCAACTAAGCGGTTTACCGATGCAGCATGCCCGGTAAGCATCATTACGTTTGCGGCATTAAAGTTGGCAACATGGCCGCCATCTTTTTGGTCGCTAAATTGACGAACCAAAGGACCTAGCTCTTGCACGCTTACGTTTTTAACCCGTACAACTCGGGTAATCATCATATCGCCACTGGCTTCACTGCCATCAGTAATTAGCGGTACGTTTGACTTTTTAGCATCCGAGCTTTTTTCAATTTTTATTATATTATTGTCCATTTCAATGGCTGAA
This sequence comes from Pseudoalteromonas nigrifaciens, assembly GCF_002221505.1. Taxonomy (NCBI): domain Bacteria; kingdom Pseudomonadati; phylum Pseudomonadota; class Gammaproteobacteria; order Alteromonadales; family Pseudoalteromonadaceae; genus Pseudoalteromonas; species Pseudoalteromonas nigrifaciens. The sequence goes on along the minus strand of NZ_CP011036.1, from coordinate 263,361 downwards.
TAGCCATAAACTTCTAATACATTTAAAAAGAATTGATAATAAAGCGCTTCGCCCATTAACTCATAACTACGCACATTTACTTTGCCACGTACGTTAGGGTCAATAATTATTGTTTTATTAAGATTTTTACCAACAATATTAATAAACTCATTAATATCAGTGCCTTTAAAGTTAGCAGCGTATTCAACAGCAGCAACAGAAAACGAAATGCTTGCTGCTAGAAAAAGTGCTGCGTACTTAGCTAACCCTTTTTTAATTTTTGTGAGGTGTAGCGCCTGAACCATTATATTAAAACTCCAATGCTAAGTTATTGCAGACTAAATTGTACGTCTATTTGCTGGTTATCACGTTCAATAGTGATAGTGGCATCTGTACTGTTACGCAGCTCATTAATGGCTGCCATGGCCTGTTTTAAATCTGTTAGTTGATAGCCATTAATTGCAACAGCTAAATCGTTATTTTGTAATCCCATCTGCTTAAATAGCTCAGGCTCTTTACCTGGACTCAAGCGATAACCAATAAGTTCCCCATCGCTCATCGCTTGTGACACGCGAATATAGTCAAATAACTTACCGGGCTCTTCGAGCAACTCTTCACGGGTTTCGATTAAAGCCTGCTTAATGTGTGGATCGGCAGTTACATCTATTTGTTGCTCACTTGGGGCAGGCCCTAATTGTGGGCCCATTTCAGCTTCATCACGTGCAGCTAAAACCGGCATAGATACTGTTTTTGTAAAGTCGAGACCATCTAACATTAATGTTTCAAATCGTCCGTTTACCGTTAAAATAACGCGGTCAGGTAATATCTGCGCTAGTTTAGCTCGCGTCCCTTGCACTGCTTCATCTACTAAGTAGGTTTCTTGCTTGCCTTGTGACTCTATAATAGCGAGCCCCGCTTTATCGTCGTTATTTACCGCTACAATACCAGTAAGATTAATACTTAAGCGCGTTTCAGGGGCATCATTTACAACTTTTGCAGCGTGATCATCGCTCTTGCTTTTAACAATTATTTTACCAAATATAAATTGCTCAATTATATGTTGAGAATAATTGTTACTTGCTGCAGTTGAATGTTGTCCGTAGTAGATTGGCGTGAGTGGTGACACAATAGGATTTGGCCACATAAGCCAAACGAGTTTAGACGATAAAAAAGCAATATAAACAACAACTAATAATGTAACAACCGCACTCAATTTGGCATGCGGTAAACGGCTTATAAAATGTTTAAATTGTTGAACTTGCTGTTCCATAAATAGTATTCTTATTTTAGTTTTTACCTAATCGCTATGCATAGTACCTTTTCATTTTTCATTCAACAAGCATGCTAATATTAAACTTTGTAAACAGATTGATTTTAATTTAGCCGCTGCATAAAAACAGCTGTTGTAGTAATCCTTCATCGCAAATAGCTTTTATGGTAAATTTTAAAATCTAGGCAAACACTTATTAAAGGTGCTTTATGGCTAAAAAAAGTAATGCTAACCCTAATTTAGAACATAAAGATGAGCTAAAAATTAGATTAGACAAATGGTTATGGGCGGCACGATTTTATAAAACACGTGCTGCGGCTCGCGAAATGGTACAAGGCGGAAAAGTACATTATAATGGCCAGCGTACCAAAGCAGGCAAAATAGTAGAAATAGGCGCAACTATAAAATTAGCCCAAGGGGTAGATGAAAAAATAGTAACTGTGCTCAAAATACTTGAAAAACGCCAAAGCGCCCCCATTGCACAGACCTTGTATCAAGAATCTGATGCCAGTATTGCTAAACGCGAAGAAAATTCTATCGCGCGCAAAAATAACAGCCTTTTTGCACCTCATCCGGATAAAAAACCGGATAAGAAGCAAAGACGCGAACTTTTAAAATTGAAATTAAGTTAGGTATAGTCGCTCATGCAACAAGATTTACTCCACCGTTATTTATTCGACAATCTCGATGTTCGTGGCGAACTCGTACAAATTGAGAATGCCTACAACGAAATGATCGCCAATCATAATTACCCTGATGCAGTTAAAGCATTATTGGGTGAACTGCTTGTTGCGACCTGTTTATTAACAGCCACCTTAAAATTTGAAGGCGAAATAGCGGTTCAACTACAAGGTGATGGGCCGGTTAAATACGCGGTAATTAATGGCGACGATAAACAAAACATGCGTGGTATAGCTCGCTTACAAAGTGAAGTAACAGGTAGCACAGTAAAAGAGTTGATAGGCCAAGGCTATATGGTTATTACTATTACGCCAACTAAAGGGGAGCGCTATCAAGGTATAGTGCCTTTAGAGCATGAAACCTTAAGTGAATGTATAGAGGCTTACTTTGAGCAATCAGAGCAATTAAAAACGCGTCTTTGGTTTGCAACCGATACAACCGAGGGAAATGCCAAAGCTTGTGGTTTATTTTTACAAGTTTTACCCGTTGATAAACAAAAATCTATTGAAGACTTTGCCCACTTAGAAGCTCTTAGCCATACCATTAAAGATGAAGAACTATTAGAGCTTGATGCTAACTCCGTACTAACTCGTTTGTACCACGAAGATAACCCGCGTGTGTTTGAGCCACAAAGCATTCAATTTAAGTGTGGTTGTACCCGCGAAAAAACCATGACTGCATTAGTTAATATTGGCCAACAAGCGCTACTTGATGATGTTGCTGAGCATGGCGAAATCAAAATTAGCTGCCATTACTGTCTAAAAGATTATCTTTTTGATGAGCAAGATGTGAAAAACATTTTTAACTAATCACGCATTAAATCTAAATTATAAAAAAGTCACATGCTATGCGGCTTTTTTTATAATTTTAAAATGACACCGGTATCATAAAAATAGCCGTTTTTATGATACCGGTGTCATTGAAATTATTCATGTTTTTTACCCAATATATGTGTTTTTAACACCTTCATAAGCTCGAATATCCTTAGCTCATCTGTTACTATAATCGCAGCTTAAAGGTTAACAAGACCCAGGCTATCCCGTTCAATCTCACACAATTTAGGTATAAACATGACTTCAAGCGCTACTCGTTTTGTCGATCTAACTGCAGCTGAACTTGTCGAACACGCGATCCGTCGTGGCGAGGGTACTTTAGCAGCCAATGGTGCTTTTGTAGCAAATACTGGTCATCGCACCGGTCGTTCTCCAAAAGATCGCTTTATTGTTCAAGAATCTAGTACTGAAAACGAAATCCAATGGGGCAACGTAAATCGCCCATTCGACGCAGATAAGTTTGATGCTTTGTGGGCACGCGTAGAAGCGTATGTACAAAGTAATGATCACTTCATCTCTCACCTTGAAGTAGGCGCTGATCCAGAGCACTATCTACCTGTTGTTGTTACTACAGAAACTGCATGGCATCATATTTTTGCTAAAAATATGTTTATTCAACCTAAATCTTACAACTCATCTGACGTACCTCAGTGGCAAGTAATGAACGTTCCTTCATTTGTATGTGAGCCTGAGCGCGATGGCACAAACAGTGACGGTACGGTACTCATTAACTTTGCACAACGTAAAGTATTACTTGCTGGCATGCGTTATGCCGGTGAAATGAAAAAATCAATGTTCTCTGTACAGAACTTCCTACTTCCAGCGAAAGGTGTATTACCAATGCACTGCTCTGCAAACGTAGGTGAAGCAGGCGATACCGCTTTATTCTTTGGCTTATCTGGTACAGGTAAAACAACTCTTTCAGCAGATCCAACTCGCTTTTTAATTGGCGATGACGAACACGGTTGGGCACCTGGTAGTGTGTTTAACATTGAAGGCGGCTGTTACGCTAAATGTATCGACCTATCACAAAAAAATGAACCTGTTATTTGGGATGCGATCCGCTTTGGTACTATTTTAGAAAACGTAGTGCTTGATGAAAATCGTGTACCTGATTTTAACGATACTAGCCTTACACAAAATAGCCGTGCTGCGTACCCTCTTGAGCACGTTGAAAAACGTAAAGTAGAAAACCGCGCAGGCGAGCCAAAAGCAGTGGTATTTTTAACGTGTGACGTAAGTGGTGTACTTCCTCCAGTATCAATATTGACTGAAGAAGCGGCAGCATTTCACTTCTTAAGTGGCTACACTGCAAAAGTAGGCTCTACTGAGATTGGTTCTACAAGCGATATTGAGTCAACATTCTCAACTTGTTTTGGCGCACCATTCTTCCCACGTCCAGCAGGTGTTTATGCTGAGCTTCTAATGAAGCGTGTACGTGAGTTTGGCGCTAAAGTATACCTAGTTAACACAGGTTGGACTGGCGGCCCTTACGGTACTGGTAAGCGTTTTGATATTCCAACTACACGTGCTGTAGTAGATGCTATTGTATCGGGTAAACTAGTTGGCGTAGAAACTCAACACATTGATGTTTTAAACCTAGACGTACCTGTAGCCGTTCCAGGTGTAGACAGCAACTTACTTAACCCAATTAATACCTGGGAAGACAAAGCTAAGTATGCTGAATATGCAGCTAAACTTGCAGCCGATTTCACTGAAAACTTCACTAAATATGACGTATCAGACGAAATTAAAAATGCAGGACCTAAAGCATAATAGCTTTAACCTCGCATAACAAACGCCAGCTTAACGCTGGCGTTTTTGATCCCAGCCATAAATATAAATGACCAAAGTTAAAAGAGAGTATTAGCCAACCAATCAAGCCTAAGTGACTTAATGTAGCAAAGGTAATAACAGGACTTTAATTTAGCACTACAGCCCAGCCTTACTTCTTACAATGCCAATACAGTACACAGTATCAATCACAGCGACAAAACACCACTTAGCTACCCCATCGTAAGCCTGCCTAAATAGCCCCTCTTAAAATCACTAAGCACTCTTTTTATAGCTAGGTTCTAAAAGGTTTACTTTATATCAGGCATTAAAAAACCGAGCGTAAGCTCGGTTTTTTTAGTACTAATTAGCTAGGCTAATTATTACGCTACGATGTTTGCAACAACGCCAGCGCCTACAGTACGACCACCTTCACGGATAGCGAAACGAAGACCTTCGTCCATCGCGATTGGCGCGATTAGAGTTACTGTCATCTTAACGTTATCACCAGGCATTACCATTTCTACGCCTTCTGGTAACTGTACGTCACCAGTTACGTCAGTTGTACGGAAGTAGAACTGTGGACGGTAACCTTTGAAGAATGGAGTATGACGACCACCTTCATCTTTTGAAAGTACGTATACTTCTGATTCAAAAGTAGTGTGTGGCTTGATTGAACCAGGCTTAGCTAGTACTTGACCACGTTCAACGTCTTCACGCTTAGTACCACGTAAAAGTGCACCAATGTTCTCACCAGCACGACCTTCGTCAAGCAGTTTACGGAACATTTCAACACCAGTACAGATTGACTTAGTTGTATCACGGATACCAACAATTTCAATCTCGTCGTTGATGCGGATAATACCAGCTTCAACACGACCAGTTACAACAGTACCACGGCCTTGGATTGAGAAAACGTCTTCGATAGGCATGATGAATGGCTTATCGATGTCACGCTGTGGCTCTGGAATGTAAGAATCAAGTGCGTTTGCAAGCTCAACAATCTTATCTTCCCACTCTTTCTCGCCTTCAAGCGCTTTAAGTGCTGAACCTTGAATTAGTGGTAAGTCATCACCTGGGAAATCGTATTCTGAAAGAAGTTCACGAACTTCCATTTCTACTAGCTCAAGTAGCTCTTCGTCATCAACCATGTCACATTTGTTCATGAACACGATGATGTAAGGAACGCCAACTTGACGAGAAAGTAGGATGTGCTCACGCGTTTGTGGCATAGGGCCATCAGTCGCAGCAACTACTAAGATAGCGCCATCCATTTGAGCAGCACCAGTGATCATGTTTTTAACATAATCGGCGTGACCAGGACAATCTACGTGTGCGTAGTGACGTGTAGGTGTATCGTATTCAACGTGAGACGTTGAAATAGTGATACCACGTTCGCGCTCTTCTGGAGCGTTATCGATTGATGCGAAATCTTTAGCAACACCGCCGTATACTTTTGCAAGTACGTTAGTGATTGCTGCAGTTAGTGTAGTTTTACCGTGGTCAACGTGGCCGATTGTACCTACGTTTACATGCGGTTTTACGCGTTCAAACTTTGCTTTTGCCATCTTAAAAAATTCCTATAAAGAAATTAAAGTCTAACTCACTATTGAGTTAAACAAGCTAAAAATCATATTACAGCGCGAGCTGAAATTATTGTCTCTGCAACATGTTTCGATGCTTCGGCGTACTTCAAAAACTCCATAGAGTATGAAGCACGACCCTGTGTTGCAGATCGTAAGTCAGTAGCATAACCAAACATTTCAGAAAGGGGAACCTGTGCATTAATTTGCTTCAGTCCACCTAATGCATCTTCCATGCCTTCGATCATGCCGCGGCGACGGTTTAAGTCACCAACTACATCACCCATGTTTGCTTCAGGAGTGAGTACTTCAACCTTCATTACTGGCTCTAAAAGTACCGGGCTCGCTTGCAGCGCGCCTTGCTTCATTGCCAATGAACCTGCTATTTTAAATGCCATTTCATTCGAGTCTACATCATGGAATGAACCATCATATAAAGTCGCTTTAACGCCAAGTAATGGGTAGCCTGCCAGCACACCTTGAGACATTTGCTCTTGGATGCCTTTGTCTACCGCAGGGACGTATTCTTTGGGAATAGAACCACCTACAGTTTCGTTAACGAACTCGTAAATTGGTGCTTCGTCATCCGTAATATCCATCGGTTCAAGTTTAAGCCAGACGTGACCATATTGACCACGACCACCTGATTGACGTATAAACTTACCTTCAACTTTAACAGTTGAACGGATAGCTTCTCGGTATGCAACCTGCGGCTTACCAACGTTACATTCAACACTGAATTCACGTTTCATACGTTCGACGAGGATATCGAGGTGAAGTTCACCCATGCCAGATATTATAATCTGACCCGATTCTTCGTCGGTTTGTACACGAAAAGATGGATCTTCAGCCGCTAGTTTACCCAGCGCGATCCCCATCTTATCTTGGTCAGCGATTGTGCGAGGCTCAACCGCAACAGAGATTACTGGTTCAGGAAATTCCATACGCTCAAGCGTAATAATGGATTTCGGATCACACAGTGTTTCACCTGTTGTTACGTCTTTGAGACCAATAGCCGCCGCGATGTCGCCTGCGAAGACTTCTTTGATCTCTTCACGTGAGTTTGAATGCATCTGTACGATACGACCAAGACGCTCACGCTTACTTTTAACTGGGTTGTATACCGCGTCACCCTGTTTAACAGTACCAGAGTAAACACGGAAAAAAGTTAAGGTGCCAACAAACGGGTCCGTTGCAATTTTAAATGCAAGTGCAGCAAACGGCGCTTTATCATCAGCAGGACGCTCTTCTTCGGTACCATCTTCTAGGATACCTTGAATTTGTTTCACTTGCGTAGGAGCAGGCATGTATTCAACAACGCAATCAAGCACTGCTTGAACACCTTTGTTTTTAAATGCGCTACCACACGTCATAGGAACAATGTCGTTTGCTAATGTACGTTGGCGTAAAGCTTCTTTTATTTCGGCTTCACTTAACTCTTCACCCTCTAAGTATTTATCCATTAGTTCTTCAGTAGCTTCAGCAGCACTTTCAACTAAATGAGAGCGCCATTCATCGGCTAATTCCTGAAGTTCTGCCGGTATTGCCTCATAAGTGAAAGTCATTCCCTGGTCCGCTTCGTTCCAGTTAATAGCTTTCATCTTAATCAGGTCAATAACACCTTTAAAGCCGTCTTCAGCGCCTATTGGCAACTGAATTGGAACAGGCGTTGCTCCAAGACGAGATTTCACCTGGTCAACAACTGCAAAGAAGTCAGCGCCTGTGCGATCCATTTTGTTTACGAAGATCATTCTTGGAACTTCGTATTTGTTCGCTTGACGCCAAACTGTCTCAGTTTGCGGCTGTACACCAGATGAAGCACAAAGAACAACTACCGCACCATCTAATACGCGTAAAGAACGCTCTACTTCGATAGTGAAATCAACGTGTCCTGGAGTATCAATAATATTGATACGATGAGCGTCAAATTGAGCGTCCATCCCTTTCCAGAAACACGTAGTTGCAGCAGAAGTGATTGTGATACCACGCTCTTGTTCCTGCTCCATCCAGTCCATAGTTGCAGCACCATCATGCGTTTCACCGATCTTATGAGAAAGACCCGTGTAAAACAGAATACGTTCTGTTGTGGTGGTTTTGCCTGCATCTACGTGAGCACAAATACCGATATTACGATAGCGCTCAAGTGGAGTTGTACGTGCCATAAAATCCTCTTAAAGGTTAAGGGCAGATTACCAACGGTAATGAGCGAATGCTTTATTCGCTTCAGCCATACGGTGAACGTCTTCACGTTTCTTAACCGCAGTGCCTTTGTTGTCAGCAGCGTCAACGATTTCTTGAGCTAAACGTAAGCCCATAGATTTTTCGCCACGCTTACGAGCAGCGTCTACTAACCAACGCATACCTAATGCGTTACGACGAACTGGACGTACTTCAACTGGTACTTGGTAAGTTGAACCACCAACACGGCGAGATTTAACTTCTACCTGTGGGCGGATATTATCAAGTGCCGTTTCAAAGATTTCTAGGTGCGACTTGCCTGATTTCTCAGCAGCCACATTTAGCGCACCATAAACGATTTTTTCAGCAGTAGATTTCTTGCCATCTAACATTACGATGTTTACGAATTTCGCAAGAAGCTCCGATCCGAACTTAGGATCTGGAAGAATTTTACGTTGACCTATTACGCGTCTTCTAGGCATTTTGTATCTCCGGTTTATTCAGGTTTGCTCTTATCGAGTCAATAACCCAAAACAATAATTAAAAATATTTAGTGCTTGGCCTTACTAACGGAGAACTATTAGCCTTTAGGGCGTTTAGTACCGTATTTAGAACGAGCTTGGCGACGATCGCTAACGCCTGCACAGTCAAGTGCACCACGAACGGTGTGAAAACGCACACCTGGTAAATCTTTAACACGACCACCACGGATTAGGATTACACTGTGCTCTTGAAGGTTATGACCTTCACCACCAATGTATGAAGTTACTTCGAAACCGTTAGTTAAACGTACACGAGCTACTTTACGTAACGCCGAGTTTGGTTTCTTAGGTGTAGTTGTATATACGCGAGTACATACACCGCGCTTTTGCGGACACGCTTTAAGCGCAGCTGAGTTACTTTTCGTAACCTTGCTACGGCGTGGCTTACGCACTAGCTGGTTAATAGTTGCCATTTAAATAGCTCCTGAAATTAGAATTACTACTGAAAAAATAAAAAAATCCGCCCGTTTTTACAAGTTTGTTTTAAACGCACAGGTAAATGGGTGGCGGAATTTTAATGAGCAAAGATTGACCTGTCAACCTAAACCGCTCGCAAGGTAGAAGATATCTACCTTGCGAAAACCTAATCTATTGATTTGGTTTAGTTTATTGATTTCCAGATAAATCCGCATTTAAAGCATCAGTTAGCGCTTGAGTTGCCTCTTCTGCACTTACAGTCTGCTCTTCTACTACTTTGCTTTGTTTACGGCGAGCCATACGTTCTTGATGATACGAAAAGCCGGTACCGGCTGGGATCAAACGACCCACTATTACGTTTTCTTTCAGACCGCGTAACTCATCGCTCTTACCATTCACTGCTGCGTCGGTTAAAACACGTGTTGTCTCTTGGAAAGAGGCTGCAGAGATGAAAGATTCTGTTGCTAGTGATGCTTTTGTGATACCCATTAACTGGATTTCAAACTTAGCTGGGATCTTACCTTGAGCTTCAAGGTCGCGGTTTGCGATATTAACGCGTGCCACTTCAATTTGCTCACCGGCTAAGAAGTCAGTATCACCACCGTGCATAATGGTACATTTACGTAACATTTGACGAATAATAGTTTCAATGTGCTTGTCATTGATCTTAACGCCTTGCAAACGGTAAACCTCTTGCACTTCGTTAACAATGTAGTTAGCAACATGAGTCACACCACGTAAGCGTAAGATGTCATGCGGTGATTCTGGACCATCGGCGATAACTTCACCTTTAGACACTCGTTCACCTTCAAACACGTTAAGTTGACGCCATTTAGGGATCATCTCTTCGTAATGATCACCTTCATCTGGAGTAATAACTAAACGCTTCTTACCTTTAGTCTCTTTACCAAAGCTAATTGTACCGGTAACTTCAGCTAAAATAGCTGGTTCTTTCGGTTTACGAGCTTCGAATAAATCGGCTACGCGTGGTAGACCACCCGTGATATCACGAGTTTTCGACCCTTCTTGCGGAATACGTGCTAATACGTCACCTGGGTTTACTGTCGTGCCGTCAATTACTTCAATCGTAGTGAATGAAGGAAGACGTGTTTCTTGTAAGCCGCGCTCTTCACTTTCAATGATAAGCTTAGGTTCTTTCGCATTCGCTTTAGAAAGATCTTTAACAACTATACGGGTTAAACCGGTTAGTTCATCTGTCTGTGTTTCAGTATTCGAGTCATCGATATCGCTGAACGATACTTTTGACTTATGCTCAAGTACGATTGGGTGACTATGCGGGTCCCAAGTAGCAACGATGTCGTTACCTTGAACTTCTGCATTGTCTTGTACTGTTAATACTGCACCGTAAGGTACTTTATAACGCTCTTTTTCACGGCCATAACTATCAATGATAGTAATTTCCGTAGAACGCGAAATAATAGCAATCTTACCGTCTGTATTTAATACGTACTTAGCGTTGTGAAGCTTTAATGTACCGTTAGTTTTAACTTGTACATTATTCTCAGCAGACGCTCTAGATGCCGCACCACCGATGTGGAATGTACGCATCGTTAACTGTGTACCTGGCTCACCAATTGATTGTGCCGCGATAACACCTACTGATTCACCTGCGTTGATGATATGGCCACGTGCTAGGTCACGACCGTAACAGTTAGCACAAACACCAAAGTCATTATCACACGTGATAACAGAACGTACGCGAACTTCATCTACTGAATGCTCTTCTAAAAGGTCACACAGTTTTTCGTCAAGCATAATGTTACGCTCAACTAGTACTGTATTAGTACCTGGAATAACAATATCTTCAGCAACAACACGACCTAGAACACGTTCTCGAAGCGCTTCTACAACATCACCACCTTCAATAAGCGGTTTCATTGTTAAGCCATCTTCTGTGCCACAGTCATCTTCATTGATTACCAAATCTTGTGCAACGTCTACTAGACGACGCGTTAGGTAACCAGAGTTAGCTGTTTTAAGTGCTGTATCGGCAAGACCTTTACGCGCACCATGCGTTGAGATGAAGTACTGAAGTACGTTTAGACCTTCACGGAAGTTAGCTGTGATTGGTGTCTCGATGATTGAACCATCTGGACGTGCCATTAGACCACGCATACCCGCCAACTGACGGATCTGAGCAGCACTACCACGAGCACCTGAGTCGGCCATCATAAACACTGAGTTAAATGACGCTTGCTCTACTTCTTCACCTTGTGCATTAATAACTGTGTCTTTCGACAAGTTAGACATCATCTCACGTGATAAGTTTTCATTTACACGTGACCAAATATCGATAACTTTATTGTACTTTTCACCAGCCGTTACAAGACCTGATTGGAATTGTTGGTTGATTTCAGTAACTTCAGCTTCAGCTGCTTCAATGATCTGCGCTTTAACCGGTGGGATAACTAAGTCATCAATACCGATTGAAACACCTGACTTCATTGCATAATGGAAACCGGTGTACATAATTTGGTCAGCAAACATAACTGTGTCTTTAAGACCAAGACGACGGTAACACTCATTAATTAAGCCAGAAATCTGCTTTTTACCTAGCGGCTGATTGATTGACTCATACGGCATGCCTTTTGGTAAAATTAGCGACAGAATTGCACGACCAACAGTTGTATCGATAACAGTGATAGTATCTTCTACTACGCCGTTTTCGTTTTTAACTGATTGACTAATACGTACTTTCACAATTGCGTGAAGGTCTGCATTGCCACTACGGTATGCTTTTTCTGCTTCTTTTGGATCTTTAAATATCGCGCCTTCGCCTTTAGCGTTAATACGGTCACGAGTCATGTAATAAAGACCCAATACAACATCCTGTGAAGGAACGATGATTGGCTCACCATTCGCAGGAGATAGAATGTTGTTTGTAGACATCATTAAGGCACGAGCTTCAAGCTGCGCTTCAATTGTTAGCGGTACGTGTACCGCCATTTGGTCACCATCGAAATCGGCGTTGTAGGCCGCACATACTAATGGATGCAAATGAATCGCTTTACCTTCGATAAGCACAGGTTCAAACGCTTGGATACCCAAACGGTGAAGTGTTGGTGCACGGTTAAGTAATACTGGATGTTCACGAATTACTTCGTCAAGCACATCCCATACTTCCGGCATTTCACGTTCAACCATCTTCTTCGCAGCTTTGATTGTCGTAGCCATGCCGCGACGCTCTAATTTGCCATAGATAAATGGTTTGAATAGCTCAAGTGCCATCTTCTTAGGAAGACCACATTGGTGAAGCTTAAGTGTAGGACCCACTGTAATTACAGAACGGCCTGAATAATCCACACGCTTACCAAGTAAGTTCTGACGGAAACGACCTTGCTTACCCTTGATCATATCGGCAAGAGATTTAAGAGGACGTTTGTTAGAACCTGTAATTGCACGACCACGACGACCGTTATCAAGTAGCGCATCTACCGCTTCTTGTAACATACGTTTTTCGTTGCGTACGATAATATCTGGTGCTGCTAAATCTAATAGACGCTTAAGACGGTTATTACGGTTAATAACACGACGGTAAAGGTCATTTAGATCAGACGTCGCAAAACGACCACCGTCTAGTGGTACTAATGGGCGTAGATCAGGTGGCAATACTGGAAGTACTGTCATGATCATCCACTCAGGGTTGTTACCTGATTGGTGGAACGATTCCATTAACTTAAGACGTTTGGTGATTTTTTTACGCTTAGTTTCAGAGTTAATTGTTGGTAACTCTTCACGCATTTCAGCAATTAATTGTGCAAGATCGAGTTCACGAAGCAAGTCTAAAACTGCTTCAGCACCCATCTTAGCTTCAAATTCATCACCATGCTCTTCAAGTGCATCTAAGTATTCTTCTTCACCTAATAGCTGACCACGCTCAAGCGTTGTCATACCAGGCTCAGTTACTACGAATGATTCGAAGTAAAGAACACGTTCAATATCACGAAGCGTCATATCTAGCATTAAGCCGATACGTGACGGTAATGATTTTAAAAACCAAATATGCGCAACTGGGCTCGCAAGGTCAATATGACCCATACGATCGCGTCGCACTTTAGTGAGTGTAACTTCAACGCCACACTTCTCACAGATCACACCGCGGTGTTTAAGACGCTTATATTTACCACATAAGCATTCATAATCTTTCACTGGGCCGAAAATACGGGCACAGAATAAGCCATCGCGCTCAGGCTTGAAAGTACGGTAGTTAATAGTCTCAGGTTTCTTTACTTCACCGTATGACCACGAACGAACCATGTCTGGTGAAGCAAGACCAATGCGAATTGCATCGAATTCTTCGGTCTTATTTTGTTGCTTCAGAAACTTAAGTAAGTCTTTCACCTTAGCTCTCCTGTCGGAGTTAATCTTGAGGACGGGTAGTCTCGTCCCTACATTCTATTCGGCCGTAACAGATGCTGCAGCGTTAACTGCAGCATCTAATTGGCTTAATTTTCTTCCAACTCGATGTTGATACCCAGTGAGCGGATTTCTTTTAACAATACGTTAAACGATTCTGGCATACCTGGTTCCATTTTATGGTTACCATCAACGATGTTTTTATACATCTTAGTACGACCGTTCACGTCATCCGATTTCACTGTTAGCATTTCTTGTAGAGTGTAAGCAGCACCGTAAGCTTCAAGTGCCCATACTTCCATCTCACCAAAACGCTGGCCACCGAACTGTGCTTTACCACCCAGCGGCTGCTGAGTAACAAGGCTATAAGAACCAGTAGAACGCGCATGCATTTTGTCATCAACTAAGTGATTCAGTTTCAGCATGTACATGTAACCTACGGTTACTTGACGTTCGAACTGATCGCCAGTACGGCCATCATAAAGTGTAACCTGACCACTTCTTGGGTAGCCCGCAAGCTCTAGCATGTCTTTGATTTCGTTTTCTTTCGCGCCATCAAATGCTGGAGTAGCTATTGGTAAACCACCTTTTAAGTTTTCAGCCAAACGACGAATTTCGTCATCTGTAAAGCTATCAATGTCTACTACTTGACGAGATTCGCCAATTTCGTAGGCTTGCTTGATGAAGGCGCGTAACTCATGCAGCTCACGTTGCTCTTTCATCATTTCTTCAATGCGTTCACCAATACCACGTGCAGCTAGACCCATATGTGTTTCAAGGATCTGACCGATGTTCATACGTGATGGTACACCCAGTGGGTTAAGTACGATATCTACCGTACGACCTTTATCATCGTATGGCATATCTTCTACTGGTACGATAGTCGAGATAACACCTTTGTTACCATGACGACCCGCCATTTTATCACCCGGTTGGATACAACGTTTAACAGCTAGGTATACTTTAACAATCTTAAGTACGCCAGGTGCTAGGTCATCGCCTTGAGTGATTTTACGACGTTTGTTTTCAAACTTCTTATCGTATTCAGCTTTAAGCTCGTCATACTGGGCTGCTAATTGCTCAAGCTCAGCTTGCTTGTCTTCTTCAGCAAGGCTTTGCGTAAGTAGCTTCTCAGCATTTAATAACGCTAATTTGTCTTCATCAAAGCCAGCTGCGATAAGTAACTTACGCGCACGGTCTAATACACCAGCTTCTAGAATACGGAACTCTTCGTTGAAGTCTTTCTTCGCATCGCGAAGCTGCATTTCTTCAACTTCTAACGCACGCTTATCTTTTTCAACACCATCACGGGTGAAAACTTGCACATCAATTACAGTACCAGTTACAGAATTTGGTACACGTAAAGAGCTGTCTTTAACATCAGACGCTTTTTCGCCGAAGATAGCTCGTAGTAGCTTCTCTTCAGGAGTTAATTGCGTTTCGCCTTTCGGAGTCACTTTACCTACTAGAATATCGCCGCTTTTAACTTCAGCACCAATATAAACAACGCCTGATTCATCAAGCTTGCCTAGTGCAGATTCGCCCACATTCGGGATATCTGCAGTGATCTCTTCAGAACCTAATTTAGTATCACGGGCAATACACTGTAGTTCTTGAATGTGGATAGTCGTTAGACGATCTTCTTCAACTACGCGCTCTGATAGTAAGATTGAATCCTCGAAGTTATAACCATTCCATGGCATAAATGCCACGCGCAAGTTTTGACCAAGAGCTAAGTCGCCCAAGTCAGTCGAAGGACCATCTGCTAACACATCGCCACGAGTAACCGGTTCGCCAACCATACAAGTTGGTTTTTGGTTAATACATGTATTTTGGTTAGAACGTGTGTATTTGGTTAAGTTGTAAATGTCGATGCCCGCTTCGCCTGGAACGCGTTCTTCTTCATGTACATTAACAACGATGCGACTTGCGTCACAATACATTACTTCACCACCACGTTTTGCAACGATAGTAACACCAGAGTCTTTCGCTAGTGTTAACTCAATACCAGTACCTACTAACGGCTTATCCGCTTTCAATGTTGGTACTGCTTGACGTTGCATGTTTGAACCCATCAATGCACGGTTAGCATCATCGTGTTCTAGGAACGGGATAAGTGCTGCCGCTACAGAGATCACCTGTTGTGGTGATACATCCATATATTGCTGGTCCATACGTCCCATAAAGGTAGATTCACCTTTGTGACGACATGGAATAAGTTCATCTACAAACTCATTGGTTTCGGTTAAGTTTGAGTTCGCCTGTGCGATAACAAACTGACCTTCTTCAATGGCTGATAAGTAATCAACTTCATCAGTTACAACACCGTCTACCACTTTGCGGTAAGGTGTTTCTAAGAAACCATAATCATTAGTACGTGCGTACGTAGATAATGAGTTAATTAGACCGATGTTTGGACCCTCAGGAGTCTCGATTGGACATACGCGACCATAGTGAGTTACGTGAACGTCACGCACTTCAAAGCCTGCGCGCTCACGAGTTAGACCGCCCGGCCCTAATGCAGAAATACGACGCTTATGCGTTACTTCTGATAGCGGGTTATTTTGGTCCATAAACTGTGATAACTGAGACGAGCCGAAGAACTCTTTAACCGCTGCCGAAATAGGCTTAGCGTTAATAAGATCTTGTGGCATTATCGCATCTAGGTCACCTAAGCTTAAACGCTCACGTACAGCACGTTCTACACGTACTAAACCTACACGGAATTGGTTCTCAGCCATTTCGCCAACACTACGGATACGACGGTTGCCTAAGTGGTCAATATCATCTACATCGCCAACACCGTTACGAATAGCAATCAATACCTTCATAACCGACACGATGTCTTCTTTGCTTAATGTGCCTGGGCCTGTATCGGTATCGTAACCAACACGGCTATTGAACTTCATACGACCTACCGTTGATAAGTCATAGCGCTCTTCTGAGAAGAACAAGTTCTGGAATAAGGCTTCAGCCGCGTCTTTCGTCGGTGGCTCGCCTGGGCGCATCATGCGATAAATTTCTACTAATGCTTCTAAACGGCTGCTTGAAGAGTCAATGTTCAAGGTATTTGACATGTAAGCACCGCTGTCCACTTCATTGATATATAACGTATCAATTTTAGTGTGACCGGCTTTAACCAATTCAGCCATTAATTCAAGCGTTAGCTCGTCATTTGCATTAGCTACAACTTCACCTGTTGACTCATCAACATAGTTTTTCGCTAATACACGACCAATGATGTACTCATGTGGTACTTCTAATTGCTTAATGCCTTTTTTCTCGATGTTCTTGATATGGCGAGCCGTAACACGACGACCACTTTCAACAAACACTTCACCGTCTTCGCTCTTAATATCAAAAGCGGCGGTTTCACCACGTAAACGTGAAGGTACCAGTTCCATAAGAACTTTACCGTCAGTTACTTCAAACGTAGTGTTGTCGAAGAAAATACCAAGAATGTCTTCACTCGAGTACTCAAGTGCACGTAAGATAATAGACGCCGGTAATTTACGACGACGGTCAATACGTACATATAAGTTATCTTTTGCATCAAATTCAAAGTCTAACCATGAACCACGATATGGGATAACACGTGCGTTATATAACACTTTACCCGATGAGTGAGTTTTACCGCGGTCGTTATCAAAGAATACACCAGGGCTACGGTGTAGCTGAGAAACGATAACACGCTCTGTACCATTGATTACAAAGGTACCGGTATCGGTCATGAGCGGAATTTCGCCCATGTAAACTTCTTGCTCTTTAATGTCTTTAACTGTGCCTGGAGCTTCTTTGTCCATAACTACAAGACGCAATTTCACGCGAAGTGGAGCAGAATAAGTCACACCGCGAATTTGACATTCTTTTACATCGAAAACTGGCTCGCCAATACGATAACTTACGTATTGCAGCTCAGAATTTCCTGAGTAGCTTTTAATTGGGAACACAGAACGGAAGGCTGCTTCCAAACCATGATCGCCATCAGCGTCAGGCACTAAGAATTTTTTAAACGATTCTAACTGTGTAGATAGTAAGAAAGGTATATCCAAAACTTGTGGACGTTTACCAAAATCCTTACGGATACGTTTCTTTTCAGAATAAGAGTAAGCCATGGGGTTCCTCAGCTTGCTGATCTTTGACCCGACCTGTTCTTGTAAGAACAGACTTAACTGGCATCTATGCCAAGATTTACAACATTTGATTGTTGTTCTAATTTAGTCCCACTTTAACACTAGCAAACTATAAAGCGTTGAAAGTAAAGAAAAAACCAGATTTTATTTGAACTAAAAGAGTGCATCACTCTATAGCGCAAAAAGGCCGGTGATTAAATAATCACCAGCCCTTGCCTGATTTCTCAGGCAGCGAACTTAGCAAAAGCTAAATTACTTAACCTCAACTTCAGCACCAGCTTCAGTAAGGTCTTTAGCAAGAGCTTCAGCTTCTTCCTTAGAGATACCTTCTTTAACAGGTGTTGGTGCAGCTTCAACAAGAGCTTTCGCTTCTTTAAGGCCTAGGCCAGTTGCGCTACGAACTGCTTTGATTGCAGAAACCTTGTTAGCGCCAGCGCCAGTAAGGATTACATCAAATTCAGTCTTTTCTTCAACTGCTTCAGCAGCTGGACCAGCTACCATACCAGCAGCAGCAGTTACGCCGAATTTTTCTTCCATTGCTTCGATAAGAGCAACAACGTCCATTACTGACATTTCAGCAATTGCGTCAAGGATTTGGTCTTTAGATACAGACATTTCAAATTTCCTAATAATTAACGGACTTTAAGTCCAAATAAATTTTACACCGAAAGGGATTAAACAGCTTAAAATTAAGCAGCTTGCTCTTCTTTCTGTACACGTACTGCTTCAATTGTTTTACACAATTTACCAGCAGACGCTTCTTTCATAGCGCTCATTAAGCGTGCAACAGCTTCGTCGTATGTAGGTAATGTAGCAAGCATTGCTGCATCAACAACATTTCCTTCAAAAGCGGCCGTTTTAAGCTCAAATTTCTCGTTCTTTTTTGCAAAAGCAGAAAAGATACGCGCAGCAGCACCTGGGTGCTCTGATGAGAAAGCGATTAAGCTTGGACCAACAAATGAATCAGAAAGGCACTCAAACTGTGTTCCTTCAAGAGCACGTTTTGCTAAAGTGTTACGGACAACTTTCATCCAAACACCATTTGCACGAGCTTCTTTACGAAGGGCAGTGATTGCGCCAACTGTTACACCACGAGAATCTGCAACAACTGCAGATAGAGCACCATTGGCTGCTTCGTTGACTTCAGCAACTATTGCTTGTTTGCCTTGAAGATTTAAAGCCATGGGTGTTACTCCTGGTTTAATGGGGTTACCGACACTCGGTGTCCCCTGTTCTACTCTTCCCTATCAAACAAGATAGAGATGCTTTTTACGGCGAGAGCCAGAAGGATTAGGAAAAATCTATCTGGGGTCTACACCGTCTACGTAGGTGAGTATTAAGGCCGAAGCCACCTACGGTCTTGGACGGAAGTCCAATTTATCGCTTTACCCTAAGGTGCAACGAAATTATGGACTTCAACCCGAATTCTTTACTTTGCTGAAAAACGAATTAATCAACAAAATGGCGCGAAATTATAGTACAAATTTCACGCCATGTAAACACCGATTAAGCTACAGTTGTGCTTAACGTGTTTTGGTCAACAGCAACGCCTGCGCCCATTGTTGTAGAGATGCTTACTTTCTTCACGTAAACACCTTTAGCTTGAGAAGGTTTAGCCTTCTTAAGCGCAACAATTAGTGACTCAAGGTTTTGTTGTAATTGCTCAGCAGTGAAATCAACCTTACCAATAGTAGTATGGATGATGCCATTTTTGTCATTACGGTAACGTACTTGACCCGCTTTTGCAT
Source organism: Pseudoalteromonas nigrifaciens (assembly GCF_002221505.1). Classification (NCBI taxonomy): domain Bacteria; kingdom Pseudomonadati; phylum Pseudomonadota; class Gammaproteobacteria; order Alteromonadales; family Pseudoalteromonadaceae; genus Pseudoalteromonas; species Pseudoalteromonas nigrifaciens. The sequence goes on along the minus strand of NZ_CP011036.1, from coordinate 243,847 downwards.
TTTTAACTGCTTCAGCAACGTTAGGTGTTACTGTACCAGTCTTAGGGTTTGGCATTAGACCACGTGGGCCTAAGATTTGACCTAGTTGACCAACAACACGCATAGCGTCTGGTGATGCAACAACAACGTCAAAGTTCATCTCGCCTTTTTTAACTAGCTCAGCAAGATCTTCCATACCTACTAATTCAGCACCGGCTTCTTTCGCAGCTTCTGCGTTAGCGCCTTGTGTGAATACTGCAACGCGAACGTCACGACCAGTACCGTTAGGTAGTACAGTTGCACCACGAACGTTTTGATCAGATTTACGAGCATCGATACCAAGGTTAACAGCAACGTCAACACTTTCTACAAACTTAGCTGTCGCTAACTCTTTTAAAAGCGCGATCGCTTCGTTGATTTCGTAATCTTTAGTTACTTCCACTTTTTCGCGGATAGTACGCATACGTTTAGTTAATTTAGCCATATTCTTAGTCCTCTACGCTCAAGCCCATCGCACGAGCAGATCCTGCGATAGTGCGAACCGCAGCTTCTAAATCAGAAGCTGTAAGGTCAGCTCGTTTAGTCTCAACAATCTCTTCAAGTTGAGCACGAGTTACTGTGCCTACTTTTTCAGTGTTAGGACGGCCTGAGCCTGATTTAACGCCAGCTGCTTTAAGTAGCAAGTATGCTGCAGGTGGAGTTTTCATGTCGAACGTAAAAGAACGGTCACCGTAAACAGAGATCACTACAGGAACTGGAGCGCCTTTTTCGATAGACTCTGTACGTGCGTTAAACGCTTTACAGAATTCCATGATGTTTACACCGTGTTGACCTAGTGCAGGACCTACTGGTGGACTAGGATTAGCCATACCAGCATTAACTTGTAGCTTGATTAGAGCTTCAACTTTTTTAGCCATTATAAATACCTCATTAAGTGGGTCTCAGCCTTGTGCGCGCGAGGACGCGTACTCTAACGGCTCCCCAATATAAAAAATTGTTTCGTACTTTTTGTAGCGTAAAATTAATTTACCCAAATACAAAAAGGCCGCTGATTATAAGTTAATCAGCGGCCTTTTTCAAGCTTCGTGCCAAATTTTATAAAAAATTTAGCATCACTTTTTTAATCAATTACTTATCTTGTTCAACTTGACCAAATTCAAGTTCAACCGGTGTAGAACGACCAAAAATAAGTACCGACACTTTAACGCGGCTCTTTTCGTAGTCAACTTCTTCAACAACACCGCTAAAGTCAGCAAATGGACCGTCAGTAACACGAACAACTTCACCTGGTTCAAATAAGGTAGCAGGTTTAGGTGCTTCAGCATTTTCTTGTAAACGATTAAGAATACGCTCAGCTTCTTTGGCACTAATTGGTGCAGGACGATCAGACGTACCACCAATAAAGCCCATAACACGTTCTGTGCTATTAACTAAATGCCAGCTTTTATCGTTCATATCCATTTGAATTAGTACGTAACCTGGGAAGAACTTACGCTCAGATTTACGCTTTTGACCAGCGCGCATCTCAATCACTTCTTCTGTTGGTACTAATACCTCACCAAAGCTCTCTTCAAGGCCTTTGATTTTAATGTGTTCTAAAATAGTTTGTGCAACACGCTTCTCATAACCTGAGAAAGCCTGTACTACGTACCAACGTAGCTTTATTTCGTTGTTCTCATCCGACATGGGATCAGATCTCCAATCCAGTTAAAAAGCCTACAGCGCGGAATAAAATACCATCTAATCCCCAAAGGATAAGTGCCATTATCGCTGTTGCAACCATTACAATTAATGTCGTGTGGATAGTTTCTTGACGCGTTGGCCAAATTACTTTGCGCACTTCAATTCTTGCTTCTTTAGCAAAAGTAAGGAAAGTACGTCCTTTAGCTGTTTGCGAGGCAATTGCTAAACCAGCTGCTATTGCAACTACAACGCCAATCGCACGTAGTAATACAGACTGATCTGCAAACATGTGATTACCAACAACTGCGCCTGCAAGTAGCACTATTGCTACTAACCACTTTACTGACTCCATCGCACTTGATGGCGTTTCTACATTCGTGCTCATAATATTATTACCTTAACTACAGACACAACAACCCTACGCTATGGTAGGGTTAATCCATTAAAATCTAAACTTAAAAACAGACTTATTTAAACCGATTTTTAACCCCAGACTTACCCGCATCGCGAGTAATATTGGCAGGGGCGGAGAGATTCGAACTCCCAACCGTCGGTTTTGGAGACCGCTGTTCTACCAATTGGAACTACGCCCCTGCAAAGTGGATGCCTATTATACTTACGCAGTTCATTAACACAAGAGTAAAGATTGTCATCTGATAAAATCTTCACCGTTAATTTACACACCGCATTATTTAACCACTTAACCCGCTAAATTAATATTTATTTATGCAATAAAAAGTCATTCCTGCAATGAGTTACCGTAAAAAAATCAAAATAAACGTACCAACTCGCCACGATAGAAATCGCATAGCAACCAAATTTGCTCAAATGCATGCGTTTGCGGCACACTAATCATTTTAAGCTGAGCATCAAAGTCGGCTTTATGCCAAATAGTGCTGGCATTGCGAATTAATAACCAAGTTCGCGCTGAATGATAAGATTTAGTGGCTTTTTGCTCCAGTAATCTCTCTAACGCTAGGCGTAACCTTTGCTCACTTGGGGCTTGCGCCATATCGGCCAATGCCCGTTGCATTGGAATTGACAGTGGCCGGCCAAGTACTGCCATTGCTTCGGTTTCACTGGCATATAAATGCGCAACTTCAATATCAAGTTGCTGATCGCCTTTGTAGCAGCTAACGTCGGGCTTATTGGGCTCATTATGCCAAATATGGCGCATATGAATGCCATATTGCTGCTCATAACAACGTAAAAACAACCTCGCTGCCTCGTGCTCTAACTGTTGTTTTTCTTGTTCGCTATCACGCTTCATTTAATACCGCGTACACATTAGTTAATAAACTTGATGCGCCAAATCTAAAGGTATTTGCTTGTAAGTAGTCATTACCCATAATAGTGCTTGCAAGGGTTAAGTAATCGCTCGCATCTGCAACTGTTTTAACTCCTCCCGCCGCTTTAAAGCCAACTAGCTTGCCCGATTCTTTAATGGTATTGAGTATAGTTTTTGTCGCATCAAGCGTGGCATTAACGGCGACCTTACCGGTACTGGTTTTTACAAAGTCGGCACCGCCTTTAATAGCTAATAATGTGGCTGATGCGATTAAATCAGGTGTTTGTAACTCGCCGCTTTCTATAATCACTTTAAGTAGAGCGCGCGACCCACAGACTTTTTTGCTCTCGGTAACATACTCAAGCACACGGCTTTTATCACCCGCTATTAGCGCTTTATATGGAATAACTAAATCAATTTCATCTGCACCGCGCTCTATGGCAATTAGTGTTTCGTTTATTACGGTATTTAAAGGTGCGTCACCCGTTGGAAAGTTAGTTACTGTGGCTACTTTTATATGGCTTAGCTCTCTGGTAGCTAAGGCTATTTTTGCTTCTGCTACAAAATCACTGTAAACACATACTGCAGCGGGCGTGCCTAATTTAGGGTTAATGCTGTTCACTAACGTATTAATAGCGGCACTATCATCGTTGCTATTTAAGCTGGTTAAATCCATTAAGGCGACAGCCAAAGCAGCCTCTTTTTGTTGTTTAATCATAGTAACCTCATCATATTTATACCGTGATTTAATACCTGTAATTATAGTAACCTAAACTTGCTATAGCTCATAACCAAACACTCTAAGCCCTTAGTTTTACATGCAACCGACCGCAAAGCCTTACTAATTAAGATTTCGGCCTTAAAAACCCACTCGTTATAACTTTTAGTTATAACGAGTGGGTTTTAATTATTTTTTACTTAGTATGTGGCGCTATATTGTGGCTATCAGGCTAAACGAGCCATTTATTTTAGGGGTGTGATTAACGTGCAGTATTTACCTATCTTTACCAAACTCGACAACAAACCTGTATTGGTTGTTGGCGGTGGAGATGTTGCCTTGCGCAAATGCAGCGCGCTTTTAAAAGCGCGTGCCAGTATTACTTTAGTCGCTCCCAAATTTTGCCAACAGCTCATTGAACTTGCTAGCGAAAATAAAGTAACGCTTATACATGAGTACTTTAGCGAGCAACATTTAAAAAATATGATGCTGGTAATTGCTGCTACTGATTTAGAGCATGTAAATAGCCAAGTGTTTGAACTGGCTAATGCTCATAACATTTTTGTTAATGTAGTTGACGATCAGCCTAAGTGCACCTTTATATTTCCATCGATTGTCGATCGCAACCCAATCACAATTGCTATATCAAGCGCAGGCACTGCCCCGGTATTAGCACGTCGCCTACGCGAAAAATTAGAAACCCTAATACCGCAACATATTGGCCCGCTGGCAACGCTTGTGGGTGGCTTTAGAAGCAAAGTAAAACAACGCTTTAAGCACTTTGCCGATCGTCGCCAGTTTTGGGAAGGCGTATTCGACTCATCTGTTGTTAGTAAAGTACAAACCGGCGACACCCAAGCCGCAGAGCAACAGTTAGAACACATGCTAAATGCTAAAGCCGAGCCCGAAGGCGAGGTTTATGTAGTAGGTGCAGGCCCTGGCGATCCTGAATTGCTGACACTTAAGGCACTGCAACTTATGCAACAAGCCGATGTAGTGGTTTATGACTATTTAGTGTCTGACGAGATCATGGAGTTAGTGCGCCGCGATGCCGACCTTATTTGTGTAGGCAAGCGTTTAGGCGATCACAGCGTAGCGCAGCAGGACACTAACCAAATGCTGGTCGATTTAGCCAAGCAAGGTAAAAAAGTATGCCGTATTAAAGGTGGCGATCCGTTTATTTATGGTCGTGGTGGCGAAGAAGTACAAGTACTTGCGGCTAACAAGGTAAATTATCAAATTGTACCTGGTATAACTGCCGCTGCAGGATGCAGTGCCTATGCGGGTATTCCGCTTACCCATCGTGACCACGCACAAGCGATTCAGTTTGTAACCGGGCATTGTAAAAAAGACGGCCAAGAACTCGATTGGCAATCGCTGGCTAAACCAAATCAAACCTTAGCTATTTATATGGGCGTGATAAAGTCGCCACATATACAAGCTGAGCTTTTAAAGCATGGCCGCAACGCCAATACACCCGTTGCCATTATTGAAAACGGCACCCGTAAAAATCAACGCGTAATTACTGGAAAGCTGGGCGAGCTTGCCGATTTAATTACGCGTAACAGTGTGGTTTCTCCTGCGCTGCTTATTATTGGCGAAGTAGCATCCTTGCACCAAGAGTTACATTGGTTTGGTGCCAAAGCGCAAACTAGCAGTTTTGCGCAACCCCTTACCGATGTGGCATAAGCTTTATACATTTATTAGATTTTAACTTTTAATTATTTTAGTAGGACGACTAACAATGGCTTTAACTCACCTTCAGCAGCTTGAAGCTGAAAGTATCAAAATCATGCGCGAAGTCGCCGCTGAGTTTGAGAACCCAGTAATGCTTTACTCAATTGGTAAAGATTCGTCGGTACTTTTGCACTTAGCGCGTAAAGCATTTTACCCTGCAAAAATTCCGTTTCCGTTATTACACGTAGACACTAATTGGAAGTTTAGCGAAATGATTGAATTTCGTGACCGTATTGCCAAAGAATACGGCTTTGAGCTACTAGTGCATAAAAACCCAGAAGGCATGGAAATTGGTATAAGCCCATTCGAGCATGGCTCTGGTAAACATACCGATATAATGAAAACTCAAGGTTTAAAGCAAGCACTCGACAAATATGGCTTTGATGCCGCCTTTGGTGGCGCACGCCGCGACGAAGAAAAGTCACGCGCTAAAGAACGTGTTTATTCATTTCGCGATAAGCACCACCGCTGGGATCCTAAAAACCAACGCCCAGAGCTTTGGAATACGTACAACAGCCAAGTAAATCCAGGTGAAAGTATTCGTGTATTCCCACTGTCTAACTGGACCGAGTTGGATATTTGGCAATATATTTATCAAGAAAACATCGACATGGTGCCTTTGTATCTAGCCAAAGAGCGCCCTGTGGTTGATCGCGACGGCACCTTAATTATGGTTGACGATGAGCGTATGCCACTTTTGGAGGGTGAAGTGCCAATGATGAAGTCGGTACGTTTTCGTACTTTAGGCTGCTATCCACTTACCGGTGCAGTGGAATCAACGGCCAGCTCATTAACCGAAATTATTGAAGAAATGCTGCTATCTACGTCATCTGAACGTGAAGGTCGGGTTATTGACCATGACTCGGCAGGCTCAATGGAAAAGAAAAAACGTGAAGGGTATTTCTAATGGCTAATCAAAATAACGACACATTTAACGAAGTAAAAGCAATCGGTATAGACGCTTACCTAGCACGTCAGCAAGACAAAAGCTTATTACGCATGCTTACCTGTGGCAGCGTAGATGACGGTAAATCAACACTCATTGGCCGCCTACTGCACGACAGCCACCAAATTTATGAAGATCAGTTAGCAGCGCTACATAAAGATAACGAAAAAGTAGGTAACGCAGGTGATGACCTTGATTTAGCATTACTTGTTGATGGCCTACAAGCTGAGCGTGAGCAAGGTATTACCATTGACGTAGCGTACCGTTACTTCTCGACCGCTAAGCGCAAGTTTATTATTGCCGATACCCCAGGGCACGAGCAGTATACGCGCAACATGGTAACGGGTGCATCAACCAGCGATGTGGCCATTATTTTGGTGGATGCACGTTACGGCGTGCAAGTACAAACTAAACGTCACAGCTTTATTTGTGACTCGCTTGGTATTAAGCAATTTGTTGTGGCTATTAATAAAATGGATATCGTTGATTTTGACGAAACTGTTTATGAAAAAATTAAAGCTGATTACTTAAAATTTGCCGAGCAACTTAATGTAAGTAACATTAAATTTGTACCTATGTCGGCGCTTAAAGGCGATAACGTAGTTACTCGTTCTGTACATACGCCTTACTACACCGATAAACCATTGCTAGAGTTATTAGAGGACTCGCCAGCAGCGCAAATCGACACTGACTTTGAAGCACGTTTACCGGTGCAATATGTGGCGCGCCCTAACTTAAACTTTCGTGGTTTTCAGGGCACGCTAGCCTCAGGCAAGTTACAAGTGGGCGATGCAATAAAAGTACTACCATCGGGCAAAACTTCTAGCATTAAAGAAATTGTTACCTTTGATGGCAACCTAGACAGTGCACAAGCTGGCCAAGCAATTACCGTTACGCTAAATAGCGAAATTGATATTAGCCGAGGCGATGTCATTGTACCAGCAAGCTCTACGGCAATAGTTACCAACCAGCTACAAGCTAAATTAGTATGGATGCACGAAACGCCGCTGCAACTAGGTAAAAGCTATAACTTTAAACTTGGTAGCAAAAACACCTCTGCTCAAGTTACTAAGATTGATCACACTATCGATGTAAATACCTTAGAGCATGGTAGCAGCGACACTCTACAGTTAAACGAAATCGCTATTGTAACGCTAGAACTTAGCGAAACTATTTTGGCTGATGAGTATCACAGTAATCACGAAACCGGCTCGTTTATACTTATCGATCGCTTATCTAACTTAACTATTGCAGCCGGTATGATAGAGCAAGTACTGCAAAGCCAAGCGCAGCAAAGTAACTTTAGTGCTTTTGAAGTTGAGTTTAACACTTTAGTACGCAAGCACTTTCCGCATTGGCAAGCGCTTGATATATCAAAGTTATAATACTTTTTTAGCCTGTTATAGGATATAAAGCATGGTAGATCAGCTCATTTTAACAGGCATTATGCTTACTTTAGTCGGGTGCCTTTTTGGCACTCGGCTTAATCCTGCATGGCTATTTGTGGGAGCCATTGGCAGCAGCTACTTAGCAGGGCTAATAGATTTAGAAAGCATGTTAGTTAATTATACTAACCCGTCGCTAATTACTTTGGTGTTATTAATATTAGTGTCAATTGCGATTGAAAAAACCACCCTTATTCAAAAATTAGCGCAATCACTATCGAGCGGTAGTTTAGTTAAATCAGTGACTAAATTGGGGCTTTCGACCGCGTTTTTATCGTCGTTTACCAATAACACTGCCGTGGTTGCCTCCTTAATTACCGCGATAAAAGACAACCCCAACCACTCGCCATCAAAGTTATTATTACCGCTATCGTACACCGCTATTTTAGGCGGCACTATTACCCTTATTGGCACATCTACCAACTTAATCGTAAATGGTTTTGCCGTAGATGCGGGCATGGCGCCACTGGGCTTTTTTGACTTTACCTTAGTAGGTTTGGGCGCATTAAGCGTGGGCTTAATCACTATTTTAGTCATGTTAAAATACTTACCCGACAACGGTAAAAGCGACCAAGAAGTCGTGCCTTTTTATCTTGAAGGTAAAGTACAAGCCGGTTCAAAGTTAATTGGCCGCACCGTAGAAGAAAATGGCCTGCGTGAACTTAAAGACTTATTTTTAGGCGAAATAATTCGCGATAACCAACGTATTTGTGCGGTCACGCCACAGCAAATAATTAAACAAAACGACATATTACTTTTTGTGGGCGATATAAAATCAGTCCCCCTACTTACGCGTTTCGATGGTTTAAAAGTAGTGCACGACAATCATCAAAAAGACATAGAACACTTAGTAGAAGTTGTTGTAAGTCAGTCTTCAAAATTTATTGGTAAAACCGTAAAAGAAGCCCGCTTTAGAGAGCAGTTTCATGCGGCCGTTATTGCTATTCGCCGCGGCCACGATCGCCTGCAAGGTGGTTTAGGGCAAGTGCGTTTACAAGCAGGCGACTCACTAATACTCGCCCCGGGTAAAAACTTTTACAGCTTGCCTAATTTAAAGCGCGAATTTGTGTATATATCGGGGTTTGATTTACAAACTCACCTAGCGCCTAAACAGTCAAACATTGTGCTGCTAAGCTTTGCCGCTGTACTGGGCTTAAGTATTATTGGCTTAGTGCCGCTAGTTAAAGGCTTATTAGTATTACTGATTGGCTTTATGCTTTGCGGTACTATTAAGCTTAGCGAAGTAAAACGTCGCTTTCCTATTGAGTTACTCGCCGTAGTAGGCAGCGCCATAGGCTTAGCAAAACTAATGATAGGCACCGGACTTGCTGGGCAAATATCGGCGGCTATGTTTGTAGTACTTGGCGACTTTGGCCCATACAGCGCCTTTATCGCAATATTTTTAATGACAGTATTATTTACCGAGCTGATAACCAATAACGCCGCTGCAGCATTGTCGTTTCCGGTTGCCTATTCACTTGCCGTTGGCTTTAACGTAGACCCACTGCCATTTATTATGGCGGTTGCGTTTGGCGCATCAGCAAGTTTTATATCGCCGTTTGGTTATCAAACTAACCTTATGGTTTACAGCGCGGGTAACTATCGTTTAAAAGATTATGTAGTGATGGGCTTGCCCCTTTCTATTATTTATTCAATAACAGTATTAACCTTGATCCCGCTAGTATTTCCGTTTTAATACCGGCACGCACAGCATAAAGAGATAACTCACTATGGATGAAAATATTGTTTGGCATAACTACGCAACCACTAAAGCACAACGTAGTGAGCAAAAAAAGCATCAGAGCGCTATTATATGGTTTACCGGATTTTCGGGCTCAGGTAAAAGCACTGTAGCAAACGCGCTAGAAGCCGCACTTAATCAACAAGGTATTCATACTTACCTGCTCGATGGCGACAACGTACGCCACGGTTTATGTAAAGACCTAGGCTTTAGCGACGCAGACCGAGTTGAAAATATCCGCCGCGTTGGTGAAACCGCCAAACTAATAGTCGATGCTGGATTATTGGTACTCACCGCATTTATTTCCCCATTTCGCGCTGAACGCGATATGGTAAGAAACTTAGTCGATGACGGTGAATTTATCGAAGTGTTTTTAGACACACCACTGGACGTATGCGAAAGCCGCGATCCAAAAGGCTTATACAAAAAAGCCCGCGCAGGTGAAATAAAACACTTCACAGGTATTGATTCAGACTACCAAATACCAAATTCACCGGAAATAATTTTAGATACCAGCAAAAACACCCTAGACCAATCGGTTGTTCAGCTGATAACGTATCTAAAACAACAGCACATAATATAGGTTAACCCCAATGAACCAAACCGAACTGCTAGAAGAAACCCTGATCCTTGCCCGCCAAGCGGGTAGCGCCATAATGGGAATTTATCAAAAGGACTTTAACGTTGAATACAAAGCCGATGAAAGCCCTGTAACCGACGCCGACTTAGCAGCTCATAAAATTATTGTCGCAGGGCTACAGCAGCTCACTCCCGACATTCCTATATTAAGTGAAGAAAACGCCGATATCAGCTGGGATATCCGCCAAACGTGGACCCGCTATTGGTTGGTTGACCCAATCGACGGCACGAAAGAATTTATTAAAAAGAACGGTGAGTTTACCGTTAACATCGCCTTGATTGAAAACGGCAAACCTATCTTAGCGGTAGTAGATGCGCCTGCGCTAGGCGTGTCTTATCTCGCAGCTGAGGCCATCGGCGCATTTAAAGACCGTGGTGATGAACGCATTGAGCTTAAAGTAACGACTAAAGCAAATAAAGGCTTAATTCGCGTAGTCGGCAGCCGCTCGCATCCTTCTCCTGATTTAGCCGAGTTTGTAAAACGCTTTGATGAGGTTGAAATGGTCTCAAAAGGCAGCTCACTAAAACTGTGTTTAGTCGCCGAAGGCAGCGCCGATATTTACCCACGCCTAGGCCCAACCTGCGAATGGGACACCGGTGCCGGCCACGCCATTGCCGAAATCGCCGGCGCAAAAGTCACTAAACTCGACGGCAGCCCGCTGTTATACAACACCAAAGATGAATATTTGAATCCGTATTTTATTGTTTCGGCTTTAGAGGGGTAAGAGCAGTTTTGAGTGGTTAGCTATCAGTTGTCAGTAAGATAAGTGATAGCTTTTTCTCTTCATATTATTAAGAAACGACAGCTATACATTGAGAAACCATTGTCTTATAAGAATGCTTATTGTACGTCTTTAGTTTGCAGGCTTATTTCTGTATCTTCGTAACTTTCTTAATAAGTGTTCGGGATCTTCGTCCGAACCTTTAGCTCTCAAAAATTCTTCGACTATTTAATATTGCGAACGTTTTTTCTTTTTATTACCAATAGTTTCCATCGATAAAGTCATATCTAAAAATTTAACGTCTTGCTTTTTTGCTTCTCGTCCAGAAAAATTTCCAATGCCTTTAATTGGTTTCCCACAAAATAATTCTTCAAGATCAGCTTTACCAGCTTGTAACATATACAGCTAATAAACCTCTGATATTTACAGTTGTAATTAAGGTGCTGGGTAAATCCCAAATTCCATAAAATATGTAAGTTTCCCAAGTGGGTTTTCTGACTCTATAGAACGATTATTTTCTAAATTTAACTCACTATAAAAATGTTTATTAAGATACCCCCAAGCCCCCTCTAATTCATTGATGGTTTGCTCATTAATATCTAGGTATTTTCTCTTCATAGCTAACCTTCAAGATATTACTGTAAATGAATGCAGTAATTATGCTGTTAATATTTTCAAAAACAGGGTCATGAGGGTTTAGTTGTCTTTCTCTTAACTACCTGTAGTATCATTATTAGCCACATTCCAAGAAATCGTTCTGATCGGACAGTAAATTTAAAGTTTAGAAGCAAGATTTCAAATGAAGTTTAGTAACATGGTGCAGGGATGGTATTAAAGGAAAATGTCAATGGAAAGTAGTAATTGGTTTATATTCCCACAGCTCCGCTTCAATCTTAAATTACGTCTGTTCTGTTTGCATTTTGTAGAAGGAGACACTTCCATATATACTAATTGGCGGGAGCACTTTCCCGAGTGTGAGAAAATCATAGGTGTACAATCATCTGGTAGAGCAACGCGTATAGCTGAAATGCACTATTTGGCAGATGCACTTTTACCAGACATTATCCAAATACTGGATTGCCCCTAGTATTTTTTGACTATAACCATGGGTGCCGCGTAAGTTATGAGCTGATATCACGAATTCAACAACTAAACGTCAGGCAGACCGGTTACTTTTTAGCATCAGGCTATCGAGATCCGTACACTGTAGCCGAACGCGAATCTATATACTATTTACCCAAAAGCTACGAGAGCTCAATCGTGTGCCAGAGGAAGTCCTGAATAACAATGAACTCATGCAGCTGGTAGTGCATATACTTCGAGCAGACTTAAGGATTGCCGACACCTATAAAGCAGATGAAAAGTCTGTAAACTGTACAGTTTTGGTGTTTCGCGGTCTACAGAATCCTTATGCATCAGAATCAGCTATCACTGGCTGGCGACGACTTTCTCTGCATACTACCGATAAATATCATTTTTTCTTGTAATCACTTTTTCATAGAACAAGATGGAGAATAAGTATTGAAATGCATAACCGCTATTGCTAAGGAGCTTCTTGATGAAATCATCTATCTCTAAGCCAACTTTGTTTTTGCCTAAGGATGGTGAAATGCCATTAGGAAGACTTCCCTCATCCTCTTTTATTAGAGAGTCGGGTATGATCTCCCTTAACAGGTGGCAAAACTTAGCTATCAGTTACTGCGAATTCGACCAAGCACAGTTCAGTCAGAGCTTATTTTCTGAACTGCATATCAAATTCCCAGAGAAACTGAACCAGTCAGTCACAAAACGAAAGGCTGAGTATTTAGCTGGCCGCTGTTCAGTTCAACAGGCTTTCCAAGCTGCGGGCTTAGCCTGGGAGCCACCGGGTATCGGAAGACATGGTGAACCCTGCTGGCCGGCGGGAATCAACGGTTCAATTTCTCACAGCAAGGCTCTCGCCGTAGCAGTAGTCAGCAAAAGAGAAGACTACCCTTTTCTTGGCATTGATGTCGAAGAACTTATAAGCCAGAATGTCGCTAAGCAGATCCAATCAGAAGTGTTGTTACCTGATGAGCTGCACTTGAGCAAATCAATCAAGCTAGATGAAACTGAATTTCTAACCTGGGTATTCTCAGCCAAAGAAACCTTATTCAAAGCTATCCACAAATACGTTGGAAAATACTTTGGCTATGAATGCGCCCAAGTGATTGATTTTAAACTTGAATCTGGAAAAATACTACTAGAATTGACTGTCAATCTCGCCCCAGGACTTCACAAAGGTCGCCGCTTTACCTGCATCACAAGTAAACTTAGCGACCATTTTTTAACCTTGATAGCCAGTTCTGGTTAAAAAAATTCGAGAACAATATGTTCTCAGGCATCTCAAGCCGAATTAATTACACAGCCATAGCTATCTGAGTACATTAAAATTTCACTCCACCAATAGCTAGGACATCCTAACCAGCTATTGCTGCCATCATTCTTTCAATCAGACAGGTAAAGCCCCTGTAACGACAGACCCTATCAGGCTTACTCATTTAATCGAGAGCTGAGCATGAACTCTTGGAATATTAATTACGTGTTATCACATCGCCAGCCTGAATATTTTCGTAAGTCTATCAATAGTCTCGCAGCAATTATTGAGCAAAATATCTGTATCAGCCATGAGTGGTAAGATGTTGCGTTCGGATAAAACTGGCTTCGCCTCATGGTATAAATGCCTCGAAAAGACAAGTTTAAGTGATCCAAAAAAACAGATGACGTCGTTAGACTGACTGCTAAGCAGTGGCAATAGCTATTATCTGGATTATCGATGATTACCTATGAGCAGCTCAATTATGGTTATAGGATAGATCATAACAGTGATTTTTAGATCACAAAAGTAAGCATCTAACAAAGTGCTTCTACTAATAATTCGTCAAAACTATTAAGCTATCTCTGAATTACAATCAATGAAGTAACGATGAGAAAAACACGTAGCCTTGAGCCTTGGCGTAATATTATAGAGGAGCAACAATGAGTGATTTAACTATAACTGAGTATTGTCAGCAAAATACTTTATCAAAAACAACTTTTTATACCGCGAAAAACTAACTAAAGGCATTACCTGGGAATTTTGTTCGCGTCAGAATGGCCTTGTAATGCACGACTACATTGATACTTACAGCAACTAACTGAGCTTGCCCAATAACCTAGATCCGCTTCTGCAATAAAATATTAAGCAAGGCTAGATGCCGTTAGCTAAACGCTTACCTTATATCCAAACTGACGCATATAACATCTTTGCTAGTGGACTGTTGAATAATGTCCATTCGTTTACGCATTAAGTCACGAACAGCTCTGAATTCTCGAAGATGAATATAGCTCTAAGGTACAATGTTTAGATGCAACATTTCAGCTAGCCAGCATGTATCAAAATAGTCATCAGCATCTTTAAATCTGAATATTGTTGAACTCCAGCGGGGTATGCTGGGCGATAAAAGCAAGCGAGTGCTGATTAAATAAGTCAGGGCGTTCCACATTACAAACATGGCCGCAATGGTGAATAGTTTGCAGTACGCTGTTTTTATGGCGCTTCACCATTTTTTTAACAGGGCCAAGGAACATATGATCCTCTTTACCCATTATGTAAAGAATGGGAATATCGATGTCTTTTTCTTTGAAATATTGCATTAAATGGTTTACGTCCATGGCTAATTTAAACCATTTTATAAACTCTTTTTGGCACAAGCGTTTTGCTTCACGAACAAACAAAAGTCGGGACTCTTTATGGCGCTTTTTTGGCATCATAATAAAAGCAAATAAGCGATACAGCACATATAAGGCAAGAAGTGTTTAAAAGTATTACCTAAATAAACCAATGTATTACTGCGAGTATTAAAACGAGTCACTGCACCGCCTAGCACCATGCTAGAAACATATTGCGGCGCAATTTCAGCAATATTGCGAATCAGAATAGTACCCAATGAAATGCCAACAAAGTGTGCGCTGGGGATATTGTTATGATCTAACATATCGATAATGTCTTTAGAGACTTTATTAAACGAATAATTATTATCCACAAAGTTTTGCACTAAGTTATTCGATTTACCGTGACCACGAAGATCAAGCAACAACACATTATATTCTTTTTTATAGGCTTTAAGCTGACGAAACCAGATTGCCGAACTACCACCGGCTCCATGGATAAATACAACCCATGTTTTACTGGTTCCGTGTGCAAAAGTAGTATGGAAAAGAATTTCTGTGCTCATTGCAGTTAGCGCCTATTTACTTCGTTTGGCATATTCAATCGCAAGAAGTATAACGGAGTTTAATAAAAACCTCTCATGAAGTTCAGGACAATAGCTCCTACTTAACAACTTTTCGGAACAGATTTTGATTTTTTAAATAGAAAATAAATAAGAACGACTTGCTTCTATTCTCAACGTATTTTAGGCGCTTGCCCGTGAAAATCTAAATACAGTTTTTTAAGTTTGCCTGGAACGAGTGGTCAACCTATTTCAACTCCTATGGGAGTGGCCTTGCAAAATAAGTGCTCAACGTAATAAGTGTCTATGTACTCAAGTTCAGCAGGACTTGCAGAGTCTAATTTTAGACTCATATATGACAAGTGCTTTAGAGCGTTGGTGACCTTATTTTCGTTGAATGCAAAAGTTGTTAAGTTTGCAAACTCTTCCATGCGAAAAGCAAGCGCCCAACTTTCATGTTTATCCATTAGGGGGATCACATCTGGAAACTTATATTGTATATCCTTAATGAATCTTATTATTTCTTGCTTTTCCATATACTCCCTTGCTGCACATAGTTATACAAATGCCATTGTACCAGCTAAAAATAGTTGACTAAAATTTTGTGGGGCACGGAAAAAACCAACTGTTCTTGTCCGTGTTTACGATCTCGTTAACTTAACGTTTTGATAACCATACTCACGCCATATAATTTTTTAAATGCCTAAATATTGTTTTTATTTAAGACTTACGCTCAATACGTTAAGTTTTTAAGGCCGAAAACTATTTTTTAGTAAGCTTCCAATCGCCCTGCACCACTTCCAAAACTTCCCTAAAGCTTTGCTTATGTTAGCTTTTTAAATAATAACGATATAAAAAATCAGTCTTCAACAACTCTATGAAACAGTTAAACGTATATTAATTAAATATCTTTACATGAAGATACTTGACACAAAGTTAATTCTTACATATCTTTACGTCGAGATTCTTTACAACCCTTTAACTTTAAATTGGAGAACATTATGAAAAACATTATTCAAGTAGCTGGCATTATCGACCGAGAAGAAGCAAATCTAATGCTGGAGTCTGGCATTAAGTGGCTTGGCTTTCCTTTGCGCTTACCTTCTGGAAAAGATGATATTTCTGAAACAGATGCAATGAGCATTATTAAAGGCTTAAGTGAGCCTCAAGCCGGTGTGTTGATTAGCTATATGGTAGATGCTGAAGAAGTGAGCGGTTATTGCAGTGAACTAGGTGTAAAAGCAGTTCAACTACACGGTGATATTAGTGTGGCAGAAATGAAAAAGCTTAGAGAGCTGCGCCCTGATCTTTTCTTATTAAAAAGCCTTGTTGTGAAAGAAGACAATGCTGAAGAGCTGTTAGAAATTGTTGATACCATGGCTGACTTTGTTGACATGTTTATCACTGATACGTTTAACCCCAAAACGGGTGCTAAAGGCGCTACTGGTTTAACGCATAACTGGGACGTAAGCGCTGAACTTGTTAGACGTTCTCCAAAACCTCTAATGATGGCTGGCGGTTTAACGCCTGAAAATGTAGCTGATGCAATCTATAAGGTTAAACCAGCCGCAGTTGATTCACATACGGGATTAGAAGGTAGCGACGGCAGAAAAGATGCCGCTAAAGTGAAGAAATTCATTCGCGAAGCTGAAAAAGCATTTTCGGAGATCAATGCTTAATATAATTCACTGCCAGATTAACACCCCTAATCTGGCAGACTCAAATAGGGAGAGCGTTATGAATGCAAATCAAGTTATTCAAATATATAAAAAAGACTCACAAATACTCTCAAGTAGTGTGATCGAGTTACCGCAAACAAATAGACTAAAATACCTGCATGCAAAAATGCGTGACAAGGTAGCTAGTAAAAGCCAATTCATTTTTTATGCTGATCAAGTGTTTCGTCTGCTGATTGAAAAAAGCTTAGAATTAGTACCATTTAAAGATCTCGATGTAACTACTCCCGTAGGAGAAACATACAAAGGCAAGCAGTTTGCAGATCCAATATGTGCCGTTTCTGTGGTTCGTGCTGGTGAAAGTATGGAAAATGAGCTGCGTCATATTGACTTAAAAATCCCCATCGGAAAAATTTTAATACAACGCGATGTCGTCACAAAATTGCCAACTCTTTATTATTCAAAACTTCCGGATCATATCGCTAAATGCCGCGTGCTGATATTCGAACCTATGTTGGCGACAGGCGGCTCTGCAATTTGTGCTATTCAGATACTTATAGATGCTGGTGTTTTAGAAGAAAATATCATTTTTGTTAACCTTTTGTGCTCCCCTGAGGGGATTCAAAAAGTTACTCAGCAATTTAAGAAAATTCAAATAGTCACGTCTTCAATTGAAGAGTATCTAAATGCAAACGCATTTATGATACCTGGAATTGGCGACTTCGGAGATCGCTACTTCGGTACGACCGATGTGGGGGCCGTATGACAAATAAACAACTAATACTTTGGATGTTAGTTGCTATGATTGCCCCAACAATTTGGGGCAGTACATACATAGTAACGACCGAGCTGTTACCGCCAGATATGCCTTTAATGGCGTCAACACTTCGTGCTTTACCTGCTGGTATTTTATTAGTACTGATTGGTCGAAAGCTACCTAAAGGCATCTGGTGGGTGCGTTCTATCGTACTTGGCATACTTAATATTGGTGGCTTTTTTTACTGTTTATTTGTAGCAGCCTATCTATTACCCGGTGGTGTAGCTGCACTTGTTATGTCGTGCCAGCCTATCATAGTCATGATACTTGGTGCGCTACTCTTTAAAGATACCCTTAATTTAAGGCAATTTATTGCTTGTGCAATTGCAGCTGTTGGAGTTGCGATGTTGGTATTAGAACCAAATATGAATTTACCTGTTCAAGGTGTTATTGCAGGTTTAATTGGTGCCGCTTCAATGGCCACGGGAATAGTATTAACAAAAAAATGGGGCAAGCCTGCTGACGTTAATTTATATACTTTTACAGGCTGGCAACTCGTTGTAGGTGGATTATTTTTACTCCCGATTGGATTAGTACAAGAAGGCTTACCTAGTAACCTAACAGTGGACAATATAATTGGTTATTCCTACTTAAGTATCATTGGCGCTTTGTTCGCTTATATAGTTTGGTTTAAAGCTATTGAAAAACTGCCTGTTGTTACGGTGTCTTTTATATCGTTTGCAAGCCCAATCTCAGCAACATTATTGGGTTATTTTATTCTTTCGCAAAGGCTAACGATGAGTCAAACATTAGGCGCTGTCATTATTGTATTAGCCATTGTTATATCTCAAGTACAGCTGTTTAAAAAATCAAGTTCCAATTTTAATCTGGAACCATCATTAGACAAAAAAAATAGTTAAAGGAAGTAAACATGGACAACTTATTTACAGAAGCTCGTTTTGGGAAAATCAACGCAAGTAATCGCTTTGTAATGGCACCAATGAGTAGAAACAGGGCAACAGCTGAAGGATTAGCAACGCCTCTTATGGCAACCTATTATGCTCAAAGAGCAACAGCTGGGTTAATTATTTCTGAAGGTATTCAACCTAACCAAGTTGGTCAAGGTTTTATGAATTCTCCAGGACTACATAATTTACAACATGTGAAAAGCTGGCAGCCCATTACTGAAGCAGTACATAAAAGGGGAGGCAAAATTGTAGCTCAATTGATGCATTCTGGTCGTATTGGGCATCCTGAATTATACCCCAGTGCTCATCAATCAATAGCGCCTTCAGCAATTAAAGCTACCGGAGACGCTTTTACACCAACAGGGCCAAAGAGCTACCCTACACCAAAAGAAATGACGTTAGATGAAATTACAGCAACCATTGAAGACTTCGCAAAATCAGCTGAATTAGCGATTCAGGCAGGTTTTGATGGGGTAGAAATACACGCGGGAAATGGTTTTTTACTTCACCAATTTATGGCAAGCAATACAAATAATAGAGCCGACCTATTTGGTGGTAGCGTCAAAAACCGTTTAAGATTTACGCTAAAAGTAGTGGCGGCTGTTACACAAGCTATTGGTGCTAAAAGAGTCGGTATTCGTATTTCTCCCGACAATACTTACAATGACATTATTGAACAAGACAGTGAAGTACTCTACCAAACTCTTATTAGTCAGTTGCCAACTGATCTGGCGTATTTGCATATTATGGAAGCGGCTAACCGTGAGCACACTCAGCAGATCCGTAACCAATGGTTAGGTAAGCTTATATTGAACCCTCACAAATCTTGGCAGGATGGCCCTGTAACCCCTGCTATTGCATCAGATGTGTTAAATGAAAATCTATGCGATGGTGTGGCATTAGGGGCACTCTTTTTAGCAAACCCTGATTTGGTAGAACGTACTAAGTTAAATGCTTCTTTTAATAATGTAGATCCCGATTCGTTTTATGGTGGCGACGAAACCGGTTATACCGATTATCCTACAATGGTAGATAAAAGTGCATCGCTATCTGAGAAACAAAGTGAATCTATATTAGAGCGTGTTGAGCTTTCGTGATTAATTTTGCAGCTGTATGTTTGGTAGTTAGGCAAGGCAGAGCCTATGTAGTGTGGTTGTTCCCCATAAATAGGCTATAACACAGTGTAAATGCCAAACATGCGCAGCCCTTAGCGCTCTTCCTAGGGGCGATTGACTCTATGTTGCTCGATTTTTACTTAGCCCACTAGGTTACAAATCTCGCGCCACGATTAAATCGCCCTTAGATAGAACAAATTTCAATCCACAAAGATCAACACGCCCTAGATAGAACAAATTGTGCTGCTGAAAGGCCAGCAGGCCTTATTTATAAGTAGAGCTAGAAAGGCCTAAAAGTAATTTTTTAAGTAATACTGCGAGTTGCTGCTGCTCCGACTTATCTAAAGGTGACAATAAAGACTGCCCTTTTGCAATATGCTCCTCAACAACCTGATCAATCAATTGAAAACCTTTCTCTGTTAAAGACACCATAACGCCTCGACGGTCGTTAGGATCGAAGCTGCGTGCAACCAAGTCTTTAGCTTCTAGTTTATCGATACGGTTTGTCATTGAGCCTGAGGTTAGCATTAATGTCTGCAATAGTTGACTTGGACTTAATGTAAACGGTTTTCCTGAACGCCTAATTGTCGCTAATACATCAAATTCGCCACCATTGAGGCCAAAACGGCCAAATACAGTTTGTAATTCTTTGCTAAACATTACATCGGTACGAACGAGTCGGCCCATAACTCCCATAGGTGAAGGGTCTAAATCAGGTCTTTCTTTATTCCACTGGGCTATAACGACGTCAACAAAATCATTTTTCATCATATCTACTACTCTAATTTAAATTGATAAACCAATATAACTCACAACAACCTCTACAGCAAGACTCATCACAACAAGTATCTTTACGTAAAGATGCTTGACATTGAGATTGTATGCATTATCTTTTACCTAACTTTGTTACATGAGAGTTATGTGTAGTACTCATTTTTAACAAGACAATTCAAAAATTAGTCATCTATAAAATTTTAAATAAAGGAATAGGCATAGAAATGAAACTACATAATCAACTAAATCGAACCGAAAATCTTGAACAAGATCAGATATCTTTTTTGGGAGAAAGTGATACTCGAACATTGTTTGATTTAATTCAAAAGCAAATTATTGAAACACCTGATGAAACTGCAGTAATTAGTAACCAAGGAGATTGGAGCTATAAAATGCTGGATAAAAAATCAGCTAACATTGCCTCTTTACTCCATCAGCATGGTGCTAAGCAAGGTGAATATGTTGGTTTGTTTGTCGATCCATCGCCTGACTTAATTTTTGGTGTGTGGGGAGCTATTTATGCAGGATGCGGATACCTTCCACTGTCTCCTGAATACCCTGAAAAACGTATTAGTTATATGCTAAAAGACTCTAAAGCGCGTTTAGTTTTAACTCAAGCACATTTAAAAGAGCAAATTACTGCATTGGTTAGCAGCGACATTACTGTGATTTCGATAGATGATGTTGATGATAATACGTCATATTATGCGCCACTATCACAAGATAGCCTTGCTTATATGATTTACACCTCTGGAAGCACAGGTGATCCAAAAGGCGTCATCATTGAGCATAGCAGTATTGTTAATCAGCTTCTGTGGTTAAAAGAAGAGCATAGCTTTAGCCAATCAACTCGTATTGTACAAAAAACGCCTTTTAGCTTTGATGCAGCCCAATGGGAGATTTTAGCTAATGCAATCGGTATTTGTGTTGTTACGAGTGAAGCTGGAATGTATCGCGATCCGCTTGCACTTATTGATTTAATCATTGAAAAACAAGTGACCGTTTTGCAATGTGTTCCTACCCTTTTACAAGCTTTGCTTGATTCGCCTTGTATTCAATTGTGCAACTCATTGTCTCACGTGTTCAGTGGGGGTGAAACGCTTACTAAGCAGCTCGCCTTACAATTTTTTGAAACACTGCCTGAAAAAGATCTAATCAATTTATATGGGCCAACAGAATGCACAATAAATTCATCCAGCCATAAAGTAACGCCTCATACTTTAGAGCAAGCGTTTGATGCAATTACCATTGGTAAGCCTGTAGCCAATACTCACTACTATATACTTGATGAACAGTTAAACTTAGTTGATGAGGGTGAATCTGGTGAGCTTTATATTAGTGGTGTGCAGGTTGCTAGAGGTTATTTAAACCGTAACGATACAACGCTCGAAAGATTTATATCTAATCCTCACAATAGCGAGCCTATGCATAATACGCTCTATCGCAGTGGTGATATTGTAAAACGTGATAAAGAAGGTAACACACACTTTTTAGGTCGCGCCGATAATCAAATTAAATTACGTGGTTACCGTGTAGAGCTTGATGAAATTAGACTTGCCATTGAAAAGCATGATTGGATAAAAAATGCCGCAATGATTGTAAAAAATGACCAGCGTACCGGTTTTCAAAATCTTATTGCATGCATTGAATTAAATCATCGTGAAGCCGCTTTAATGGATCAAGGCAAGCAGAGTGAACACCATCAATCTAAAAAAAGTAAATTACAAGTTAAAGCACAACTCTCTAATGCTGGATTTAGACAACCACAAGCGCTGTTAAACTTACCCGTATTTAATTTACCAAATAAAAACGCATCAAAAGAGCAAACTGAAACTGTTTTTGCTCGTAAAACTTATCGTTACTTTGATGGTGGAAATGTGTGTGAGCAAGAAATACTTAACTTACTCAAAAAACAAAAATCAGAGATCCCTACACGCCCTGTCAGCGCATTAGAATATGATGAATTTGGTCAAATCATGAGATATTTTGGCCAGTTTAAAAGCAAGCAACGCTTACTGCCCAAGTATGGCTATGCATCTCCAGGCGCCCTGTATGCTACGCAGTTATTTTTAGAAATACATAATTTATTTAATTTAAAATCGGGTATTTATTATTATCACCCTGAACTACATACCCTGCATCTTGTACGCTCATTAGCGCCTGCAAGCACGGTTAAATTAACTTGCCATTTTTTAGGTAAACAATCAGCTATAGAACCTGTATATCAAAATAATATATTAGAAGTTTTAGAAATGGAAACAGGCCATATGCTTGGCTTATTTGATCATATTTTACCTCAGTTTGGCCTTTCAATTGGCGCTGCTAGTTTTGACAATGAATACCAAGATTACTTAGCTGTTCACGAAGATGACGCCTACTTAGGGAGTTTTGATATTAGCCAACATAGCGAAACTGACCCGCTTTCAAATGTTGAGACCTTAGTGCAAATTCAAAATGTAGATGGTTTAAATTCAGGACAATACACAGTTCAAGATAATCAGCTGACACCCCTTTCTGATCAGCTAATTGAAAAGAAAAAAGTGATTGCCATTAATCAGCAAGTCTATGATAGAGCTTCTTTTGGTATTTCTTTACTTAATCATTCTACAACGGCTTGGCGACACTATATTGATTTAGGTCGTAAGTTACAGCAGTTACAAATGAACGACTTAAACATAGGTTTAATGTCTTCTGGTTATAGCTCAAAATCTGGTAATAATTTACCTTCAGCCAATCGTATTGAAGAAATTTTATCTGATGCGAACTGTACAATGAAACCATTTTATTTTTGTATTAGTGGAAAAATTTCAGATGAGCAAAAACGCAGTGAAGGTATGAAAGAAGACGCTATACATATGCGTGGACCCCTTGAAATGTTGAATCATGATTTACAAAATTCGCTACCTAGTTACATGGTACCTAATAAAATTATAACTTTTGCTGAGTTTCCACAAACGGCAAATGGGAAAGTCGATTATCTAGCTCTAAAAAATTCAGAGAAACTTAATAATATTGAAAATAAGGCAGCCTACATTGAGCCTCGAAATAAATTAGAAGAGAAAATAGCTGATATTTGGCTTCATGTTATGAAATGGGACAAAGTATCAGTCCAAGATAATTTTTTTGAAAGTGGTGGAAACTCTTTAACAGCCGTTACATTTATGAATACTTTAAATAAAGAGTTGAGCATTAGTATCCCAATGCAAGCTATCTTTCAAGCCCCCACTATTGAAGCACTTGCTCTTTATATTAAGCAAAACGATAACAGCTCACATAGTCGGCTGATTAATTTAAATAACTCTACACAAAAATCGCGAATTTTCTGCTGGCCTGGTTTAGGTGGCTATCCAATGAGCTTAAAACCTTTAGCTGAAAAAGTGGCCGATGAAGCGACGTTTATTGCGGTGCAAGCGCATGGCCTTAATTCTGATGAAATTCCTTACGATACAATACAAGAAATGGCAGAAGCTGATATCAAGCTAATCAAAAATGAGCAATCGACGGGTCCTTATACGTTATGGGGATACTCTTTTGGGGCTCGTGTTGCATTTGAAGTGGCGCATCAACTTGAAGCCAGCGGCGAGGCCGTGGAAGCACTTTATCTCATTGCACCTGGCTCACCTAATCTACCTCAGTATTCACAAAAAGAGCAGACACCTTGTTTTACTTCTCCTGCATTTGTCACCATTTTATTTTCAGTGTTCTTTCAAAAAATACAAGGCCCGGTATTAGAACAATGTTTATCGGCAGTGACTAATAAACAACAGTTTATTGACTTTGTATGTATGAATCATCGCACTTTGAATCGAGATGTTGTCAGTAAAATCATAGAAGTAGTCATGCGCACTTATGAGTTTAAATATACATTCACAGAGTTGCTTGAACGCCAAGTAAAAGCACCAAAAGTGATATTTAAAGCACAAGGAGATGATTATTCATTTATTGAAAACATTCCTGAGTACAACGAAAAAGAAGCGATAACACAACACTTACAAGCAGATCATTACGCATTATTAAAACATCAAGGTGTTGATGAGCTGTTTAATTGCATTGTGCAATCTCAAGGTTCTTACGAGAGCCATCGTTCATTATTAATAGCGTAAGGACGCAACATGCCGCATATCAACATACATTATTTTGATTCTCACGTATCCAGTTCTACCAAGAATAGGCTCGTGAAAAAAATTTCGGCACTGATAAGTAAAGAGTTTAAATGCAATAACGACTTTATTTCAATCGCACTGCATGCAGAGCAACCGAAAAATTGGCGACAACGTGTTTATAACAAACATATTATTCAGCAAAAATATAAATTAATTAAAAAACCAAGTTATTAGAGGAAAAATAAAATGAACAATACAAAGATAAATCTTGTTATTAAGCCTGAAATTAAACGGGCTCTTGAGTTAGGGCTTGCGGTCGTGGCGCTTGAGTCTAATGTTATAACGCATGGCTTAGATTACCCTGAAAATAAACACACCGCGTTACAAGTAGAAGCAGCAGTTCGTGAATCGGGTGCAATCCCTGCAACCATTGGAGTCGCTAATGGTAAATTACTAATTGGCATGGATGAAAGTGAGATTGAGTTATTTGCAACAACCGCAAATATACCTAAAGTCAGCACGCGTGACTTACCCGTTGTATTAGCGACTAAGCAATTGGGTGCAACCACCGTTGCTTCATCTATTATTGCAGCTGATTTAGCAGGAATATGCTTTTTTGCATCTGCCGGCATTGGTGGCGTTCATAGAGGAGCAAACAATACGATGGATATTTCTTCAGATCTTATGCAATTTACACGTTCACGGGTTGCCGTTGTATGTGCTGGTGCAAAAAACATACTCGATCTAGGTTTAACACTTGAATACTTAGAGACCCACAATGTCCCTATTATATCTTATCAATTTGATGATTTCCCTGCATTTTACTGTCGCTCAAGTGGCTATAAAGCACCACAACGGATAGATGATGCATCTATTTTAGCCGACATAATTGAAACCCAATGGCTGCTTGATAATAAGCGCAGTGTATTAATTACAACACCCACTAAGCTCGAAGATGCCATTGATAGTGATGATGTTAATGATGCTATCAACGCGGCAATTAGCTCGGCTCAAGCGCAAGGGATCAGTGGAAATAAAGTCACTAAGTACATTATGAAAGCAATTGATGAAGTAACTAAAGGGCGTTCAGCTAAAGCTAACAGTGCCGTTTTGATCAATACAGCGCGTGTTGCAGGGCATTTAGCTGTTGCCCATGCAAAGCAATCTAGTAATAAAAGAGAAGTAGCGTAAAAATAATGGGTGAAGTTTATTGACAAATTTTTTTAATTATATATCTTCATATAA
Organism: Pseudoalteromonas nigrifaciens; assembly: GCF_002221505.1. Classification (NCBI taxonomy): domain Bacteria; kingdom Pseudomonadati; phylum Pseudomonadota; class Gammaproteobacteria; order Alteromonadales; family Pseudoalteromonadaceae; genus Pseudoalteromonas; species Pseudoalteromonas nigrifaciens. Next base: position 218,079 of record NZ_CP011036.1, on the reverse strand, counting down.
AGATACTTTACATAAACAAACTTCACCCAAGCATATTACCTACTAGATGCGCACAAGGAGCTAATTATGAATTTCATTCCATGGATTACAACGACAGGCATACTAGCAATTTTAATAGCGGGCAGCTTTGCAGTTAAAAGTAACATCATTGATGCGCGCAGCAATATAGGCAATGAACAATCGGCTAATGTCGAAGCTATGTATGTAGAAAAAGTTGCTCATCAGTCACATATAGATATTAGCGGTATCGTAAAAGCCCCTAAAACATTATCGTTAATTAATGAATCAGCAGGTAAAGTTACAAAACTCTATTTGCAATCTGGCGGTATTACTTATGCAGGTGATACGTTAATCGAAATAGAACACGAGGAGGAAAAAGCACAACTGCAAATAGCTAAATCACGCTTTGAACTACAAAACACAACCGTAAAGAGATATAAAAGCCTTTATAATTCAAATAAATTGAGCGCTCAGCAATTAGATGAATCAACGGCTTTACTTGCTCAATACCAAGCAGAAATAAACCTACTCTCAGCTAAAATTGCTAAAAAAGTGATTACAGCACCATTTACAGCCCGCGTTGGTATACATGACTTGCAAGTCGGTCAGTTTTTACCTGCTAATACAAATCTAACTCAGCTCATTGGTATTGAAAAATATATGTGGGTCGATTTTTCACTCCCGCAAACCTATACAGAGCTAGCAATTAATACCCCGGTAGTATTAACGCTACTTGATGACACACAGACAGAAATAATTGCACAAGTTGCCTCTGTTGCACCAGAAATGTCAAAACACTCAAGACAGCTGAAATACCGTGCAAAAATTACATTAGGAAATACTAAACTAAATTCAAATCAACTCGTTAAAATTAAGGTACCTATTGGCAACAAAAAAGAGGTTGTTGCGATCCCATATTTAGCAGTTATTAAAGGCAAATTAGGGAACTATGTATATTTATTAAATAAAGACGAGGAAGGAAAAACATACGCTAAGCGTACACAAGTTGAATTAGGCGAACGTATTGGGGATCTCGTTATGATCACCAATGGCTTAACCTCAGGCGCATTAATCGCAAGTCATGGAGCATTTAAATTGCGTGACGGTTTAAGAGCGTACTTGCTTAATTCAGAGCGTACTGTAGCTATGGAAGATACGTTATCTCCTAAGGTATCATTATGAAAAACAATCATTTTATGGATCGATTCATAACACAACCAACACTTGCAATCGTTTTATCCGCCATTATTTGTATTGCTGGGATTTGGTCAGTGCTTAAGGTGACTGTGCTACAGTTTCCAAAAATTGAAAGTTCATCTTTAGTTATTTCAACTAACTACGTAGGCGCATCAGCTGAAACAGTTAAAGGTTTTATTACAGAACCAATTGAACGTATTTCCGCTACGGTTCCAGGTGTTGATTATGTTGAGTCAGTCACAATTGCAGGGAATAGCACTGTAACAGCTTACTTAAATTTAAACGAAGATAGTACTCGGGCTTTATCACAGCTTACTGCTCGTCTTAGCCAAGTTAAATATATGCTCCCTAATGATACTGAGGATCCCATTGTTAGCGTTAAGCGCACCGATCGACCTCATGCGCTATTTTATTTAAATATAGAGCATGAGGGCGAATCACTTACACAACTAACCGACTTTTTATCAAGGCAAGTGACTCCTATAATTACAGATATTGAGGGTATTCAAAGAGTCGCAATTGAAGGCAGTAGAACGCCTGCGATGCGCGTGCATTTAAATTCTGCAAAGTTAGAAGCATTTGATCTTAGCGCTGACGATATTTACTCCGCGTTGGCCGCAAATAATACAATAGCTACGCTAGGTTATATAGAAACTAATAAACAAAAAATTGATCTGGTCGCTAATACACAATTGAAAAGTATCGATGAATTTAAGCAGTTAATTGTAAAACGTATAGATAATGATGTTATATATCTGAGAGATGTAGCCGATATTGAACTTGGCTCTGAGCAGCCAACGGTAAGTGCTCGCTTAAATCAGCATGATACTGTTTATATTTCAGTTTGGCCGCAACCAGGTGCAAATGAAATTGAAGTTGGTGATGCACTTTACGCATTAACCGATAAAATTAATAAGACTTTACCGGATGGTATCAGCATTGGTTATGCCTATGATGGTACTTTATATATGCGCGATGCATTAAATGAGATTTTTAAAACACTTATTGAAACGGTTATTCTAGTAGGCGTTGTTGTTCTTTTTATGATGGGATCATTTAGAAGCTCAGCGGTACCTTTAGTGACTATTCCTATTTCAATATTAGGTGCTATTGCCGCAATGTATGTCGTCGGTTTTTCGTTAAACTTACTAACCGTGCTCGCTATTGTTCTCTCTGTTGGCTTGGTGGTTGATGATGCGATTGTTGTTGTAGAAAATGTTTCACGTCATATTCGTGCAGGAAAATCTAAAATTGACGCTGCGCTCACAAGCTCCAAAGAGCTGTTTGTACCAATTGTATCAATGACTCTCACACTAACAATGGTGTATTTACCGATTGGCTTTCTGTCTGGACTTACCGGCGTATTATTTAAAGAATTTGCTTTTACCTTAGCAATATCAGTGCTTATATCAGGCATTGTTGCCCTCACACTTTCACCAATAATGAGCGCGTATGTTATCCCTGCTGAAGGGCAAGAAACTAAATTAACAAAAAAAGTAAGCTGGGTATTTGATCAGCTAAGAAATAAATATGCGTTGTTACTTACTCTTTTATTGTCGTGGCGAAATCAAGTGATTGTCGCTGCAATTGCGTTAAGCCTTATGATAATACCATTTTACCAAGGTGCACAAAAAGAGCTTGCGCCAGTTGAGGATCAAAGCAGCATATTTGTACTTGTACAATCCCCCCCTGAGTCATCGCTAACTTATAATGAAGATAACATTCGTGGCATGGTTGATAGCTTATTAGAAATACCCGGCACAACTCAAATGTGGCAGAACATTTTTACCAATAGTGCTTTTGGCGGTATTGAATTTATAAGTGCTAGCGAACGAGATTACACAACTAAATCAATTCTTCCTGAGGTTTATGGACGCTTGGCTAAAACCCCTGGAGTCAACCCGTTGCCTATTCTTCCAGCGCCACTTCCTACTGCGGGCCAATTCGATGTAGAAATGGTCGTTAAGTCCAGCGATAGTTTTGAAATAATGCAAAGCTATACGGGGCAACTTATAGGTAAAGCATTTGCTAGTGGGCACTTTTTATACGCAGACACTGATTTAAAAATCGATTTACCCCAAATACAATTACAATTAAAGCGCGATAAAATTGCCGATTTAGGAATGGATCTCGCTTATGTCAATCAGCAACTGAGTGTTCTTTTATCAAATAACTACGTTAATCGATTTGATGCTCAAGGAAAAGCTTATCAGGTAATCCCTGTTATTGACCGAAATGTAAAGTCAGATCCAGGAAAACTACTAAGCTTAAACATTAAATCAATTAATGGAACCAGCGTGCCATTATCTGCAATAGCTGAAGTTAAATGGGCAACAGTTCCTAGACAATTAAATAGCTTTGGACAGCAAAATGCCTTTCGCATATTTGGAGCCGTATTACCTAATTCCACAAAAGAAGAGGCACTTTCAGCATTAGAAAATGCCGCAAAAGAATTACTCCCCCCTTCATACACTGTTGATTATGCCGGAGAGTCTAGACAAATAAGACAACAAGGTAATAGTTTATTAGGCGTTATGCTAATTTCACTGGTCATTGTTTACTTACTGCTTAGTATCCAATTTAATAGCTTTCGAGACCCTCTAGTTGTGTTAATTGGGAGTGTACCTTTGGCAATGGCTGGCGCGTTGATGCTATCGTATTTTGAATTAACGACTATCAATATTTATTCTCAAATCGGTTTAATCACACTCATTGGTCTGATTGCAAAAAACGGTATCTTAATTGTCGAATTTGCAAATCACCTACAAGAGCAAGGTAAAAGCCGCATAGAAGCCGTAATTGAATCTGCATCAACCAGATTAAGGCCTATTTTAATGACCACTGCTGCCACTGTTCTTGGGCACTTCCCATTATTAATGGTATCTGGAGCTGGGGCTGAAGCCCGAAATAGTATTGGCATTATATTAGTAGCAGGAATGCTTATAGGAACCCTTTTTACTCTTTTTGTATTGCCCGCTTTTTACGTAAAACTGGCTTCAAAACGAGTGCCTAAAGAAGTAAATAAAAGTAACCTTTGCAGTTCAAATGAAAAATCATCTTTTTCTATTAGTTGAGGTTTGTTGACCTCTCAGGATTAAAGTTTGTTCTATCTAAGGGAAATTTAATCCCGTCGCGAGATTTATAACATAGCCGGCTCGGTAACAGCTCCTGCGTTACCCTGCTGGCTTACATGCAAACATGCTGCTGCAAATTCAACGACCAAAGATCAACACGCTCTAATAAGCTATAGCTCTTATCGCGATAAATTATGTAATATCTGCAGCGTATAAAGGACTTTGTTTCATACAAAAAACCTGACAGTAGTTACTTCGTTCAAATAAACAACACATTGTATAATTATTACTTTATACATTGCTCACTTTTAAATCACTGTTTCAGATTAATTACACGAGTAATTAATCTGCTACAAAAAGCTGCTCGCTAAAATGTTTTATCACATGAAAAATAACTTCAAAAACTATATGCTTTGCCGCAATTATTGTTCTAATAACTGGATTAACTTATGCCACCATCTCAAGATGCAATGCTTTCAAATGCATCTACAGCAAGACAGTCTTCTTGGACTTTACACGACACACAGTGGACGTTAAGCCTATTTGGTACCGCCGTTGGCGCGGGTATTTTATTTTTACCTATTAATATTGGTATTGGTGGTTTTTGGCCGTTAATTATTATGGCCTGCTTAGCCTTTCCAATGACTTTTTTAGCGCACCGCGGTTTAGCGCGCTTTGTACTGTCGTCAAAAAATAAAGACGCCGACTTTACCGATGTGGTTGAAGAGCATTTTGGCGTTACTGCTGGTCGGTTAATCTCTTTGCTGTACTTTTTATCTATTTTTCCGATTTTACTTATTTATGGTGTCGGTTTAACCAATACCGTAGACAGCTTTATGGTGAACCAGCTTGGCATGGAGCCGCCTTCGCGAGTGTTGCTTTCTGGTGTATTGGTTGCCGGTATGATTAGCTTAATGATGGGCGGCGAAAAGCTGATGCTTCGTGCTTTTACTATTTTAGTTTACCCGCTTGTGGGCATATTGTTTTTTTTATCCTTGTATTTAATCCCTAGTTGGCAAATGCCGAATATGGCGCTGCCAGAAGTGGGCAGCTTTGGTAAAACACTGTGGTTGTCGATTCCTATTATTGTATTTTCGTTTAGCCACGCAGCGGCTATTTCGAGCTTTGTAAACGTACAACGCGGTCATTATGGTAATAAAGCGGTTGCTAAGTCTGAGGCGATATTAAAGCGCACCAGTTTACTGTTAATTACCTTTGTATTGCTGTTTGTGTTTTCGTGTGTGTTGTCCTTAACTGGCGAGCAAATGGCGGCGGCGAAAGCGGCAAATGTGTCGGTTTTATCGTACCTTGCCAATATTACTGACAATTCGTTTATTGCTACGCTTGGCCCATTGGTGGCGTTTATTGCGATTATGTCGTCATTTTTAGGGCACTTTTTGGGTGCACGTGAAAGCTTTACTGGCTTAGTAACTAAGCAGTCGAACATAAGCGCTAAAGTTGCCGATAAGGTAGGTGCTGTACTAATGTTTTTTGCTATTTGGTTTTGCGCGGTTAAAAACCCGAGCATACTCGATATGATGGATCAGTTATCTGGCCCTATTATTGCGATGATTTTATTTATTATGCCCATGATTGCTGTTTATAAAGTACCGGCATTACACAAGCATCGTAATCGTTTAAGCACCTTATTTATATTAGCGGTTGGCTCAATGGCGGTAATGGCTTTGCTTTACAGCATGCTTAAATAATACTAAATATACTGGCTATAAGCTTTTTAACACAAAAAAATGGCGCTCATTGAGCGCCATTTTTATTGACTATATTTTGCTATTTAATCTAGCTCTGGCAAGTTACGGCCATAGAATATTTCTTGCATTTCACGGGTCAGTTTAGAGCGAATTTCTTCCTCTTCTTCATCTGACAAATCATCCGTAGAAAGGCCGAATAAATAGGTATTTAAATCAGTCTCTTTTAACATCATTTTAGTGTGAAACAGGTTTTCTTGATACACGTTTACGTCCATCATTTGGTACGCTTCTTTGGTATCTTCTGTCATGAAGTTTTGAATTGAGCTAATTGCATGATCGATGTAGTGCTTAACGCCGTTTATGTCGCGGGTAAAACCACGTACGCGGTAGTCAATTGTTACTACGTCTGACTCTAGACTATGAATAAGGAAGTTTAACGCTTTAAGTGGCGATATTATGCCACACGTTGACACTTCAATATCGGCGCGAAAAGTACAAATACCGTCATCAGGGTGAGCTTCTGGGTACGTGTGCACACAAATATGGCTTTTATCTAAATGGGCAACCACTGAATCTGGTAATGGGCCTGGAGCTTCGTCAGCATCGTAATTTTGCTGCTCTTCTACCGGCTCTTCTGAAACCAAAATAGTTACGCTTGCACCTTGCGGTTCGTAGTCTTGGCGCGCTACATTTAAAATGTTAGCACCTATAATATCAACAACTTCACCTAAAATGTCGGTTAGTCTATCTGCACTGTACTGCTCATCGATATATTCAATATATTCTTTACGTTGTTGCTCGGTCTTTGCATAGCAAATGTCGTAAATACTAAAGCTTAAACTTTTAGTTAAATTATTAAAACCATGAAGTTTAAGTTTATCGAAGGGTTTGTTCATAATAAACCAACCTATAAATTAGTGAAATCTGCTCTAGCAGAATAAAAGTTCGCGGATTTTATACGAATTTTACTCATGGAAAAAGCGTTATTTTACTTGATCTTGCATAACTTCGTGGCTATGCGTAATTTTTACTGTTTTATCAAGCATTAATGCGACCGAGCAATACTTTTCAGCAGAGAGTGAAACAGCGCGTGCAAGGTGCTTTTCAGACACATTATTGCCCGTTGCTACAAAGTGTAAATTAACTTTGGTAAATACTCGTGGGGCAGTTTCGGCGCGCTCTGCCGTTAACTGTACTTCTACGTTGCTAAAATCTTGTTTGGCTTTTTTTAAAATGCTCACTACATCAACCGATGAACAACAACCGATTGACATTAATACCATTTCCATAGGGCTTGGTGCAGCACTGTCGCTACCACCGTCAAATACAACATTATGATTTGAATTAGAGCGACCAATAAAGGTATTACCTTCAACCCATTTTACATTTGCTTGCATTGTTATACCTCAAAAATTATTTTCTTGATTGTATACCAATCAGCTTTAATAAGTGAGCGCCCAGCAATAATATAAATTAGCTTGATCAAGGCACTTAAATTTATGCAAGGGTGGTAAAACCGTCAGCGCATTTAAAGCGTGCTACCGGAAAATATAGAAGGGTTGCGGGCTAAGAAACGGCGTTATCAAATAGGTTTTTAACCAAACCACCAAACTCATCAATAAACATGTGTTGCTCTACCGTAACAGGCCGCGAGGTGATGCTACTGAGGACTTCTTGTAAATCGTAAACTATGCCATCAACTTCACGCACAATTTGGCTACGCTGCTCTGTAGTGAGCTCTGTGTGCTGCTGACATATGAGCATTACGTTTTGTGCAATCACGTCTTCGATTAATTCCATAACCGTAGGTGCACCTGGTTTTATTTCACCCGGCTTTTCAAATAAAGCTAAGTTTTGAGTTAGGTACATAATTAAGTCGTCGTACCCTTGCCTATTTAAAACCATTACACGTATACCTTAAAAATAATTAATTCAGTAATTTAAGCAGAAAGCACTAATAATTACTAGCTTAGCGACATAGCTAATACAAAAAAAGCAGCCGAAGCTGCTTTTATAATTATTTAGTAGTAATTTTAGTCTATTTTTAAGCCTGGGCTTAATGTAGCTGGCATAGCAACTTTTTCAAGCTCTACTGATGCTACTGGGTATGCACAGTAATCGGCAGCGTAATACGCGCTGGCTCTGTGATTACCCGATGCGCCAATACCACCAAACGGTGCAGCACTTGATGCGCCAGTAATTGGGCGGTTCCAGTTAACAATACCAGCGCGAATACGGCGTAAAAAGTGCTCGTAGTCGGCTGCACTGTCGCTAAGTAAACCTGCTGATAAACCAAAGCTTGTGTCGTTGGCTTTATCAATTGCTTGGTCAAAGTCGTCAAAGCGGAATACTTTTAGAAGTGGTCCAAAATGCTCTTCATCTGGGAAGTCGCTAATATTTGTACACTCAATAATACCTGGTGTTACAAAGCCAGTATTAACTGTATGCTCAAGCTCTACCAATACTTGAGCACCAAGCTCAACAAGTTCGTTTTGCGCTTTAACCATACCGGCAGCGGCGGCTGATGAGATCATTGAGCCCATAAATGGCTGATCTGCATCGTCATAATTACCTACTTTAATCGCTTTAGTTGCGGTAATTAAACGCTCCAGGATTACATCACCTTTGCTACCCGTTGGTAAAAATAGTTTACGTGCACAGGTACAACGCTGGCCACTTGAAATAAACGCAGATTGAATAATATCGTGAACAACCGCTTTAGTATCTTCAACGTCAGTAATAATAAGTGGGTTATTACCGCCCATTTCTAGCGCTAAAATTTTACCAGGTTGACCCGCAAACTGTTCATGTAAAATATGACCTGTGCGCGAAGAACCCGTAAAGAACAAGCCATCAATACCTTTGTGAGCAGCAAGGGCTTTACCCGTTGCTACTTCACCTTGTACAAGGTTAATTACACCCGCTGGTAAACCTGCTTTTTCCCACAGCTTAAGCGTAAGCTCGGCCACTTTAGGCGTAAGTTCTGACGGTTTAAATATAACCGTGTTACCCGCTAAAAGCGCTGGCACTATGTGGCCATTAGGTAAATGCCCCGGAAAGTTATACGGACCAAATACAGCTACAACACCGTGTGGCTTGTGGCGGATCATTGCGCGCCCTAGTGGCATTGCATTTTCTACGTCGCCAGTGCGCTCTAAAAACGCTTTTTCAGAAATGGCAATTTTACCAACCATAGCACCCGCTTCTGTGCGAGTTTCCCACAGTGGCTTACCTGTTTCTTGTGCAATAGTAATGGCAAGCTCTTCGCTGTTTTCTTTTAATTGCGCTGCGAATGCTTTAACTATTTCTAAACGTTCAGCAAATGTTTTATCAGCCCAAGCATAAAACGCTTCGCGCGCTGCGCTAACTGCAGCGTCTACTTGCTCTGCAGTTGCTGAGTTTGCTTGGAAAATAACATTGTTATTGGCTGGGTTTACTGAACTAAATTCGGTTCCTTGGCCTTGTGACCATTGACCATTAATAAATTGTGCAGGATGAGTCATTATACTTTCTCCTAAATTAAATCGTGGTTGCGCTTACGCTATCGCCCGCTTGTAAATACAGTGCATCGGCTACTTGTTGCGTTATTACTATGCTGCTCATGCGCTCATCGAACGTCATAGGCACTACAGTTGCTCTAAAATCTGTAAGCTTTTCGTTGGCTAATAACACCATGGTGTCGCCACTTGGTTCACCTATTTCAACTTTAAAGTGTTTAGCATTGCGAATGGTGGCAATGTTATCTACTTTTGCTTCAACTGTGGGGCCGGCATCAAAAATATCAACATACCCATTAAAGGTAAAACCTTCACTTTTTAATAGCTCAATTGCTGGGCGTGTGTTGTCGTGTACTTTACCAATAACAGCTTGCGCATTTTTGCTGAGCAAATTAACGTAAATTGGGTACTTAGGCATTAATTCAGCAATAAATACTTTTTGGCCTATGCCTGTTAAATAGTCGGCAGTTGGAAAGTCCATTGAAAAAAAGTGCTCTTCTAGCCATTGCCAAAATGGGCTGCTGCCATTGTCGTCAGACACACCACGCATTTCTGCAATGACGGTTTGTGCAAAACGCTGCTGATGCTGCTTAATAAACATAAAACGCGATTTTGAAAGTAATTTACCGTTACTGTTTTTGCGGTATGCGTCTTTCAAAAATAATGTACATAGCTCTGTAGCGCCGGTGTAATCGTTACAAAGCGTTAAAATATCAACTGCTTTATATACGTTTAGAGTGCGTGAAGAATGAATCACTTTACTTAAATGATAGTGATAAAATGCATCATCTAAGCCAACAGCGGCTTCTATACCTGAGGTGCCAACTACTTCACCTGTTTCGGTGTCCTCTAGTACAAATAAATAACCTTCGTCGCCCGGCTCGGTAGCAGCTTTTGCAAATGAGCTAACCGAATGATCTATTTTCTTTTGCAATAACTTTTCATTATTAGGTAAAGAAGTAAAGCCATGACCCGATTCGTGGGCTATTTTCACTAATGCAGGGTAGTCACTTTGTTGGATTGGGCGAAGGATCATCATAAACCCGCTTACTCCCTTATATTATAACGGTAAATTAAAATTAGAGGGCAAACTAGGTCTGCCCTTAATAGATATTGTTTGGCTATGTTAAGCGCTTACAACACTGGCTACTGCTTTTTCAAAGCGTGCCATACCTTCACGAATGTCGGCTTCTGGGATAACTAATGATGGTGTAAAACGAACCACGTCAGCACCGGCAACTAATGACATAAGACCGTGCTCAGTACCTGCCACTAAAAACTCTTTTGCACGACCTTTGTATTGCTCGCTTACTACTGCACCAATTAATAAACCTTGGCCGCGAATTTCGCTAAACACGTGGTATTTATTATTAATTTCAGTAAGTAGTTGGTTAAATAATGCTGCTTTTGCTGTTACACCAGCAAGTACTTCTGGGGTATTTACAGTATCGAATGCTGCTTCGGCAACGGCGCACGCTAATGGGTTACCACCATAAGTAGAACCATGCGTACCTACTTTAAGGTGTTGTGCAATTTCAGTTGTGGTGATCATAGCACCAATAGGAAAACCGCCGCCCAATGCTTTAGCCGTAGTTAAAATGTCAGGAACAACGTTTAAACCTTGGTATGCGTATAAGTTACCTGTACGGCCAACACCTGTTTGCACTTCATCAAAAATAAGCAGTGCATTATGTTTAGTACATAAATCACGAACGCCTTGTGCAAATTCGTCAGTTGGCGAAACAATACCGCCTTCACCTTGTAGTGGCTCCATCATTACGGCACATGTTTTGTCGCTAATAAGGGCTTCAAATGCTGCCAGGTCGTTGTAATCACAATGTACAATGTCGCCTGGCTTAGGACCAAAACCATCTGAGTATGCCGCTTGGCCACCAACAGTTACGGTAAAGAATGTACGGCCGTGGAAACCTTTGTTGAATGCGATGATTTGTGATTTTTCTGCGCCAAATTGATCAAGGGCAAAACGACGCGCTAATTTAAGTGCTGCTTCGTTTGCTTCTGCGCCTGAGTTGGCAAAGTAAACTTTTTCGGCAAAGGTTGCATCAACCATTTTTTTAGCTAAGCGTAGTGCTGGCTCGTTGGTCATTACATTTGATAGATGCCAAAGCTTTTCGCCTTGCTCTTTTAATGCGCCTACTAATGCAGGGTGGCAATGGCCAAGACAGTTAACGGCAATACCACCAGCAAAGTCGATAAACTCTCGACCTTGTTGATCCCATACGCGAGAGCCTTCGCCTCGAACTGGAATTACGCTTGAAGGTGCGTAGTTAGGAACCATTACGTGATCAAATAATTCGCGATTGACTGTCATTTTATTTCCTCTTAATTGTGTACATCACAAAGCCGTAAATAGCTGTGTGGTAACCTGTAGCATATGTGTTTTTTAGCAAACTCAGTATAGCGATATTTGCATAAAAAGGGCTGTGTGGTTCAATTTTCAGACGCTTATTATTTCAGAAAACATTGATTATGTCTCTTCAAAAACTTTCATGTAACCCTTGATAATAAAGGGCTTGAGATATAATTTCATAGATAGTGAATAACTATTTGCTTGCTTTATGCAACTCGTTTTTAGCCAATAAAGCGCCTGAACAACGAGCGCGCCTCACTTTAAACGGGGAAATGTATTGAAAAGAGATAATAAAAAGTGAATGGATAGTCGCAAAAAAATTAACAAATTTAATCAATTTGAATAGCAAGATTATTAAAATTGCTTGCTTGGAGTGCTTTTAGCTCTTTTTTGGTGAACTTAAAGTACGAAAACCAACTAAGCGTTTCATCCGGTTCAACTAGCTGATGCTGCTTTAGCGTTAAGTACTGAGAGTAACATCGTGCTTTTAGCATTACCTGCGTTAAAGGCAGCGCTGTATCGCCTTTTTCTACACCATTAACGAGTTGCTGCATTACGCTATTAAACGGCAAATACTTAAAGGCCATTTTTTCAATTATTTTAGCGCTAATAGCCAACGACTGTTCGCTCAGTAAGGTGGTTAAAAATAAAGGGTCTGGTTTTAGCTCTAGCAATGCAGTATGCAAGCCTTTATTCGCTGTAGTGCGAGCAAATTGTACTTTTCGCTGCCAAATTTGCTCAAACACTTTTAAATATAAACGCACTAAGGCTATTTGCCCCACGTTTAATAACATCCCTAAAGTAAAAGCATGGCTTGGGTTAACCTCGTTAACTTCAGCAATTTTTTGTGCAGCAATAGCATTCGCCATGGCGCTTTCTTTTAAGCGCCTTTTTAGTAACGAAAAAGGCTCTGTGCTATAAGGCATCCAATGGCGCACTGCAAAAGTTGGTACTACTAGCTGTAAGTTATCTAGGCCAATATAACGCAGCGCTAAAGCGGGGCTATCTACTTTCACTGCGGTATTTTTGCTGCGCTGATTACGATAATAAGGCAAGTTAACTAAAGTAACTAACTCTCTGCCAAGCCAGCTTAGGTCGTTAACTAAGGGCTCTAAGCGCCCAACCGATGCGCTTTTTGTGGCTAAAATATCTAACATGGCACATACGCTGTCCTCTACACCTATGGTGTTTTGAATAACACTGTCTATATCGCTAAGCTGCTCAGACATCATTTTTTCTATTGCTTTATGCAGTTGCTCGCTCGCTGCTGCACGATATTTATGATGCGCGGTGCTTTTTAGCTTGCGCTTTTGCTGAGCGGCAACCTCTACTTCAAGTAATGTGCGTTGCTTTAGTGGTTCGCCATAGTCCATTTCTAGCGTATGAATAAAGCCAATTTGTTGATGAGCAAAGTTATGACCAAGCAGCAAATCATGTGCTCGTTGATTAAGCATTTTAACAATACGCGGTTGCTGCACTATTTCGGTCATGGCTCTCTGTCTTTAATGTAATGATATTTACTTAATACTATAAGCTTAGAAGCGAGTTAAAAAGTTATCAAGTAACGCTAAACCTTGCTCAGTTAAAATAGCTTCCGGATGAAATTGTACACCTTCAAGTGCTAAGTCTGTATGTAATAATCCCATAATTTCGTCAAACTCACCTTGCTGGGTTTGTGTCCAGGCTGTTACTTGCAACTCTTTAGGCAGCGACTGTGCCTCAACAATTAAAGAATGATACCGACAGACCGTTAAGGGCTTAGCTAAACCTTTAAATACTCCTTGATCGCTATGGTAAATTGGCGATGTTTTACCGTGCATTACTTTTTTAGCACGCACCACCTTTGCTCCTAAGGCTTGGGCAATAGTTTGATGCCCTAAGCAAATTCCTAAAATAGGATACTGCCCTTTTAATTGCTCAACAATACTTAATGAAATACCCGCTTCGCTTGGGCTTTTAGGACCGGGTGATATAACAATATGTTGAGGATTTAACTGCTTAATTTGGCTAAGCGTTATTTGGTCGTTGCGCTTAACCAGTACCTCTTGATCTAAACGCTGAAAGTACTGTACCAAGTTATAGGTAAACGAGTCGTAATTGTCGATCATTAAAAGCATGTAATAAAGCACTCAAAATAGTTATTGTTTGCGAGGAGTTGTTGCATTTTGTATTCTAACTTAAGCATCTTTGAGTGTCAGTGCTTTGTATAGTGATATATAAGTATTTCCGTAATAATAATTAATAACGGCTATGTGTTGATTTATACTCAAGCAACCCCCAGCTCTAATATTATGGCGTACATAAATACCCATACAATCTGAATTTAACTAAACCCTAAGCGTGTTATTTTTAAAACACATTTATTACACGCACCGTTAAGGAGTACCTATGTTAGGCGAAGATCATTCATTAACTCAAGACTTTCCTGAGCACCTAAATACCATTAAAAAACTCAATAGCAATGATCCAGAGTTTGCAGATAAAGCCAAAAAATACAACGCGCTTGATAAAGAAATTCGTACCTTAGAGCTGCAAGACGCGCCTATCGATGACGAGGAAATGCTGCAATTAAAACATGACCGTGTGGTGTTAAAAGATTGGCTACATCAACAACTGTTAAAAGCCAGCTAAGCGCAATTTATACCCATTGTATTTAAGAGCCCTCTGACTTATGGGCTCTTATTACCCTTGCTTCTTAATATACACTGCCACCACCCTTGGTATAAATTACAGCGTTATAGCTATAACAGCCCTTCCTAATATTTAAAAAGCATTGCTATTAATTTAACTTGCAGACAAGCTATCTGTATCTAAGATAAATAACGTTAAGCTTATGTCTAAATACATACTCTCGATTGATCAAGGAACTACCAGCTCTCGGGCTATTTTATTTACCAAAGATGCCAAGGTAGTTGATACTGTTCAGCAAACATTCCCGCAGCACTTTCCCAATAATGGCTGGGTTGAGCACGACCCTAACGATATTTTACAAACCGTACTAAGTACCTGTAAAACAGTACTGGCTAATAACCAGGTTACAGCCGAGCAGGTCATTGCCATTGGTATCACTAATCAGCGCGAAACCACTTTAGTATGGAATAAAAAGACTGGCCAACCAATTTATAATGCCATTGTGTGGCAAGATCGCCGTACCAGCGAGTATTGCGAGCAAATACGTAGCGATAAACTCAGTAAAAAAATTAGCGATAAAACCGGGCTATTATTAGATCCGTACTTTTCAGCCACTAAAATTCGCTGGATTTTAGATAATGTTGCCGATGCACAGCAACAAGCGCTAGCCGGCGAGCTAGCATTTGGTACGGTTGACAGTTATTTACTGTGGCATTTAACCGCTGGCAAAGTACACCGTACCGATGCCACCAACGCCTCACGTACACTATTATTTAATATACATCAGCAATGTTGGGATGAAGAGTTACTAACGCAGTTTAATATTCCACACTCTATGCTTCCAGAAGTGATGGACAGCGCAGCCGAGTTTGGCAGTACCAGCAGTGAAATTTTTGGTGCACCGATTAAAGTTTGCGCTATGGCGGGGGATCAGCAAGCCGCATTAATTGGCCAAGCTTGCTTTAAAGAAGGCATGGCTAAAAGTACCTACGGAACGGGCTGCTTTTTAATGCTTAATACGGGCGATAAAGCCCTTACCTCTAATAACCGCTTATTAACTACTGTGGCTTACAGGCTCAATGGTAGAGTGACCTACGCTATAGAGGGCAGTATTTTTATGGCGGGTGCCACTATGCAATGGATTGTTGAGGGCTTAAAGCTACTTGAACATGCCGGCGACAGCGAGGCTATGGTCAAAGACGTGCCACTGGATCACGGCGTATTTTTAGTGCCTTCGTTTACCGGTTTAGGCGCCCCATACTGGGATGCCAATGCCCGTGGTGCTATTTTAGGTTTAACCCGTGATTCGGGCATTAGCACTATAGTAGCAGCGGCGCTGCAGTCTGTTGGCTATCAAACCAAAGATTTACAAAAAGCCATGGAAGGTGATGGCCTGCGTCCAAGTATTTTGCGCGTGGACGGTGGCATGGCAAAAAATAATTGGGCCATGCAGTTTTTAGCTAATATTTTAGGCGCAAGTGTGGAACGCCCAGCGCTAACAGAAACAACCTCTCTGGGTGTTGCCTATTTAGCAGGGCTGCAAACTGGGATTTATAAGTCAACGGAGCAATTAGCTACTATGTGGCAATGCGACCGTCGTTTTGAACCAACCATGAGCATAGATGAACGTAACGATTTATACGCAAAATGGCAGCACTGTATAGCACAAGTCACACTTTCAAATAACGCAACAAAAGACGACTGCTAATGCGATAGTGTTATTGGCTATTGATATGCCATCGCTTAAATTAATAAAGAGGTATTCAGTGAAATTACTCGATAATGAATATGATTTACTGGTTATTGGCGGTGGCGTTAATGGCACTGGTATTGCGGCTGACGCCGCCGGTAGAGGCTTAAAAGTATTACTGTGTGAGCAAAATGATTTAGCCTCTGCTACATCATCAAGTAGCAGTAAACTTATTCATGGTGGACTACGCTATTTAGAGCATTACCAATTTAGGCTAGTAAAAGAGGCACTTAAAGAGCGTGAAGTGTTATTAAAAAATGCCCCACATATTATGTGGCCGCTATCTTTTAGGCTGCCACATCAAGCGCATTTACGCCCTTACTGGATGATTAGAATTGGGTTGTTTATATACGACCATCTTGCCAAACGCATTACTTTACCCGCATCAAAATCAATTAAATTTACCCGCGATAGTATATTGAATAATACTATTACCCGCGGTTTTGAATACGCTGATGGCTGGGTTGATGATTCGAGGTTAGTTATTTTAAATGCGTTAGCAGCACAGCAAAAAGGTGCAACCATTTTAAGCCGCACGCGCTGTATTAAAGCAGTTCGCAATAACAATAATTGGAGTGTGACCTTAGAGCAACAAGGTAGCAAAAAGCAATGTTCTATAGTTGCTAAAGGAGTTGTTAATGCAGCGGGCCCTTGGGTTGCATCACTTTTTGATGAGGTAATTACTGGGCCGTCGCCACATAATATTCGCTTAGTTAAAGGCAGCCATATTATTGTGCCGCGTATTCACACTGAGCCGCAGGCCTATATTTTACAAAATAAAGATCAGCGTATTATTTTTGTTACCCCATTTGAAGATGACTATTCACTGATTGGCACTACAGATGAAGAATACAGCGACAATATAGCAGATGTAAAAATTAGCGATAAAGAAGTCGATTACTTAATTGGCATTACTAATAATTACTTTAAAAAACAACTTACTCATAACGACATAGTGCATACCTTTAGTGGTGTACGCCCCTTACTAGATGATAACTCATGCGACGCACAAGCCGTTACTCGCGACTACAAACTGATATTATCGAGCAATAATAACCAGGCACCACTGCTAAGTGTATTTGGTGGGAAAATTACCACTTATCGCAAGCTCGCTGAAAACGCAGTAAACGAACTCGCCAGCTTTTATCCGCATATGGGCCAAACATGGACAAAAAATACTCCATTACCCGGTGGCGACTTTTCATCAAAGGTAGTATTAAAGCAACAACTACAGGTAAAGTATGCATGGTTGCCTGAGTTTATTTTAAATCGCTTTATACGCAGTTACGGTACTGGCACTTATACCCTACTTACAGATGCCCAAAGCGTAGCTGATTTAGGCCAGCATTTTGGCCATGGTTTATACGCCACTGAAGTAAATTATTTAGTTAATAGCGAGTGGGCTCGCTGCGCCGAGGATATATTGTGGCGTCGTAGTAAGTTAGGTTTGCGTTTTAATACTGAGCAAATAACAGCGCTGAGCCAGTATATTCAAAATTATAATGGCTCAATACCGCTGTAAACATTTACCAAACTAGCTAGCCGGGGCTAAATGCTCATTAAGTGACGATTTTTCAGATACTGAAAGCGATTGCTTTGCTTTTGCTGCAAAATCGTAACGTACCAATACCGTTTTACCAACTGCACAGCAGTTACCTTGCTGGTGAGCTTCTTGGCGTAATACAAATGAGCTGGTACCTACATGCTCTACTGAGGTTTTAATGGTTACTTCATGGCCATAAAATAACTCACCAACAAACGACACTTCGACTTTGGCAATAATTAGCTTCCAGTCATGTGGGTTTAAATCTGGGGTAAAAAACCTAAAAATAGGCGCACGCGAAGCTTCAAACCATACAGGGAGTACGGTATTGTTAATATGTCCTAGCGCATCTGTTTCACTAAAGCGCGGCATCACTTTTTCAATAAACATAATAATCCAATAATAATTATATAAAGGTAAACTATGACGGACTTTATTCGCGTATACGATAACGCGCTCAGCAATGACTTTTGTGATAACTTTATCACTACCTTTTCTCAAAGCCCGCATATAAAACAAGGGATGACATCTGGCGGTATCGATTTAAATAAAAAAGATAGCCACGACTTGCACTTAAACAATCATCCGGAATACGTTGAGCAATTAAAACACATTCAACAAACCACTGCACAGTATGTTTTTAAATACATTGAAGAACATATTTTTATTATGATTGGTGCCTTTGGCCTAAAAGTGTATCACCCTAAAAGTGGCGAACCTGTTGACTTAACACACGCAAACTTTGATGAAGTGGGTAAACCACAACTGCCCTTATTAGTGCAGCAAATTTTTAGGCTAGGAAATATTCAGGCGCAAAAATACCAAGTTAATAAAGGCGGTTACCCGTATTGGCACAGCGAAGTTTATCCGCAGTTAAATCATAACGAGGCGCTACATAGAGTATTGCTGTTTATGTTTTATTTGAACGATGTTGAACAAGGTGGGGAAACGGAGTTTTATTATCAAAAGCGTAAAATTGCGCCTAAAAAAGGCACTATGGTAATAGCGCCCGGCTACTTTACTCACACTCACCGTGGCAATAAGCCAGTATCTAACGATAAGTATATTTTAACCTCGTGGGTACTGTTTAACCGCGCAGAGCAAATATACGGTGCGCCAAAGAGCTAGCGCACCTTTTTTATGTATATTAACCTAGTAGCTCATCAAACAAATTAAATAACTGATCAAGCTCTGCGGTGGTGTTGTAGTGCATGCAACCAATGCGCACTACGCCACCTTTATCAAGTACGCCTAATTGCTCACACAAACCTTGCGCGTAAAAGTTGCCATCCCATACACAAATATGTTGCTTACCTAAACATTCAGATACAGCGCGCGGCTCTAAACCTTCAAAAGTTAACGCAAAAGTAGGCGTACGCTCATTTAAACGATCTAAATCATCTATACCAAACAATTTAATACGCGGGTAATTAACTAAGCGCGTTAAAAAGTATTCACTCAGCGCCATTTCGTGTTGCTTGGTTTTAGCAAAGGCAACACTTAACTTTTCGCGGCGTGAATGGCTGTCGTCAAGCTCGCTAATTGCTGCAATGTAATCAACCGCCGCTATAAAACCAGCCATGGCTTCAAAGCTTTGCGTGCCGGTTTCCCAGCGACCAGGCGCTACGTCTTTAGCTGGCTCAACTTTGTACGGGGTAAATCCTTCAAGGTGCTCTTTTTTGCCATAAACCATACCTAAATGCGGGCCAAAAAACTTGTACGCAGAGCAGGCTAAAAAGTCGCAATCAAGCGCTTGTACATCTACAAGTTCGTGCGGTGCATAATGTACGGCATCAACATAAACAAGTGCGCCTACGTTGTGGGCAAGCTCTACAATACGTTTAATATTGTTAATTGAACCTGTGGTATTTGAAGCATAAGTTACCGCTACCAGCTTAGTATTACTGTTTAGTAAACTCTCGAACTGGGCCATATTGAGTGTGCAGTCGGTTTCGTTAATAAGCGCAGTATTAACTTTAACACCTTTATCTTCTGCGGCTTGCTGCCACGACGAAACGTTAGAAAAGTGATCCGCGTTAGTGACAATAATTTCATCACCCGCTTGCCAGTCGCGTGAAATTGCGCGGCTAAAGCTAAACGTTAAGCTGGTCATATTCGGACCAAATACAATTTGTTGTGAGCTGGGCGCATTGAGTAAATCGGCAGCAGCTTGGCGAGCATTTGCCATTAGCTCAACGGTTTTATCGCTTGAGAAAAATGCTCCACCTAAATTTGAGTTGTAATAACCCAAATAAGCAGTCATAGCGTTAAGTACCGATTGCGGTACTTGCGAGCCACCGGGGCCGTCTAAAAACACGGGAGATTTACCATTAACGCTTTGCATTAATGCCGGAAATTGCTCACGTAATTGCGTTATATTCATGCTCATTCCTTAAGACGTTAATACAAAGCAATCCAGGTAACCTGGCTTACTGGCATCAAGTTTATTCATTGGAGTAGCGTTATGCCACACTTGACGGTCGTTAATTACTGCAAACATACCGTCTTTTATGGCCATTTTAAAACAGGGATCGGCTTGCTTGTTTTCGTATACAAGCAATTCACCGCCCTCTAAGTTTTCATGCGATACACCACATACACACACATGATCAAAACCATCTTGGTGCACGCCTTCTGGCGCTGCAGGCGTATCACTATCAATGGCTAACATACGAAATTGGTGAATTTCGATATCACGTTCTTCATCAATCCCGGTAATTTGACGAAACTCATTCACAATACTTTTCATGCCCGCTGACTCAAGTAGGCTTTGCTCTAAATTTTCGTAACTACGCTCAACATTACCCTGAAAGGTATTAATTGCATCATCTTGTACAAATGCTTTTGTTGCTTGTAGCTTTAGCTCACCATTTTGTAGTTTAACTACAGAGTAACGGCGTTTACGAAAGGCGCCATCTGCATAAGGATTAGTCGGCAGGTTATCAAAAGAAGGCTTAACCAAATCAATATTTGTTTGGTTAATAAAACGCAGCTGCAGTAAATTCTGGGGGTTTAAAGCGGTCATAAAAATCCTGCTATAGTAATTATAATATTGCAGGGATTTTAATGCATGCAAAGAGGATTTATTGCTTTATTATTTAACTTCAAAACAATTAACCACCAAAATTAATACAATAAATGCAAAAAAACAACATTAACTATCTAAAATTTATTTTTGCCAATAAAAAACCCGCAAAAGCGGGTTTTTAAATAAGCTGTAAAAATTATACTGCTTGTTGAATGATCACGTTGTCTGCTTTTTTAGTGTAAGCAGGCATGCGATGGAAGTTCAAGTAGCGATATGTATCTGACGCTGTTGCATTGATCTTCGCTGCATATTCTTGATACTCAGCAGCAGTTGGCAATCGACCGATAATTGCCGCAACTGCAGCAAGTTCAGATGATGCTAAAAATACATTTGCACCATTACCTAAACGGTTAGGGAAGTTACGTGTAGAGGTAGACACTACCGTTGCTTTATCTGCAACACGTGCTTGGTTACCCATACATAATGAACAACCTGGAGTTTCTATACGTGCGCCAACACGACCAAAGATGCCATAGTAGCCTTCTTCAATTAGTTGGTCTTTGTCCATCTTAGTAGGTGGAGCAACCCAAAGCTGAGTAGGTAGTTGACCTTTAAAGCCATCTAGTAACTTACCAGCCGCGCGGAAGTGACCAATGTTAGTCATACAAGAACCGATGAATACTTCATCAATTTTCTCGCCAGCAACATCAGAAAGTAAACGCGCGTCATCTGGATCATTTGGAGCACAAAGAACTGGCTCTTTAATCTCAGCTAAGTCGATTTCAACTACGTGAGCGTATTCAGCATCTTTATCTGCTTCCATAAGCTCAGGATTAGCTAACCAGTCTTGCATTGCATTAATACGACGTTCAATCGTACGTACATCGCCATAACCTTCAGAGATCATCCACTTAAGCATAACAATGTTTGATTCTAGGTATTCAGAAATAGACTCTTTTGAAAGCTTAACCGTACAACCTGCAGCTGAACGCTCAGCAGATGCATCTGATAATTCAAACGCTTGCTCAACAGTTAGGTGCTCAACGCCTTCAATTTCTAGTACGCGACCAGAGAACTCGTTGATTTTACCTTTTTTCTCAACTGTTAATAAGCCTTGCTTGATACCGTAGTAAGGGATTGCATGTACAAGGTCACGTAATGTGATACCTGGTTGCATTTCGCCTTTAAAACGAACCAAAATTGACTCAGGCATATCAAGAGGCATAACACCTGTTGCTGCTGCGAATGCTACTGCACCCGAACCAGCTGGGAATGAAATACCTAATGGGAAACGTGTATGCGAATCACCACCAGTACCTACGGTATCTGGTAATAACATACGGTTTAACCATGAGTGAATAATACCGTCACCTGGGCGAAGTGAAACGCCGCCACGGTTCATGATGAAATCAGGAAGCGTGTGATGCGTGTTTACATCAATAGGTTTTGGGTATGCCGATGTATGACAGAAAGACTGCATTGTTAAGTCTGCAGAGAAACCTAAACAAGCTAAATCTTTAAGCTCATCACGTGTCATAGGACCTGTTGTATCTTGCGAGCCAACAGTTGTCATTTTAGGCTCACAGTATTGACCTGGGCGAATACCTGCAACGTTACATGCTTTACCAACCATTTTTTGCGCTAGTGTAAAGCCTTTATCTGATACTTCAGTTGCTGTTGGTACTTTAAATATATCAGTAGCACCTAAACCAAGTGATGTACGTGCTTTGTCTGTTAAACCACGACCAATGATTAGTGGAATACGACCACCAGCACGAACTTCATCTAAAATCACTTCAGATTTAAGTTCAAACTTAGAGATTACTTTATCAGTACCATGCTGCTTAACAACACCTTCGTATGGGTAGATGTCAATTTGCTCGCCCATGTTAAGTTCATCAACATTTAGCTCAATTGGTAAAGCGCCAGAATCTTCCATAGTGTTAAAGAAGATTGGTGCAATTTTATTACCTAGACATACACCGCCAACACGCTTATTTGGTACAAACGGGATATCATCGCCCATAAACCAAAGCACTGAGTTAGTTGCAGATTTACGTGAAGAACCCGTACCAACAACATCACCAACGTAAGCTAGTGGTAAGCCTTTAGTTTTTAATTCTTCTAGTTGGGTGATTGGGCCTACTTCGCCTGGTTTGTCAGGAGTGATACCATCACGTTCAATTTTTAGCATAGCTAAAGCATGTAGTGGAATATCTGGACGAGACCATGCATCTGGTGCAGGTGATAAGTCATCCGTATTTGTTTCGCCAGTTACTTTAAATACAGTAACTGAAATCTTTTCAGCAACAGCTGGTTTATTAGTAAACCATTCTGCATTTGCCCAAGACTCAATAATTTGCTTAGCGAATGTGTTACCCGCTTTTGCTTTTTCTTCTACATCGTAAAATGCATCAAACATTAATAATGTGTTTGAAAGGCCTTTTACTACGATAGGTGCAAGTGTGTCGTCATCAAGTAGGTCTATCATAGGTGCGATATTGTAACCGCCTAGCATAGTACCTAATAATTCTGCCGCTTTTTCTTTAGAAAGTAGTGGAGAATTAGTTTCACCTTTAGCAACTGCCGCTAAAAATCCTGCTTTGATATAAGCTGCATCATCAACACCTGCCGGTACACGATTAGCAAATAAGTCGAGAATAAACTCTTCTTCACCAGCCGGTGGAGTTTTGATTAATTCAATAAGATCAGCCGTTTGCTGAGCATCTAATGGCGCTGGCCCCTGCCGGTACACGATTAGCAAATAAGTCGAGAATAAACTCTTCTTCCCCAGCCGGTGGAGTTTTGATTAATTCAATAAGATCAGCCGTTTGCTGAGCATCTAATGGCGCTGGTACGATACCTAACGCGGCACGTTCTTCTACGTGTTTACGATATTCTTGTAGCACAATATTGCCCTCTTGGTGACGTGAAAGTATTCGGTAGCGCTTCATAAGCGCAATGTTACCCAATACTTATAGTATTCTAACGCTTAATTATAAAGCTTTTGTAGGTAGATGAAAATCTATCCAGTTCAGCAACTGATTATACCGACTATAAGTATTATGAATAGTAGATAAAGTAAAATCAATTTCTATGAATGTTTATTAAGTAAGAATCATTAGTATTTATTTTTAATTTGAGTTTTTAACAGACATAAAAAAACCCAGCGTAAAGCTGGGTTTTTGTAATTCAATCGATTTTATTAACGTAAAACTTTAACGTTTTTAATCGTTTTGATATGCGCTTCTACACGACGGTTTTCTTCGTGTGCTGCTTTAGTGTTCGCTTCATTTTTAAGACGCTCTTCACCTAGACCAACTGTAGTAATACGGTCTTCTGCTACGCCATCAGCTACTAATTTTTTAGCTACTGCGTCAGCACGTTTTTTAGATAACCACTTGTTGTAAGATGCTTTACCTACAGAAGAAGTATGACCTTCTAAAAGAACAGTTGTATCTGGGTACTCTTTTAAGAACTCAGCTACTTTATCGATATCGTTTAAGTACTGTGTAGATACTGCAGAGGTATTATTAGGGAAAGTCACTAATAAGCTTACAGTTACTTCTTTATCTTCGTATAAAGTACAACCTGTGCCATCAACTGCATCTGTCATTGGTGTGTTAGGACACTGATCATCTGCATCTGGAATGTTATCGTTGTCGCTATCTACTGGTGCAACTTCAACAATTACTGGCTCTGGAGCTGGTTGAACTGGCTCTTCTGCTACTGAACTTTGACCAAATAAGTAGTTAATACCTAGTTTAGCGTTCACATCGGTATAACCACGGTCAAGACCTTGATAAACAGATGTTTCTGCGTTAACAAATAAGCCGTCTGTAATGAAGTGCTGGTAACCAACACCTGCGTTTAAGAAAGTATTATCTGTTGCTACTTTTACTTCTTTAATACCAAATAAACCATAGAAAGGACCGCCACCAAAGTGGTAAAGTGCATCAACACCAAAACGCTCGCCTTCTACGTCGTTACGATTACCATTAGGAATCGGATTTTTAAGAAATGCATTAAAGTCCATATCTGCATACTCAAGACGTGCACTCCAGTAATCACTGAAACGGTAACCAACTTCAGCACCCCAACTTGCAGATTCATTAACTTCCAAGTTTTGGTACATGTTCAAGTTTTTCCAAGATGCATCGTAATAGTCACCGAACACACCAATGTAAAAACCTTCAGTTTTTTCTGCTGCAAATGCTGATGCGCTAGTTGCAGCTAACGCGATTGCGATTGTAAGTGATTTTAATTTCATTGTTTTCTTCCCATTTTAACAATTAAAAAATATAGCTAATTCGTTCTAGCTCAACCAGTTTTATTAATATTACCTGATCCTTTATTAATCAATACTTAACAAAAGATAAATAAATTCGTTTTCAACACTCTATATACAAGTATCAGTAAGTTTAGGACATATTAATTACTTTACCCAACCCCTAGATAATAAATACTATCGCTGGTATCTAAATTTATTAAATAACCATACCGACTTCACTAGCTGAGTTTATATTGAGCTCCAGCCACTTAGCTTTAAATGCATATCAATAATATCAGCTCAATTTATTGTGCTCAATAATAAAGCAGCGCTACGACCGCTAAATGACCTTTAATAATCAGTAACTTAAATTTCAACCTAATAATTAAGTACCACAAAAAGTATAATACTCTTTATCACTGCTAGGTGCATCCTGAAATTTTGCCAATTTGTCAGTATTTTCATAAGGTGTGTGCATAACCTGCATAAACTCATGCAGTAATTCACTTGAGCCAGCCTCATTATACTCACTAAGTATTTTTTCGATCACATGGTTACGAGGAATAACTCGCGGATTAGCTGCCCGCATTACGGTATAGCTGCGATCATCGGTGCGTTTTTGCCACTTACCGGCCCACTGAACTAATACCACTGGTATGCTCACTCCACCTGTTAAAGACTCGGTTAGTGCATCAAACGTAATGGTGTAGTCGAGTTGATGCTCTTTTAATAACTGTAATAGCTCTGCAATTAACTCTTTATCGGCTGTATCTGTACCTGCTAAGCCTAGTTTTGTTGCCCACATTGCACTAAATTCAGCATTAAATTGCTCAGCAAAACCATCTATTATTGGGGTCATTAACGCCACAGCTTGTTCGTCGTCATCATTTACAAGCGGTATTAAACTCTCAGCAAAGCGGGCGCAGTTCCAGTTAGCAATATTAGGTTGATTACCAAATGCATAACGCCCTTGCTTATCAATAGAGCTAAACACGGTATCAAAATCGAAGCTGTTCATCATGGCACATGGGCCATAGTCGATAGTTTCGCCGCTAACCAGCGTATTATCGGTATTCATTACCCCATGTATAAAGCCTACTCGCATCCAACTAACCACCAGCTCAACTTGGTTTTTAATCACTGCAGCTAAAAATGCTAAATAGCGCTCAGGTCCTGTTGCTTGAATTTTTGGGTAATGACGCTCAATAGCTAAGTCGGCAAGGTTTTTAAGCCCTGCAACGTCGCCTTGCGTTGCTAAATACTGAAACGAGCCAACACGAATATGGCTACTGGCTAAGCGCGTTACAATAGCGCCAGGTTGAGGTGGGTTTCGGTACACTGTTTCGCCACTACCAACCACAGCTAAGCAGCGCGTAGTTTTTATACCTAACGCTTGCATTGCTTCGCTCATTATATATTCACGAATTGCTGGGCCAAGTGCACAGCGGCCATCGCCACCACGAGAGTAAGGAGTGGCACCAGAGCCTTTTAATTGAATGTCCCACAACTGGTTTTGCGCATCCTCTACTGCACCTAGCAAATGAGCACGCCCGTCGCCTAAACGTGGTGAAAAATGTCCAAATTGATGCCCTGAGTATCCCAGTGCAACCGCTGCAATTACTTGCTGTTCGTTGCCGCTAAAAGTACTGGCCCGTAACTCAGGAACGACATTAATATTAAACGCTTTAGCTAAGCTGTCATTCCAAAGTAATAGCTGTGGGGCGGCCACCTTAGATGGGCGATCTTCAATTGCAAAATTGTCGGCTACTTGTCTGTACCTTGGCATTAAATTCATAACTACCCTCTACTGTTGTTGGCTTATACCTACACGATTATCGCCTACACTGTAGGCTATAATTAAGCTTAGCTCTTGCATGCTCAAACCGCTTTGTTGCTGTAATTCATTAAAGAACGCTTGCGCTGCAGTTAACGACTTTTTAGTTTGTAAGCCACCATCAATAATTTTGTGCGCGCGCAAATAACTCTCAACATCCCGCGATAATAAAAAGGTATCTTTACCCAATGCACGCAAAGTATAAGGGCCGGTATTTCCACCCAAGCGTGCACCGTGTTTTTTTAAGTACGCCCACAAACCAATAATATCTTCACTTGGCCAGTCTGCAATAAACTGACTAAAGCTACCATGTTGCTGGGTAACCTCATGGATCATGAACGCATTTTCGGGGATCGTTTTTACTTTTTTATAATTGCGAACAATACGCTTGTCGCTGGCTTTTTGCTCCAACATATCGGGTGGCATCATTAATAATTTTTCAACGCTAAACTGCCAAAAAACCTCTCTAAAGCCTGCCCACTTGCTGTTAATAACCGACCAGTAAAAGCCACTTTGAAAAACCTTGCGCGTAAACTCTTCCAGCCAATCATCATCACTTAAAGCTACTAATTGTCGCTTAGATGCAGGTTTAGCAAGTAGTTGCTGTAGCATTTGTGTTGAGCCTTTTCGCTCTACTGCTCGCTGATAAATATCATTAAATTTTTCCATCTGCTTGAAACCTTATTTTGCAGTTACAAATTTCGCGCCGCGATTACCCCCTAGTTTAAGGGAAATTGTCCTTATACGTAACCGTTACCAAAATCGATGACACTATCTGCACTTAGCTGCTTGACACCCAGATGGCTAAAATGATTTAATCATTGCACTTACCCTATTTAATTATATTTGTATTGCTAGCAGTACAAATATAAAGGGCTGGAAGAGGTGCGTTATTCAGGTAGCGTATGTTAGGAGCACAAACTCCATTGAGCATACGTAAGGGGAATCAACGCCGAGAAACAACAATATTTGTGTCATTGTTGTTTCGGGCGACTAGGTTGAATCCTAGCGACTGTCACCAATAGCTATTTAAACGTAGCTTATTAGTTTGGTGGAGAGCTTCTGGTCTTAGTATAATAAGGCCGTGCGCCCTATTATTTAAGCCCATTCGCTCTTCGAATTATAACATATCCTACACGTGGGTATTTGTTCGAACGATGTTAATGCGGCTCTTTCCTATATAGCTTCTTAACTCACCGAACATTCTATAAGTTCGCGAGAGATGATCAAAAACTTTAATTTAGATGACTACTCAGTCTGGACGGCGCTCGTTACTCCGTTTAATCAAAATGGTACAATCGACTATGGCACCTTAACCACTTTGGTTGCTGAGCAAGCCGCTGCCAATAATGCTATTTTATTACTAGGCAGCACAGGCGAAGGCTTAGCCTTAACACTTAAAGAGCAACAAGCCATTGTTGAGCACGTGTGCCAATTATCGCCTAATGTACCCTTAATGGTGGCTGTAGGTGGTATGAACCTCAAACAGCAATTAGCCTGGGTTGAATACTGTAACCACTTGCCTATTCATAGCTTTTTACTTGGCTCGCCGCTTTATGCAAAGCCCGGTGTACTTGGGCAAACCCATTGGTTTGAAAGCCTTTTAAATATAAGTAAACACCCTTGTATGCTTTATAACGTACCAGGGCGAAGCGCTGTCGATATTCCAGTGGCAACCATTCAAAACCTACAGCAACATAAAAACCTATGGGCACTAAAAGAAGCCAGTGGCAACATTGCGCAATTTGAAGCTTACCGTCAAGCGGCTCCTAACTTAGCTATTTTTAGCGGCGATGATGCGCTTATGCCCTACTTTGCCCAAGCCGGTGCTAAAGGACTGGTATCGGTAGCAGCTAATGCTTGGCCGCTACAAACTCACGAATTTGTACAGCGTAGCCTAAGTGGCCAATACCCCAATTTATTTACTCAGTGGTCAAGCGCAATCAGTAGCTTGTTCACTGTAGCAAACCCCATTCCCGTTAAAGTACTCATGCATTTACAAGGGCGATTAACGAGTTCGTATTTACGCCCACCGTTAACTCACCTCGAATTAACGCAAACAACGTGCATTGAACAAGCAAACAACACCATTTTATCTTGGCATTAAACATAGGTTTTTATAATGAGCTGGTTAGAACTATTAAATAATTTAGAGTCGGGCGCAGTACGCGCAGCATCACAAAACGAAAGCGGCCAATGGCAGGCTAACGTTGCAGTAAAACAGGGTATTTTAGAAGCCTTTAAAAATGGTACAAACACCGAATTTGTCGGTGGCTTTGTTGATAAACATAACTTAGCTCCGCAAGAGTTTAGTGCCACCGATGGCGTACGTATGGTCCCGGGTGGCTCAAGCGTTCGCCGTGGTGCTTATGTAGCTAAAGGCACTATTATTATGCCACCAGCGTATGTAAATATTGGCGCATACATTGACGAAGGCACTATGGTAGATAGTCACGCTTTAGTTGGCTCGTGCGCGCAAGTGGGTAAAAATGTACACCTTAGCGCAGCCGTGCAACTTGGCGGTGTGTTAGAGCCAATTGGTGCCAGCCCAGTGGTAGTTGAAGATAATGCATTTATTGGCGCAGGCTGCGTAATTGTTGAAGGCGTAGTAATTAAAAAAGGCGCAGTACTTGCCCCTGGTGTGCGTTTATCGGCCACAATTCCGGTTTACGACTGTGTAAACGAGCGCCAACTAGACAAAGGCGAGCCAATTCCTGAGTACGCTATTGTAATACCAGGCTCTCGCCCTGCTTCAAACGAATGGGCGCGTGCACAAGGTTTAAGCATGTCGTGCGCGTTAATTGTTAAGTACCGCGATGAGCAAAGTGATGCATCATTACTACTTGAAGAGGTTTTACGTTAATGAGCTTTTTGAGCACGGGCGTTAAAACGGCAATTAATGAATTATCAAGCCAACTCGATAGCCCATTTTTTGTTTACGACCTAGATACGCTAAATAGTCACTTGGCACAATTGGTCGCACAAACCGAGGTAAAACTTTGGTATGCGGTTAAAGCGAATCCGCTGTCTAAAATTATTCAATGCTTAGATAACGCCGGGTTTAATTTTGACGTAGCCAGTAAAGGCGAGCTTGAGCAAGTACTTGCTCAAGGCGTTAGTAGCGATCGCGTGCTCAACACCGGGCCAGCTAAAAGCCCAAAACAAATTAAACACTTTATTGAGCGCGGCGTACGTACTTTTGTTGCCGAAAGTCTTAATCAAGTTCGCTGGCTCAATGAGCAAGCCAAGCTACAAAACTGTCAACTACAGGTATTACTGCGCGTACAGTTACGTTGGCCCGAGGGCGAAAAAAATCCACTAGGTGGCGATAGCCTCACGCCATTTGGACTCGGTTGTACAGAGTGGCAGGCACTTAATATTACCGACTATGACGCACTTAGCTTTGATGGCCTGCATATTTTTCAATGGGGAAATATGCTCAGCACGCAAAAACTCAGTGAGTTGTGGTCACAAATGATTGCTCCACTTAGCCAACTTGCCCGCGATTTAAATATAAACCTTAAAATTTTAGATTTAGGTGGCGGCTTAGGTATTCCGTATACGCAAAACGACATAACGCTTAATTGGGGTGACTTAATAACTGCCCTCGCTAAAATTAAAAAACAGGCGGGCGTTGAAGAGTTATGGATGGAGCTTGGCCGCTATGCCGTGGGTGAATGCGGACATTACGCAGCCCCAGTAGTAGAGCGCAAACAAAACTATGGCCAACAACAAGTTATTTTAAGTGGCGGTATAAACCACTTATTGCGCCCAGCCGTCACCAGTCAAGACTTTCCAGCAGCATTACTACGAGATTCACACACACCAACCCAAGCTATGAGCTTATACGGGCCACTTTGTACCGCACTCGATAGCTTGGGCGAGCACGCATTACCAAGTGATCTCAATGAGCACGACTGGTTGGTGTTTAGTCAATGTGGTGCCTATGGCTTTAGTGAAAGTATGCCGTACTTTTTATGCCACGAACTTGCTGGCGAATATGTTTTAGAACAAAACAAACTTAGCTGTTTGCGTGCAGCCGAAGATGCCAGTTATTACTTGAGATAATGTACCTAAGATAATGTACCTGAGATAATGTACCTGAGATAAAATTAAAATGTTGAGATACTCATGATCGCCTCACCAATTAGTCAAGAAAACATCGTCGTTGGTGAAGTTGCCAATGGCTTACCACTCACTATTCCTGTGTATCGTTTAAAAGGCGATGGCACGGGGCCAAGTGTGTATATTCAGGCCAACATGCACGGAGCTGAAGTACAAGGTAACGCGGTAATTTTTCAACTACTTGAACAATTAAAGCACCTTAATCTTAAAGGTGATATTACTTTAGTGCCCTATGCCAACCCTATTGGTTGCAATCAAAAGTCGGGGGAATTTACCCTAGGTCGGTTCGACCCTATCACCGGCACTAATTGGAATAGGATGTATCATTATAATACTGATTTAGTCACTCAGTTTGCACAAAACCATATGCAATACGACGATGCCATATTAAAAAGCGCGTTCAAACAGGCACTTATTGACGAAGTTGACAGTAAACTTAATGGCCCTGCTTATTTACTCAATACTGGTAAACGCATTGCGCTTAACTTACAAAAGCTCGCTCACCAAGCTGATATAGTACTGGATTTACACACAGGTCCTATTTCAAGCAAGCACTTGTACTGCCCAACCTATGCGACTAATAGCGCTCGCTACTTTAATATTGAGCACGTACTGCTTATTCCAAGTGACTTTGATGGTGCGATGGATGAAGCAAACTTTTGTCCGTGGTGGCATTTAAGCGAAGCACTGAGCAAGCAAGGCCGCGAGCTCAGCATACCTGTAGAAGCTTTTACTGTAGAGCTAGGCAGCCAAGAAAAAATAGACTTGAGCGAAGCACTAAACGATGCAAACAGTATTTTAAGTTACTTAAATTATAAAGCCGTATTTGTAAATGCGCCCCACACTCCAGCTAACATTACTCGCTACGCGTGTCATTTAAACGATTACTTTGCTTACTACGCGCCCATGGGCGGAATGGTTGAGTATATTGCCCCCCTAGGCGGGCATATAAAAGCCGGTGAGCCAATTGCTAAAATACTGCGCATGGAGCGTTATTTAAGTGAACAACCACTACAAACACTTTCCCTTGAATCTGACGCTATTGCCATACTGCATTTTGCCTCGGCGAGCGTTAATCAAGGCACTGAACTGTATAAGTTTTTTACTAACGTATTTGAGCTTTAAGCTCTCCCTTCTCATTGCGTGAGAGTAAGTTAACTATAGTTAATTTGCATTATAAAAGCGGCTTAGGCCGCTTTTATTTTGATCTAATTATACTAAATATACGTAAATTCAGTAAAAGTTCACCGTTACATATGTAAAAAGGCGTTATAATTAAATTAACGCATTAAACCATCAATACTCACAAAGGAATTACAATGAGCTGGCGATACTTGATCATACTTTCAACATTAGTTAGTACTACTGTTTTTGCTGAAGAAAAACCTAAAAGCAATGAGCAAAATAGTAATATTGAGCTGGTAAAACAATGTATTTTAAATGAAGTGATTGGTGGAGACGGCAAGCAAACACTCGATCAGCTTCGTAAAAAGTGCTCCGCTCTTGAAGAAGATAAGCAACTTACCGCCATCGATAAGCGCAAAGCACGAGAAGCAGTAAGCCAAAAAAACCGTAATGTGATTACGCCACATAAACGTAACTACATTTTACCTATTTCATATGTATCGCATCCGAACAATAGCTCGTTTGAAACATTTGACGAGCTAACTGGCGAAAAAAATGACGAGCCACTCGATAACTTAGAAGCCAAATATCAGCTTTCAATTAAGGTGCCTCTATTCAATGACTTTTCTGATGAAGACCAAGCTATATTTTTTGCCTTTACACTACAGTCATATTGGCAGCTTTATAACAAAGAAAGCTCATCACCATTTCGTGAGACCAACTACGAGCCAGAAATTTTTTGGGTTAACTATTTAGATCCAGAACACGTTCCTTGGGGCGATGAAATGGCTGTTGTTTTGGGTATTTCGCATCAGTCTAACGGTAATAGCCAGCCAAATTCGCGTTCATGGAACCGTATTTACGCTAACTTTATTTGGGAAAAAAATGGCTTTGTGTTTAACTTTAAGCCTTGGTATCGTATTTCAGAAAGCGAGAAAGAAACACCTTTAGACCCAAGAGGCGACGACAACCCTGACATTTACAAATACATGGGTTACTTTGAGTTTAGCGGTGCGTATCGCCTTAATGAACATGAATTTAGCTTTATGACCCGTAACAACTTAAATTCAGACAATCGTGGTGCATTACAGCTCGATTGGTCATTTCCGCTTTGGGGCCGAGTGCGTGGTTATGCACAGTACTTTAATGGCTATGGCGAAAGCTTAATTGATTATAACGCTGATATAGAACGTATTGGTGTGGGTATACTACTTACCGATTTACTTTAATTAATGAGCGACTAAAGTAAACAAATTAAAAAGCCAAGCATTGCTTGGCTTTTTAGTGCTTAATTCAACTATAAAGTGCTAACAGCTTATTTTTTTACTACAAACTGCCCTTCAAATTCAGCCACTACCTTATCACCATCATAAATAATAACAGGTACTAAATAGCTGGCTTTACCCTCAGTTTCTAGCTCGCTGAGCTTACCCTTACAGTTTTGTATATCAACACAGCCGCGTGGATCACTGCTAAGCGGTTTTAAATATTTAATATTGGCATCGGCTAATACAATATTTCCTTCAAGCCCTGCTTCTTTAAGTGCTAAGTAGGTTGCCCCCCACCCCGTAAGGGTTGCTAAGCTATAAATAGAACCAGCAAACATAGTGTTATGTAGGTTTAAATTAGCATCTAAATCTGCGCTAGTCGTAAATTGCCAGTCGGTATAGCTCTCTACTTTAATGCCCATTGCATCACTAATTGGAATTGACTCACGCCAAGTGTTTTGCAGCACTTGAGTCCAGTTAGGGTGGCGAAACCAGCCAGGCTCTGATGGCTTTTGTTTTACCATTTTATAGTGTTGTACATCGCCGTACGCCAAATGCGCTTTTTCTTGTGTTTCATAACCATGGCGCTTATAAAATTCGAGTGCGCGCTCGCGTGCAAATAATACTAACTCTGCAGCGTCTTGTGACCATGCTATTTTTTCTAGGTCATGTAATAAACGACTACCAATATGCTGATTACGACTTTCTTCAGCTACAGCCATATAGCGAACTTGAGCTTGTTGCTGGTTATTAAAGTGCAGCCGCGCCACCCCTAATACTTTACCCGCTTTATTTTTAATAAAGCGATGCTCGGCATCTTGTTCTAAATCATCCTGCTCAGAACCACGTGGCTCACCCCAAGGGGCACGTAAAATTTCCCAGCGTAATTGATAATAGGCTTGCCAATCTTCACTACTTTGCGGTGTACTTACCTGAAACATACATACTCCTGCTGTTAAGCCGTAAATAAAATACAACGTCACTTAATTATGGCAAATACCATACTCCATCTAAAAAAAACTGCCAATACGACTTTGGTGATGGCAAATACAAAGTGTAAAAAATTAATGACAAAAGCCATTGCGCTTTGCCTCGGCTAGTTTATGCTGAGCAACATGAGCGAATACATAAACCCTGTAAATGGCCTAATTAATAGCTATTTTATTGAAAACAGCCACAGTATTGGCCAGTTACTTTATTGGCATAAATATGGGGGCGATCACATTCAAGTACGTCAACATCAGCAACTGCGTTGGCTGCTAATAAATGACACTCTGCAATCTGTGGTAACGCAGCAGCAACCAAGCAATTTATTACTTCCACACTTACAGTGCTTAGCACAGCATTGGCACACTTTAAGCGCCCCTAAAAAAGTACTCGAGCTGGGGCTTGGCGGCGGCGCAATTCGTAATTATTTGCTGCACCAATATCCACACGCAAAAATCACCTCAGCTGAAATAAATGCAGATATAATTAGTTGTTATAAAAAGTTTTTTACTACGCAGCAAGTGCCTAGTAATAATACACAGCGGTTACTTTGTGAGGATGCTCAGCAAGTACTGGGGCGCGCCCGCAACATAGATTGGATTATTTTAGATTTATTTAGCCAAATAGACGCGCCACGATTTTTATTCGCCCCCGCTTTTTATCAAAAAATACACGCAGCCCTTAACAACAACGGCACGCTATTTATTAATTTTTTATCGCAACATGAGTCGCAATTAAAACAGTTACAGCAAGTATTACTTAATGTATTTGGTTATAAAGTTAGCCCGCAAAAGGTAGCAGGCTATATAAATCATATTGTGGTGATCACTAAACAGCTAAATTAAAGGTCACTGGCCCATCGTTACACAAGCTCACTTGCATATCGGCACCAAACTCACCGGTAGCAACCGTTAAATTAAGCGCCTTGGCTTGCGCTACAAAGTACTCGTATAACTCATTAGCTTGGCTTGGGGTTGCCGCCGATGAAAAACTAGGTCGCATGCCCTTTTTAGTATTTGCCGCCAAAGTAAACTGCGATACCACTAATAGCTCACCAGCAATATCTTTTAGACTTAGGTTCATTTTGTCGTTTTCGTCAGTAAAAATGCGGTAATTACTAATCTTATGCAGCAACTTATCGGCCGCTTGCTCGTCATCTTGTTTTTCAACACCCAACAACACTAAAATTCCTTGGCCAATTTCGCCAACTACTTGGTTATTAATTTCTACTTTGGCATGTTTTACACGTTGTATTAAACCTTGCATTTTATAGCGTATCCTTTGTATTTTCTTGCTCGTCTAGCTCTATTTCGGGCGTGTCTTCAATATTTTCAGGGCTAATACACGCCGTAAGCTCAGCGCCTAGCAACACCACTATCCACGACAAATATATCCACACAAACAAAATAGGAATGGTAGCAACTGCACCATAAATAACTTCATAAGATGGAAAGTGGCTAATATAAAGCGCAAAACCTTTTTTAGTTAACTCAAACAACATGGCAGCAAATAGTGCACCTGGTATCGCCGCTTTAAACGAAACCCGAGTGTTGGGCACCAAGGTGTAGAGCATAATAAAACCCACCATAGAAATGCCGTACGGCAATAACTTTAATAAAAAGCCACTAAACCCCGGAATCCCCTGATCAGCAAACGACACCAACGATACAATATACGAAGTAACTGCAATACTGCCGCCTAAAAATACGGGCCCTAAACTAAGTACCATCCAATAAACGGCAAACGAAATCATCATTGGACGCTTTTTCTTAATTCGCCAAATACGGTTAAGCGTGGCATCAACATTACGAATAAGTAACAAGGCAATAGCAGCTAAAAAGCCAATGCCCACTGCGGTCATTTGATTTGCATTGCCCGCAAACGAGCTAATATGCTCTTTAATAACATCTGACGAAGTGGGCACAAAGTTAGTAAATAAAAAGCTTTCAATTGCTAATCGAGTTGATTCAAACCCCGGAAAAGCCGAAAATATCGCCACACCTACGGCAATTAATGGCACCAAAGACAGCAAAGTTACATAAGCTAAATAGCCCGCGTTAACGGTTATTTGGTCATCAATACAGCGGTTAATATATTGCATCCACCAGCCGGGTTGCTGCCGTAAAAAAGATCCAACTTGCTGTTTATAATAAGAGAGCTTATCGTTCATAACATTGACTTGTGCTAATATAATTTTGACCATAATAACAATCAGCACCATAATTTACAGCATTAACACACGTAAATAGGAAACCAAATGAAAAAACAAACATTACTGAGTGTTACCGTACTTGCACTTGTACTAACATTATCGGGTTGCCAGTCGGCTTATTACTCGGCCATGGAAAAGGTAGGCGTACACAAGCGCGATATTCTTATTGACCGCGTAGAAGAAACCAAAGACTCGCAACAAGAGTCTCAAGAAGAGTTTAAATCAGCGCTTGAGCGCTTAACTACACTTATTGATTTTAATGGTGGCGAACTGCAAGACACTTACAATCAGTTAAACGATGACTATGAGTCGAGCTTAAATGCCGCTAACGAAGTGTCAACTAACATCAATAAAGTAGAAGACGTAGCAGAAGCCTTATTTGATGAGTGGAGCGATGAGCTTGAGCAATATAAAAGCGCATCACTTAAACGTGAAAGCAGTAAAAAGCTAGCCGCGACTAAGCGTCAATTTGATCAGCTATTACGCTCAATGCGCAGCGCAGAGAGCAAAATGGAGCCGGTATTAACATCGCTTCATGATAACGTTTTATACTTAAAGCATAACTTAAACGCACAAGCGGTATCGGCTATTAAAGGCGAGTTCACTAACCTTAAACGCGATATACAATTGCTTATGAACGACATGAACAAATCGATTGCCGACTCAAATAAATTTATTGAACAAATGAATAGTGCCGGTTAATTAGCTGATATTATATTTAAATTTGCCTGCATTATTGCAGGCTTTTTTATGGCTGCATGGCTGCTTTAGCACTATTTAAAACGGATTTAATTATGAAACACATTACCCTTATAATCTTTATAAGCTGTTTTTTATCAGCGTGTAGTACACCTAATCAGGTGCAAAAAATAGCTGATAAAAACTCAGTTATTGCTGTTAACAACCAAACAGGTCGTTACCATAATTTATATCAAGGCAAAAAGATTTACCCAACCACCTGCGAGCAAAACTGCTACCCGCCACATCCGAACTTGATTTGCGAAACACCCAGCAGCAACTGCCAGTATCAAGGTAAGCAAATTAAGCCGCCGCTCAATACCGGTTATACGGTTCGTTGGTTAGGGCATGCCAGCTTTGTGGTCAGCACACGTAATGGGCAAAATGTATTATTTGATCCGGTTAGTGAGCAGTTTGATTCACCGGTTGATTTAGGCTTTAAGCTTGCAGGTGGGTTTTATCGCAAACCCGGAGCATGGCCAAATAAGCAAACACTTGAAAACATTAACGCCGTTATGTATTCGCATATTCATTATGATCACTTTAATAAAGCAGATATTAAAAAACTGGGTAATCAACCACGTTATTTAGCCCCGCTAGGCATGGCAGATAACTTCCCAACGGGTGGCTTTAATATTACTGAAATGGCGTGGTATGCAAAAACCAGCATTGAGGACTTAACCATACACGCAGTGCCTGCACATCACTTTAGTAATCGGGTGCTTATTCCCTATATTTACGAAGATGATAATAAAGATTCTTGGAATGGCTGGCTGCTTGAACAAAATGGCAGCACCTTATTTTTTGCCGGCGATACTGGCTATTCAAAACACTTTAAAGACATACAACAAAAATACGGTGATATAGACCTATGCCTAATGCCAATTGCCTCTTATTACCATAAAACCAACGCTAAAGGGTATCGCTACGTTCATACCACGCCAGAGGATGCCCTTAATGCGGCCACAGAGCTTAATTGCAAAGTAATGATACCATGGGGATATGGCAACTCAAGCTGGCAAATGGGCGATCACAGCAGCCACTCAGCACTATCGCGCTTACTGCATATGTATAAACAAATGAATGCACCAATACCGCTGTATATTTTAAATGAAGGCGAAACAATTAAACTTTAAGTAATGTACGTAGGTTGGGTTGAGCGCAGCGAAACCCAACGAAAAATACCTTACCAACAAACACTAGTACTTAGCCTTATCGGCTGTTTTAAGCTCACTCTGCGTACAAAAGATCTTTAAGTGAATTATTCACAAAGAGGTTAAGAGGCGCTGCGCTTTTAGAGGAAAAAAATCAATGTAGTGAACAAGTGCACAGCATACCAATTATCGCGGTGGTGGTAATTTCTTTAATCTACCCTCTTTAACCTTTTATTTAGCTAACCCACAAACACAAAAAAGCCGCTGTATTTTGCAATACAGCGGCTTTTAAAATCATTATTCTAAATTAATAGATTATGACTTAGGAGCACGACCCGCACGTTTACGTTCGTTTTCTGTAAGATGACGCTTACGAATACGAATGTTTAGTGGCGTTACTTCAACTAACTCATCTTCATCAATAAACTCAAGCGCTTGCTCAAGTGAATAGTTAAGGTGCGGAGAAAGCGTTTGCGCTTCATCTGTACCAGATGCACGTACGTTAGTTAACTGCTTGCCTTTAAGGGCGTTAACTGTAAGGTCGTTATCACGGTTATGAATACCGATAACCATACCTTCGTAAACTTCAACACCGTGGCCGATGAATAAACGGCCGCGCTCTTGTAAGTTAAACAATGCGTTAGTCAGTGCTTTACCTGTAGCATTTGCAATCATTACACCATTTTTACGAACACCAATGTCACCACCTTTGTGAGGACCGTAATGATCGAACGTATGGTACATAAGACCAGTACCTGATGTAATTGTCATAAAATCAGTTTGGAAACCAATTAAGCCGCGACTTGGGATAATAAAGTCTAAACGCATACGGCCTTTGCCATCTGGAGACATGTTAGTAAGCTCACCTTTACGTAGGCCAACTTGCTCCATTACAGAACCCTGATGCTCTTCTTGACAGTCAATTGTTACTGTTTCAAACGGTTCTTCTAATACGCCGTCAACAGTACGCAAAATTACCTCTGGACGAGATACTGCAAGCTCGTAACCTTCACGACGCATGTTTTCGATTAAGATACCTAGGTGTAACTCACCACGGCCAGAAACACGGAAGCTATCTGGGCTAGCAGTATCTTCAACGCGAAGTGCTACGTTGTGCACTAATTCTTTATCTAAACGCTCACGGATATTACGTGACGTTACAAACTTACCTTCTTTACCACAAAAAGGTGAGTTATTTACAGAGAATGTCATTGTTACTGTTGGCTCATCAACACTTAGTGGTGGTAATGCTTCAACGTTAGTAGGACAACAAACAGTGTCTGAAATCTTAAGCTCGCCAATACCGGTTACAGTAACGATGTTACCTGCATAACCACGGTCTGTTTCAATACGCTCAAGGCCTAAGTAGCTTTGTACTGTACCAATTTTACCGTTACGTTTAGTACCGTCAGCACTAATAATAGTTACTTGTTGGTTTGGAGCAACAGAACCACGCTTGATACGACCAACACCAATTACACCCACGTATGAGTTGTAATCTAGTTGAGAAATCTGCATTTGGAAGTCACCTTCAGGATCTGCATCTGGTGGTGATACTTCGTCAACGATCATTTGGAACATGTCATCCATGTTATCAGATGGCTTGTCTAAATCTAATGTTGCCCAGCCATTGATTGCTGATGCATAGATTACTTTAAAATCTAACTGATCATCAGTGGCGCCTAAGTTATCGAATAAATCAAAGATTTGATCCATAACCCAATCAGGACGTGCACTTGGCTTGTCGATTTTATTAATTACTACGATTGGCTTTAAACCTTGCGCAAATGCCTTTTGCGTAACAAAACGCGTTTGTGGCATTGGGCCTTCTTGAGCGTCAACAATTAGTAATACTGAGTCAGCCATTGAAAGTACGCGTTCCACTTCACCACCGAAATCGGCGTGTCCTGGAGTATCTACGATATTAATGTGGTAGCCGTTCCATGAAATAGCGGTGTTTTTCGCTAAAATGGTAATACCACGTTCTCTTTCTATATCGTTTGAATCCATCACGCGCTCTTCATTACCGCCGCGTGTTTCTAATGTGCCTGAAAACTCAAGCAGTTTGTCAACCAGTGTAGTTTTACCGTGGTCAACGTGGGCGATAATTGCTATATTTCTTATCTTTTCGATACTCATTAATATTCACTCAGAGAAATTGAATCTCATTGATCCTGCAGGGGCTTACGCACTCACCTGCGTTTTCACGAGATGTCCCAGCATAGGATTTAAAAGGGCGCATATTATCCCTTATAAATGGAATGGATGAAAGTTTATCCAAAATAAATTTGCAAACTTTCTGGTTTTTTTATTTAACCTACTGTTTTAAATTAACTAATTATAAAAATAAAATTTTTAATAT
The DNA here is from genome assembly GCF_002221505.1 of Pseudoalteromonas nigrifaciens. Lineage (NCBI taxonomy): Bacteria > Pseudomonadati > Pseudomonadota > Gammaproteobacteria > Alteromonadales > Pseudoalteromonadaceae > Pseudoalteromonas > Pseudoalteromonas nigrifaciens. Next base: position 177,204 of record NZ_CP011036.1, on the reverse strand, counting down.
TTTTATAAAAACCTCCACTTTAATGACTTTATTGCTATTTTGGTCAGTCTTTTGTATTTACTTTATGTTAGTCTATCACGATTAAATAGCGAGCAACTTTTTACTCTGTAACTGTTGCACTATATTGAAGCATTTACGCACCATAATGGTGCGCATTAGAAACAGCCGTTATTACTTTTGTATTTTTTATGTTTATAAACATTAAGTTACAATAGTGGCACAAAATCAGCTTATAAAACACAAAGCATTTAAGCAGCAATAACAAAACCTTATAGTTGGAGGACACATGTCGCAATCGGTTTTAGATTTTATTAAAGAAAATGACGTTAAGTTCATTGATTTACGCTTTACTGATACAAAAGGTAAAGAGCAGCATATTTCAATTCCTCATCACCAAATTGATGAAGACTTTTTTGAAGATGGTAAAATGTTCGATGGTTCTTCAATTGCTGGCTGGAAAGGCATAAACGAATCAGACATGGTGCTAATGCCTGTTGCTGAATCAGCTAAGCTTGACCCATTCACTGAAGAAGCCACATTAATTATACGTTGTGACGTAGTAGAGCCTTCTACATTACAAGGTTACGAGCGCGATCCTCGCTCTGTAGCAAAGCGTGCTGAAGAGTATATGCGCTCTACAGGTATTGCTGATACGGTTTTATTTGGCCCAGAGCCAGAGTTCTTCGTATTTGATGACGTAAAATATAAAACAGACATGTCTGGCTCTATGTACAAAATCGATTCTAAGCAAGCTGCTTGGAACTCAGATAAAGAATACGCAGACGGCAATACAGGTCATCGCCCTGGCGTTAAAGGCGGTTACTTCCCAGTTGCTCCTGTTGATGACTTTCAAGATTGGCGCTCTGCTACTTGTCTAGTATTAGAAGAAATGGGACAAGTTGTTGAAGCACATCATCACGAAGTAGCAACTGCAGGACAAAACGAAATTGCTACGCGCTTTAATACTATGGTGATTAAAGCCGATGAAATTCAAGAAATGAAATATGTTATTCATAACATGGCTCATTTATACGGCAAAACAGCCACTTTTATGCCTAAACCTATTGTTGGCGATAACGGCTCTGGTATGCATTGTCATCAGTCGTTAGCTAAAGACGGTGTTAACTTATTTGCAGGTGATAAGTACGGCGGTCTTTCTGAAGATGCGCTTTATTACATTGGCGGTATTATTAAACATGCTAAAGCAATTAATGCGTTTGCTAATGCCTCTACTAACTCGTACAAACGTTTAGTACCAGGTTACGAAGCACCAGTAATGCTTGCATACTCTGCACGTAACCGTTCTGCATCAATTCGTATTCCGGTAGTACCATCAGCTAAAGGTCGTCGTATTGAAGTACGCTTCCCTGATGCAACGGCTAACCCGTATCTTGCTTTTGCTGCCATGCTTATGGCTGGCCTTGATGGAATTAAAAATAAAATCCATCCTGGTGATGCAATGGATAAAGATTTATACGACCTACCTGCAGAAGAAGCAGCAGAAATTCCAACCGTTGCCTCTTCATTAGAAGAAGCACTGGCATCTCTTGATGCTGACCGTGAGTTTTTAAATCAAGGTGACGTGTTCTCTAATGATTTAATTGATGCTTACATTAAACTTAAGAGTCAAGAAGTTGAAAGACTTAACATGACAACGCACCCAATTGAGTTTGAAATGTATTACAGCTGTTAATTTTAATTAACAGTTATAAAATATACCTTTAAGCCCGCTTTGCGGGCTTTTTTAATGGTAAATTAGTACTTTCTCCACTAAAGTAAAGTTAATGTTAAAAATGCAGGGTTGCAGAGTGAGTAGCAAGATTTTATTACTACTAATTACTTCATTATTAAGTGTTTGTAGTTACGCTGGTGAAAAAAAAATTTACGCATGGAAAGATAAAAATGGCGTACTGGTGTTTTCAGATACCCCCCATATTGGCGCCAAAGAGATAAAACTCACCAGCCAAGATTTAACCATGCCTGCAACAAATACAGATATATTAAATAATCAAACTAAAGCGCAGCCGGTTGCATTTAGTATTGGTATTGCATCGCCTGAGCATCAGCAAACTATTCGTGAAAACACCGGCTCTGTGTATGTATCTACTCGCATTACCCCCCGCTTTGAAAACGACTTTACAATACAGCTATTTCTTGATGGTAAAGCCTATGGCGCAGCAAGTGATACCTCAACTTTTGCTTTAAGAGATGTAGAGCGTGGTGAGCACACTCTGCAAGTTAAGCTGTACAACAAACAAAACCAAGTCATTGCGACAAGCCCATTGAGTGTATTTTTTATGCATAGAAAAGGCTTAAGCTTAGGTAATTAACTCCCACCTAATTCACATTAAAAATAGCAATTGCAGTGCAATTTCATTAAATTACTTGCCTGAAAACACAGGCGCACTAAAATGGTGCAACAATGCTTAATAAAACACACTTTAGTCCTGAGCTACTCAATGCCATATGGCAAAATCAAACCACCGCCGTGATGCTTTTAAACGAAAGCTTTACGCTTATTTATGCCAATACCAGTACCAGTGAGCTGCTTGGTTTAGGCACTAAGCGTTTATTAGGGCAGTCTTTTGATGATTTATTTAACTACCATTCAATCGATTTAAAACGCATAGCGCAATACTCTTTAATTGATGGCGTAGATTGCCACCAGCATAGGGCTGACGTGGTATTTGTTGATTCTCGCCATGCTAAATTAGCAGTCAGTTCAAAACAGATAAAATACCAAGGTGCACTTTATATTTTATTAGAATGTCGGCAAACCGATGATGAAATTAAATTCGATCAAGCATCAAATCAAATGCACCAATACCAAGCCGCACGTAATTTAATTCGAGGTTTAGCGCACGAAATTAAAAACCCTTTAGGGGGAATTCGCGGAGCGGCGCAGTTATTGCAATACGAGGTAGACCAGCAAGAAAGAAATGAATGTGCCGAGCTTATTATTGAGCAAGCCGACCGATTGCGTGAATTAGTAGATAGACTGCTTGGGCCTAACCAATTACCGCAAAAGTCTTATGGCAATATACATCAAACCTTAGAGTCGGTGATCAAATTAAGTACCCTAGATAATAGTGACAATATTCGCTTGGTAAAAGATTACGATCCGAGTATTCCCGATGTTTATATTGACCAAAGTAAAGTGCAGCAAGTGGTGCTTAATATTGTGCGTAATGCCCAGCAGGCATTAGTTAATGGTGGGGAAATAAAAATTAAAACCCGAATTAACTATCAGCACCGCCGGCCCGGTAAGGCACCCAAAAAAGCCTTGTTAATTCAAGTGCTCGATAATGGCCCAGGGATTGATATTAGTGTACGCGATACTTTGTTTTATCCTATGATCACTAATAAAGATGGCGGCTCTGGATTGGGGCTTTCTATAGCGCAAACATTAATTGATCAACACAATGGTTATATTGAGTGCGATAGCTGGCCTGGTCACACCGAATTTAATATTTATCTGCCTTTTGCAGATTAACGCCTTGGAGTATGCATGAAAACAGTTTGGCTTGTAGATGACGATGCCTCAATTCGTTTTGTATTAGAAAAAGCGCTTACTCGCGCAGGTTTTACAGTACAAAGCTTTGCTGAAGCACAAAGTGTGCTTAATGCATTAAAATTTAGCCAACCTAGTGTGCTGATCTCCGATGTAAGAATGCCCGGTATGGACGGCATGGCACTGCTAGAGCTAATAGCAGAGCAAGTGCCCGGCTTACCGGTTATTATTATTACCGCGCATTCAGATCTCGATTCCGCCGTAAATGCCTTTCAAAAAGGGGCTTTTGAATATTTAGCCAAACCTTTTGATTTAAACGAGGCGATTGCCCTAGTTGAAAGCGCCTATAGAGCTAATTCTACAAAAAAAGTTAAACGTAAACTCACGCCCCCTAAAAGCGCACATATAATTGGTGAAGCACCTGCCATGCAAGAAGTGTTTAGGGCCATAGGTAAGCTTGCAGCCTCAAGCATGAGTGTACTTATTAATGGTGAGTCAGGAACGGGTAAAGAGCTTGTTGCCAGCGCCCTGCACAACCATAGTCCACGTAAAGAAAACCAATTTATTGCGCTAAATATGGCCGCAATCCCTAAAGAGCTGGTTGAGTCAGAATTATTCGGCCATGAAAAAGGGGCTTTTACTGGTGCAGATAGCGTGCGAAAAGGCCGTTTTGAACAAGCCAATGGCGGCACCCTATTTTTAGATGAAATTGGCGATATGCCTCTCGACGTACAAACTCGACTACTGCGGGTATTATCTGATGGTGAGTTTTACCGTGTTGGCGGGCATAAAAGCATAAAAGTAGATGTGCGTATTATTGCTGCAACCCATCAAAACCTTGAAGAGCTCGTAAAACAAGGCAAGTTTAGGGATGACTTATTTCATCGCTTAAATGTAGTGCGCCTGCGCTTACCAGCCCTTCGAGAGCGTACCGAAGACATTGAGCGTCTAGCACTGCACTTTTTACATAAAAGCGCTAAAGATCTACAAGTAGAAAGTAAAATTCTTAGCCTTAAAGCAATTGAGCAGCTACGCTTGTTCAGTTGGCCCGGTAACGTACGTCAATTAGAAAACACCTGCCGTTGGCTTACGGTTATGGCTCCTGGCGAGCTTGTTAGCGAGCAAGACTTGCCACCTGAAATTATTAATGCCTCACTAACTCAAGAAGAAGGCGATTGGTTAGATGCCTTCCAGTTATGGCTTAATCAGGAACTTAAACAAGGTAAGGAAAATATTTGGCCTAATATTCAAGCGCAACTAGAAACCCGCTTAATAAAAACAGCACTCGCCAATTGCGCAGGCCACAAACAAGAAGCCGCTATAAAAATAGGCTGGGGACGCAATACATTGACCCGTAAATTAAAAGAGCGCAACATTAATTAGTTTTGCGCGAATAACTCTTAGGTAATTAATGAAGTTAATAGAGAACATTCCGCTATTTAAACAGATGGAAATTATCAACCGTTTAGGATTTTTTAAAGAATTTAGCCTTAACGAGCGCCAAATACTTTTAGAGTCGTTTGGTTTATTATATTTAGTGCGCGAAAATTCATTTTTATTTAAACAGCACGACAACGATAAGCGCCTATTTATAGTACTTAGCGGTGCATTAATAGTGTTTAAGCACAACCATTTATTAGAGCTCGGTACTATACGTCCTGGGGAGTTTATTGGTGAAGGCGCTTTTATTAATAACCGCGCACGCAGCATTAGCGCACGTGCTAAAACGGATGCAATTGTGCTTGCTATTACCTCTGATGCCCTTACTCGCTTACCCAATGTAATACGCGAAAAAATTAAAGATCGAATAATTGAAGGTATGAGCTTACGTATTGCCAAGTTGAGCGAACACATAGAAAACCATGGTTAGATTTGTATACGCACTTTGATGCAAAAATAGTGACTTCACTTTATACTAGCGTTAATGCGTTACCCCACCGAGAGCAAACATGAACGAAGAATATATAGAAATTGAACTAGAAGAAGAGCCGATTGAGCTGTGTAAATTATTAAAAGTACTAAATTTAGTAGAAGGCGGCGGCCAAGCAAAAAACTTAATTGCTGAAGGTTATGTGGGTGTTAACCATGAAATTTGTACAATTAAACGGAAAAAACTATACAGTGGCGACATACTAGAATTTGATGGTGAGCTTTTTCAACTTGCATTAACCGAAGATGCAACACCGGTAGAGCGACCTGCCGAGCAGCCGCAATCTGAGCCAAGCCAAGCAGCACCGCAGCCAGCGAGTCAGCCTGCAAAAAATAAACGTAAGCGTACTAAAAAACCTAAAGTAGATGAAAAAACCGGTCGTCGCCCTATTTCATTCGGTTAAATTATAGTCTTTTTTTGATTTTTTATTTATAAAACCAGCCAGCTTGTATAGTTGGCTTTTTTGATCTTTAATTACCTCACTAACTATAAAAAAAGTAAGGTAATTAAATGCTTGCACACCCCCCTCCTAAGTGGTTAAAACCACTCGCATGGGTAGCGCTTATATGGAACTTATGCGGCGTTATTGCCTTCGCACTACAAATGCTGATGACACCTGAAGTAATTAGCAAAATGCCTATAGATCAGCAAGCTGCATATTCTAACATTCCCGTTTGGTCAACCATTGCATTTGCTATTGCAGTCTTTGGCGGCACGCTTGGCAGTGCTTTATTGCTCGCTAAAAAGTCATTTTCACTGCCCGTATTTACCGTGTCGTTAATGGCTATTTTAATCCAACAGTATTACAATTTTATTGTTATTAACAGCGTTGAAATAATGGGATCTAGTGCGGTATTTATGCCACTGTTTGTGGTAGTAATTGCCATATTGCTACTTTGCGTTAGCTTTAAAGGCAAACAGCAAGGCTGGTTGTATGCAAATTAAAAATATCTTTTGGGTAAGTCTAGCTGGCTCCCTTGAATTAAAAACTTTCAGCATCATCTCTATTGTAATGGCTGTTTAAAAATCACGCTTTAAACACTGTTTTTTATCTTGGTATACACTTTGCAATTCACAAACTATAAAAGGTCACTCTACACAACACTTATCTAATAACAAAAGGGGCAAATAATGAATAATAGTTTCAAAACCCAGCAGCAACTTACCGTTAATGGTGAGCAGTTTCATATTCACTCTCTTAAAGGCCTTGGCGACAAAGCCAAACGCTTACCTTTTTCTTTAAAAATACTACTCGAAAACCTACTTCGTAACGAAGACGGCGAAAACATTAAAGAACAAGACATTCAAGCCCTATTAGATTGGGACCCTCAAGCTAAGCCCTCTGCTGAAGTAGCGTTTACGCCTGCCCGTGTTGTGATGCAAGACTTTACCGGTGTACCTGCCATTGTCGATTTAGCGGCAATGCGCGATGCGATGGAAAAACTAGGCGGCGATCCAGCAAAAATTAACCCGCTTTCTCCTGCTGAACTTGTTATTGACCATTCTGTGCAAGTAGATGGCTATGGTAACGAGGGTGCGTTTGACTTAAACGCCAAGCTTGAATATGACCGTAATAAAGAGCGTTATGAATTTTTACGTTGGGGCCAAACTGCCTTCGATAACTTAAAAGTTGTCCCTCCAGCAACCGGTATTGTGCACCAAGTAAATTTAGAGTATTTAGCGCGCGTTGTTTTTAATGATGAACGTAATGGCCAAAAGTACGCGTACCCAGACACTTTAGTGGGTACCGATTCGCACACCACTATGATTAACGGCTTAGGCGTACTTGGCTGGGGCGTAGGCGGCATTGAAGCCGAAGCCGCTATGCTTGGCCAACCTATTAGCTTATTAATACCTCAGGTTGTAGGGGTTAAATTAAACGGCCGTTTACCAGAGGGCACCACAGCTACCGACTTAGTACTTACCGTTACCGAAATGCTACGTAACCATGGTGTCGTAGGTAAATTTGTAGAGTTTTATGGTGATGGCCTTGCCGACTTACCACTTGCCGATAGAGCAACAATTGCCAACATGGCGCCAGAATATGGTGCTACATGTGGTATTTTCCCGATTGATGACGAAACCATTAACTATCTGCGTTTAACCAACCGCGATGAGAAACAGCTTAAACTTATTGAAGATTATGCTAAGCATCAAGGCTTATGGCGTAACGATGGCGATGAAGCTAATTACACCGATAAACTTGAACTGATATTAGATGACGTAGTACCAAGCCTTGCTGGCCCTAAACGCCCACAGGATAGAATATCACTTGATAAAGCTGGCGAAGCAATTAGTCAGCATTTAAAAGAGTTTCAAGACGAGCGTTTAGCAAAAATTAGCAGCAGTGATACAGAGCAAGCACGTATCGAAAGCGAAGGCCCTGTAACTAATCCTGACGAATCAAGCAATGAAGCGCCGTTTATAGGCGCAGCAAAAGTAAACTTTAAAGGCCAAGAGTTCGAACTAAAAGATGGTGCCTGTGTTATTGCCGCAATCACTAGTTGTACAAACACCTCTAACCCCAGTGTTATTTTAGCGGCTGGCTTAGTTGCTAAAAAAGCCAAGCAATTAGGGGTTAATGTAAAACCTTGGGTTAAAACATCACTTGCTCCTGGCTCTAAGGTCGTTACTGACTACTTAGAAAAAGCAGGGCTAATGGACGATTTAGAAAGCCTAGGCTTTAACTTAGTTGGCTATGGTTGTACAACGTGTATTGGTAACTCAGGCCCGCTGGCTCCTGAAATTTCAGATGCTATTCAAAAGCACAAACTGGTTGTGAGCTCAATTTTATCGGGTAACCGTAACTTTGAAGGGCGTATTCACCAAGATGTTAAAATGAACTTTTTAGCATCTCCTCCGCTTGTTGTAGCATACGCCATTGCGGGCAGAACCGATATTGACGTATATAACGAACCACTGGCACAAGATGCTAACGGTAACGATATTTACCTTAAAAACATTTGGCCAAGTGTTAAAGAAGTAAGCGATTTAGTTAAGGAAACGGTAACCAGAGAAATGTTCGAAAAAAATTATGCTAACGTATACGAAGGCGATAGCCGTTGGCAAAAAATTCAAATACCTGATGGGAAACTTTACGATTGGGATGATGCATCAACCTATATTAAAAAAGCACCCTTTTTTGATGGTATGAGTATTGAGCCTCCGGGTATTCCAACCATTACCGGCGCACGTTGTTTAGCAAAACTAGGTGACTCGGTTACTACGGATCATATTTCGCCAGCCGGTGCTATTAAAGCAGACTCACCAGCAGGGTTATATTTACAAGATAACAAAGTAGTACAAGCGCAGTTTAACTCCTATGGTTCGCGTCGTGGTAACCACGAAGTAATGATGCGCGGTACATTTGCTAATATTAGGCTTAAAAACCTCCTTGCACCCGGTACTGAAGGCGGTGTTACCCGCACGCAACCTGATGATGAGCTTGCCAGTATTTATGATGCCGCCATGGAATATCAAAAGAACGATACGCCATTGGTTATTTTAGCTGGTAAAGAATATGGTACCGGCTCATCTCGTGACTGGGCAGCGAAAGGCTCGCTACTGTTAGGTGTTAAAGCTGTAATAGCACAAAGCTATGAGCGTATTCATCGCTCTAACCTTATTGGTATGGGAGTTTTACCGCTACAGTTTAAAGATGGCGAAAGTCATGAGTCGCTAGGTTTAACCGGCCAAGAGCAGTTTGATATTGAAGGCTTGTTTGATAAAACCAAGGAAGTTAGCGTTATTGCAACTAATAGTGAAGGTAAAAAAGTAAGCTTTAGTGCCGATGTACGTATTGATACGCCAAAAGAGTGGGATTACTACAAACACGGTGGCATTTTACAGTATGTACTTCGTAATATGCTCGATTAACTAATAGCAACTTAAACTTACGCCTAAAATTTAATCATAGCCTAACAATTTTGTTAGGCTTTTTTATGCGCGTCAGTTGCGATAAATCAAGGTAATGCTTTAAAAACACCCTACACTAGTAAGACTATTAGTGAGGGCGCTATGTCACAAATCATAATTATTAGGCTACTTAAAATATCAATTATACTTGGGTTATGCCTAATTGTGACTGGTCATGCGTTAATTGTATCAAGCTACTTTACTCGCCAGCATGGTATTAACGGCATAATTACAGCGGCAGCCTGCATTGCTATTGGCGTATTATTATCGTTACCCACTAAAATTTATTTAACTATTTTACTTATGGAAGCAGAAAAGCGTTATTTAAAAGCGCATAGCCATAAACACAAATAATGAATAATTAAAAACCGTTTAAATCATTTAATTGTTTAGTACGTTGCTCTAATTTTTGTTTTGCTTTTTCAGCGTCATCAAACACCTTTTTAATTGATACTGGATCATAAACTGTAGGTGTAGCTGAAGTGTTATTTACTGCCGAGGATTTGGAACTGCCCGATAAAATAGCCGTATCTTGGGCAACCACCACGTTAATATCTTTAGGGTCTAGTTTTACTTCAACACTTTTACCATTAGGGTGAGGCGTATCTGAAAAATGCCATTGGCCTTGCCGATCTTGCCACTTAAATATTTTACTGCGGGTTGTTGAGGGTGTGTTCGACACGCTACTAACGGCTTGCTCAAACGTATTGCTGGTAAACGAGATTATTTTATCTTTAATTTGCTGAGATTCGTTGATCACAACAGATGTACTAAGCCATGTTTCTCCGTTTGGCTTTTTTAAATAAAATAGAGAAATAACAGCAATAATCATTACTGACACTGCTAAATAGGTAAAGTATTTCATAGCCTTCCTGCTTAAAATTAATCCTTTATTCGGCCAAGTTTAATAAAAAGCAATCAATCAGGCAATCCTTTTGTGTAAGTAAAAAACGCAGCCAAGGCTGCGTTTTATTAAATATTGAGCGAGATAATCAATAATATTAAATACCGTCACCATCCATGTGCAGTCCACATTCTCGGTTTAAACCAAAAAAGCGAGTTTCTTCCTCTGTCATTCCTGGTTCCAACTTACGTGTTGTATGTACGTCCCCCATCGACACATAACCTTGTTCCCATAATGGGTGGTAAGGTAAATCATGCTTAGTCAGGTACTGATACACGTCGCGGTTAGACCATTCAATAATCGGGTACACTTTAACGGTACCACGGCTTATTTCTACAAACTGTTTATCAGCACGTGTAGATGATTGATCGCGACGCAAACCACTAAACCACGTGCCCGCTTCTATCTCTTTAAGTGCGCGGGTCATCGGCTCAACTTTATTAAGCTGGTTATATTGCTTAATACCGTCCTCACCTTGCTCCCACAACTTGCCAAACTTAGCTTCTTGCCATGCTGGGCTTAGCTGCGCTCTATACACCTTTAAGTTTAGTGATAAACGCTCACTCATTTGTTCAATAAACTGATACGTTTCAGGAAATAGATAGCCTGTATCGGTTAATACAACGGGAATATCTGGACGTTGTGAGGTCATTAAATGCAGCATTACTGCCGCTTGAATACCAAAGCTAGATGATAAAAAAGCCGTATTAGGCAAGTTATCAAGCGCCCATGAAACACGCTGTTCTGCGCTCATATTCGCTAGCAAACCATTAGCATCAGCTAACATAGCCGCCTGGCTTTGTTTATCTAGCTGTAAAATGTTTTTAAATTCACTCATGGTAAATTCCAAACCTCACCAGCGCCAAAGCGCTGGTATTTAATTAAGCGTGAAAATCGGTTACTGATACTTTTACTTCAGCAACTATGCCTTTGCGTATAACAAAGTCACCAAAACACTCACCTTCGTTACGCTCATTAACCCATTGACCAATTAATTCATCAAAAGCAGCTAAATACACGTCTTCACCCACATTTTCTAAATATAATTTAGGAATACGTGTGCCTTCAAGGTTACCGCCTAGATACACATTATATTTACCCGGACCTTTCCCAACCAATCCCGCTTCGGCTAACATGGCACGCCCACAACCATTGGGGCAACCCACAACGCGCATAATAATACTGTCATTCGGCACACCATGCTTGGCTAACAGTGCTTCTATTTTTTCAACCAAACTAGGTAAATAACGCTCAGCTTCAGCCATAGCTAATGGGCATGTTGGCAGTGCCACACACGCCATAGAATTTTTACGTTGTTCGGTGTCTTTATCGTCAATTAAACCATGGTTACGGGCAATTTCTTCAATCACGGCTTTTTGATTTGCAGCTACACCAGCAATAATTAAGTTTTGGTTTGCCGTCATGCGCATGTCACCTTGGTGAACTTCTGCTATTTTACGACAGCCTGTTTTTAGTGGTTTGTCTGGATAATCTAAAATACGCCCACTTTGAATAAATAATGTTAAGTGATGTTTGCCATCTATACCTTCAACCCAACCTATACGATCGCCTCGGTGAGTAAATTTATAAGGACGACTTGAAGCAAACTCAACACCCGCACGTTTCTCTACTTCCGCTTTAAATACATCAACGCCTACTCGATCTAATGTGTATTTTGTTTTAGCATTTTTGCGATTTGAACGATTACCCCAATCGCGCTGTACCGACACCACATGCTCGGCAATTTTTAACGTATGTTCTAGTGGAATAAAACCAAAGTCGTCTGCTTTACGTGGGTAGGTTGCTGTATCGCCATGTGTCATGGCAAGGCCACCACCGACAAGTACGTTAAAGCCAATTAATTTACCATTTTCGGCAATAGCTACAAAGTTTAAATCATTGGCGTGCACATCCACTTCATTATTCGGCGGAATTGTTACCGTTGTTTTAAACTTACGCGGTAAGTAATTAGAACCTAAAATTGGCTCTTCTGTGGTTTCTGCTTTTTCACCATTAAGCCAAATTTCGGCGTAAGCCTTGGTTTTTGGTAATAGGTGCTCTGAAATTTTTGCAGCCCACTCATACGCTTCTTGATGCAGCTCTGACTCAACCGGATTAGTAGTACACAACACATTTCGATTAACATCGCCTGCGGTAGCAATAGAGTCAATTCCAACGCTATCCAGTAATTGGTGCATGCCTTTAATATTAGGCTTTAATACACCATGAAACTGAAACGTTTGACGCGTAGTTAAACGGATACTGCCATAGCTGGTTTTTTCTTCTGCAAATTTATCTATGGCTAACCATTGCTCAGGCTTAATAATACCGCCAGGCATACGCGCACGTAACATTACGTTGTGTAATGGTTCAAGCTTTTGCTTAGCGCGCTCACCACGAATATCGCGGTCATCTTGCTGGTACATACCGTGAAACCGAATTAACTGGAAGTTATCAGCGGTAAAACCACCGGTGATCTCATCTTTTAAATCTGTTGCTATAGTGCCACGTAAAAAATTACTTTCTCGTTTCATGCGCTCGTTATCAGAAAGCTTTACGTTTTTATCTTGTTCGCTCATGTTTAATCCTAAATTAGTGACAGTGACGGCTGCTTTAAATATTTAATTTTAGTAAACGTCTTTCTGATAGCGGTTTGCGCTGCGTAAATCTTTTAAATACTGCTGAGCATCTTCATCGCTCTTACCGGTATTTTCTTTAATAATTTCGAGTAATGCTTGGTGTACATCTTTTGCCATATGATTAGCGTCGCCACACACATAAAAATGTGCGCCGGCTTCAAGCCACTCAAAAATAGCTTTGCTGTTACTACGTAACTTATCTTGCACATACACTTTTTCGGCTTGGTCGCGGCTAAATGCAACATCTACTTTGCTTAGTAAACCCGACTTTAAGTAACCTTGAATTTCAACTTGGTATAAAAAGTCTTGAGTAAAATGTGGATTGCCAAAAAACAGCCAGTTTTTACCTGATGCGCCGCGCGCATCACGCTCTTGTAAAAAGGCGCGAAACGGTGCTATTCCCGTACCAGGGCCAACCATAATTATTGGTGTTTCATCATTCGTTGGTAAACGAAAATTATCGTTATGCTCACTAAATACCTTAACTTTACAGCCTTCCTCAGCACGGCGCGCTAAATAGCCCGAACAACCGCCCAAATGCTCGCTACCAAAAGTATTAAACTCAACCAATGCTACGGTTAAATGTACCTCGTCTTCAACCTCGCTTTGGCTAGAGGCAATTGAATATAAACGTGCTTGTAATTTACGCAGGCAATCGACGAGTGTTTGCGCGTCGAGCTTAGCCGGGTTTTGTGCAACCACATCAAATATTTGGCGCGGTTCAATGTATTCATGCATTGCCGCTTTATCTTCAACCAGTTTTAATAGTTGTGGTGTGCCTGTAGCTATTGCATATTTTTCCACAAAGCCAGGGTACGACTGCGTTAATTCAAGTTTTTCAATCAGTGCATCGCGAATACTTAGCTGTTCATCTGCAACTTTTACTAAACTAGCTGCATCAATTTGCGTGTGTGTAAGCAACTCATCAACACGGGCTTCGTCATTTAAAAAATACACACCTAATGAATCACCTGGTATATAACTAATGTCTGAGCCTTCAAGCGAAATTTCTACGTGGCGGACATCTTTAGTTGAGTCGCGACCTGTAATTTTTTGCACTAAACCTAGTTCTGCGGCAAACGGGTTTTGCTTAGTATATTGACTTGCCACGGTAGTTGACCCAGCAAACGACATTGCAATAACTTGACCACCTGAGCTACCTTGCTGTGCTTTTAAATCGGGTTCAAAGGCATCCAATGCACCAGTGATCCAAGTTGCCGCTTCGTCATCGTAATCTACATCTAAATCGGCGCGTTGATAAATTGTTTCTGCGCCGAGTTTATTTAACCGCTGCTCAAAGTCTTTTGCTGTTTGGCAAAAAAATTCATAGCTCGAATCCCCTAAGCCAATCACGGCTACCTTCACTCCATCTAACTTAGGCGCTTTTTTAGTGGTTAAAAATTCGTGCAAAGCCTCTGCATCTTCTGGTGGCTCACCTTCGCCGTAAGTTGCAACAACCACAGTTATAAACTTTTCTTTTTTTAGTGCAGTTGGTTTGTAATCGGCCATGTTCACTAGCTTTACGGCTAAACCGCGTGACTCTGCTTGTGCTTTTAACTTAGCAGCTACACCCTTTGCATTACCTGTTTGCGAGCCATATAAAATAGTTAATGCAACTGCCTCACCAGCATTTGGAGCTGCGCCCACTGCACCGCCTAAGGCCGCCGTATTAGCATTTGCAGCAAGATAGCCGCTAACCCATGCTTGTTGAATTGGATTAAGCTCAGCCACTAAACCTTGCAGCTTTTGTACTTGCTCTTGCGATAGCGGACTTGCCGCAGCGTTTAGTTGACCTAGCAACATGAATCAATTCCCCGTAACCCTAAAAGTTAAACACAACGTACTGTTATACGTCGTTCAAAATGAGTTTTACCTCACCCAGAGACTATCTGTTGAGGTTTACTGAGCTTGTAGGATAGCGGGCAATGCAGAGTTAAAAAAAGAACAGAATCAACTTTGATATTCTATTTAGTTATTAACTTCAGTAAATATAGTTAAAAACAGATTAAGGAATGGGTTTTCGAAGGATAAAAGGGGCTATTTGTGCCTGAGCTTTATTGAGTAGATAAATATTGTTGTTATGTATAAATACCACAACCATAAAAGAGCGCTAAATTAACTCTGAGTTGCTGATTGCTTGCAGCTCAAACTCGCAGCTTCGTAAAAACAAAAAGCCCCAGCAAATAAATGCCGGGGCTTTTTATAAAACAGACTTAATTAAAAATTAAGCTTGTTTTGGACGTTCAATAACTGCTACGAATGTCCAAGATTTACTCTTAGAAATTGGAGCACATTCACGGATAGTAACTACGTCACCAGCCTGAACTTCATTATTTTCGTCATGTACGTGTAGCTTAGTCGTGCGTCGAATGAATTTCCCATAAATTGGGTGCTTCACATAACGTGCGATAGCAATAGTGAAAGATTTTTCCATCTTGTCGCTAATTACACGGCCTTGAAGAGTACGAATTTTATCGCTCATTATTGACCTGCCTTCTGGTTAATAACTGTTTTTACACGCGCGATATCGCGGCGTACTGTTCTTAGCGTGTGTGTCTGAGCTAACTGACCAGTGCTTGCTTGCATGCGCATATTAAATTGCTCACGAAGAAGTCCTAGAAGTTCAGTATTAAGCTCTTCTACGCTTTTATCTTTTAGTTCGCTAGCTTTCATCACATTACCGTCCGAGTTACGAAAGTTGTTTTGAATGGCAATTTACGAGCAGCAAGGTCAAACGCTTCACGAGCAAGCTCTTCTGAAACACCTTCCATTTCGTAAAGTACTTTACCAGGCTGAATTTCAGCAACCCAATACTCAACAGAACCTTTACCTTTACCCATACGAACTTCAAGCGGTTTGTTCGTGATTGGCTTGTCTGGGAAAACACGGATCCAGATTTTACCTTGACGTTTCACGTGACGCGTCATGGCACGACGAGCTGCTTCGATTTGACGAGCAGTCATGCGGCCACGGCCAGTAGCTTTCAAACCGAAAGTACCGAAGCTTACTTTGTTACCGTTTTGCGCTAGACCACGGTTGCGACCTTTGTGCGTTTTACGGAATTTTGTACGTTTTGGCTGTAACATTACTCGCTACCTCTACTTAGCACTTTTTTTGGCTTTCTTTGGTGCGCGTTTAGCTGGCTTCTCTTGCTCTTGTACTAGTGGTAAACCACCAATAACTTCGCCTTTGAAGATCCAAACTTTAACACCAATGATACCATAAGTGGTTAAGGCCTCAGAAGTTGCGTAGTCGATATCAGCACGAAGAGTATGTAGAGGTACACGACCTTCACGATACCACTCTGTACGTGCGATTTCTGCGCCGCCAAGACGACCGCTAACTTCAACTTTAATCCCTTTAGAACCGATGCGCATTGCATTTTGTACCGAACGCTTCATAGCGCGACGGAACATAACACGACGCTCTAGTTGAGAGGCAATGCCGTCTGCTACTAGTTGTGCATCTAGTTCTGGTTTACGTACTTCAGAAATATTAATCTGAGCAGGTACACCAGCGATTTTAGTTACCGCTTGACGTAATTTTTCTACGTCTTCGCCTTTTTTACCGATAACAACACCCGGACGAGCCGTGTGGATTGTTACGCGGATTGATTTTGCTGGACGCTCAATAACGATTTTAGACACAGAAGCCGTTTTCAATTCCTTTGTAAGGAATGTACGTACTTTGTGATCGCCAAAAAGCTGTGCAGAGAAATCTTTTGAACTCGCGTACCAGGTAGAAACCCAAGGTTTAGATATACCTAGGCGAATACCAGTAGGATGAACTTTTTGTCCCATTACTTATATCTCCTAGCTATCTGAAACCATAACAGTGATATGGCTTGTACGCTTAAGGATGCGGTCTGCGCGTCCTTTAGCACGTGGCATAATACGTTTCATTGTAGGACCATCGTCCACAAAGATCGTTGTTATACGAAGCTCATCAATGTCAGCACCTTCGTTATGCTCTGCGTTAGCAATAGCAGACTCAAGTACTTTCTTTACTAATACAGCCGCTTTTTTCGGGCTGTACGCCAGGATTTCTAGTGCGCGATCAACCGGTAGTCCGCGGATCTGATCTGCAACTAGACGTGCTTTTTGCGCCGAACCAGAGGCGAATTTATGTTTAGCTAATGCTTGCATTTATCTTCCCCTCTTATCGTTTCTTCGCTTTCTTATCCGCAGCATGGCCACGGTAAGTGCGAGTTGGTGCAAATTCACCTAGTTTGTGACCGATCATTTCGTCTGTGATAAACACAGGAACGTGCTGACGACCATTATGGACAGCGATGGTCAATCCGATCATGTTAGGTATGATCATTGAACGACGGCTCCAAGTTTTAATTGGCTTCTTGTCTCCGCTTTCCAACGCTTTCTCTACCTTCTTCAGCAAGTGTAGGTCTATAAAAGGACCCTTCTTGAGAGAACGTGGCATGGCTATTCCTCAACTATTATTTAGTACGACGACGTACGATAAACTTATCAGTACGCTTGTTCTTACGTGTCTTAGCACCTTTAGTCGGCTTACCCCATGGAGACACAGGATGACGACCACCAGATGTACGACCTTCACCACCACCGTGTGGGTGATCTACCGGGTTCATGGCAACACCACGAACTGTCGGACGGATACCACGCCAGCGATTTGCACCTGCTTTACCAAGTGAACGAAGCATATGCTCAGCATTGCCTACTTCACCTAGAGTCGCACGACAATCAGCTTCAACTTTACGTACTTCGCCTGAACGAAGACGTAATGTTACATACTGACCATCACGAGCAAGGATTTGAACGTATGCACCAGCAGAACGTGCGATTTGAGCACCTTTACCTGGTTTTAATTCTACGTTGTGAACAGTCGAACCTACAGGCATATTACGCATTGGTAATGCATTACCAGGTTTGATTGGTGCATCAACACCAGACTGGATTGCATCGCCAGCTTTTAAGCCTTTTGGTGCGATAATGTAACGACGCTCACCGTCTGCATATAATACAAGAGCGATGTTTGCGCTACGATTTGGATCGTATTCTAAACGTTCAACAGTGGCTGGAATGCCATCTTTAGTACGTTTAAAATCGATTAAACGGTAATGTTGCTTATGACCACCACCGATATGACGAACCGTAATACGACCATTGTTATTACGACCACCTGATTTAGAGTTTTTCTCTAATAGTGGTGCGTACGGCTTACCCTTATGTAAATCAGAGTTAACCACTTTAACTAAGTGACGACGGCCCGCAGAAGTAGGCTTACACTTTTGAAGTGCCATAATTCTATCCCCTTATTACTCGGCGCCGCCGACAAAGTCTAGCTCGCTACCTTCTTTAAGAGTAACGTAAGCTTTTTTCCAGTCGTTACGACGACCGAAACGTGCGCCAGTACGTTTTGTTTTACCCTTAACGTTAAGTGTGCGAACACCCGTTACTTCTACTTCAAAAAGCTTCTCAACTGCTGCTTTAACTTCAGCTTTAGTTGAATCTTTTGCTACTTTAAAAACAATAGTATTGTTTTCTTCAGCAGCAATAGTGCTTTTTTCAGAGATATGTGGAGCAACGATCACTTTTAAAAGACGTTCTTCGCGAATCATGCTAGCGCCTCCTCAAGTTGCTTAACAGCAGCGGCTGTAATAAGTACCTTGTCGAAAGCAATTAAGCTTACAGGATCGATACCAGCTACATCACGCGTGTCAACCTTATAAAGGTTACGTGCCGATAAGAAAAGATTTTCATCTACTTCTTCAGTCACGATAAGAACATCTTTAAGCTCAAGTTCTTTAAGCTTAGCAACTAGTTCTTTAGTTTTTGGTGCTGCTAGAGCAAAACTTTCAACAACGATTAAACGCTCTTGACGAACTAATTCAGATAAGATGCTTTTAATCGCACCGCGGTACATTTTACGGTTTACTTTTTGGCTATGATCCTGTGGTTTAGCTGCAAAGCTAACGCCACCTGAACGCCAAATTGGGCTACGAATCGTACCAGCACGTGCTCGGCCAGTACCTTTTTGAGCCCATGGCTTTTTACCACCACCGCTTACTTCAGAACGTGTCTTCTGAGCACGAGTACCTTGACGAGCACCTGCTGCGTATGCAACAACTACTTGATGTACTAATGCTTCGTTAAACTCACGTCCAAAAGTAGCTTCAGAAACTTCAAGACCGCCAGAAGCGTCTTTAATTGCTAATTCCATCACTAAATCTCCAGGACTTATGCTTTAACAGCTGGTTTAACGATAACGTCACCGCCGATAGCGCCAGGTACTGCACCTTTAACTAAAAGCAAATTACGCTCAGCGTCAACGCGAACTAGTTCTAAGTTTTGAGTCGTTACACGCTCAGCACCCATATGACCGGCCATTTTCTTACCTTTAAACACCTTACCAGGTGATTGGTTTTGACCGATTGAACCAGGAGCACGGTGAGATAGAGAGTTACCATGTGTAGCGTCTTGCATGCTGAAATTCCAGCGCTTAACACCACCTTGGAAACCTTTACCTTTAGAAGTACCGGTTACGTCAACCTTGTTGATTTCGTTGAATAATTCAACAGTAAGCTCAGCGCCTACTTCAAAATCGCCTTCACCACCATTTAGGCGGAATTCCCACAGACCGCGACCCGCTTCAACACCAGCTTTAGCGAAATGACCCGCTGAAGCTTTGTTTACACGACTTGCTTTTTTAGTGCCTGCGGTTACTTGAAGCGCGTTATAACCGTCTGTTGCTTCAGATTTAATCTGAGCAATGCGGTTAGGTGTCGCTTCAATAACTGTCACAGGGATAGATACACCATCTTCAGTGAAGATTCGTGTCATACCCACTTTACGACCGACTAGACCTAATGCCATTTTCCTAAAACCTCTCTAATCTTCCGATTAACCCAGGCTGATTTGAACATCTACACCAGCAGCAAGATCTAAACGCATAAGAGCGTCAACAGTCTTGTCAGTTGGTTCAACGATGTCGATCAGACGTTTATGGGTGCGGATCTCGTACTGATCACGCGCGTCTTTATTAACGTGCGGTGATGTTAGTACAGTAAAACGTTCAAAGCGTGTAGGTAGTGGAATTGGTCCACGTACTTGTGCGCCAGTGCGTTTCGCAGTTTCCACGATTTCCGCCGTTGATTGGTCAATCAAACGGTGGTCAAAAGCTTTTAGGCGAATACGAATGCGTTGATTTGACATTCTTAACCTCAATATAAAGAGCATTTAAAAGAGCATAAAAAAACGACCGAAACAATCTTAAATATTAAGATGTCGGTTGTTAGATTATATCTACGTTGAGTTCCAAATCGGAACTCCTGTTTATTAGCTAGAAATCCTAGCTTAATTTATCCTTCCAAGTTCCCTTGGGAATTTTGAAAGCCTGCGTATTATAATTACATTGGTGATAAATGCAACAGCTAATTAGTAAATAATTACAGCCTGCTGGTTGCTCAAATATACTGCAACCTATTATAGAGCAGCTACAATCAAGTGTAATGCATATATATTAAGCCATAACGTACTGACTAATCGGCAACGCAAATTAAAGGCTTTTTTAGATCTTATGTTATCATATGCGCCAATTTTGCTTTTATATACCCAAATTATATGGGTAATTACTCTCTATATGGTGAGTCGATGCGTATTGTAAATTATTGCTTAAATGTTTTATCAGCTGGAGTAAGCCGCTTACTTGTAAGAAGTAAGGTACTGCCAGAAAAGCCGACTGAACAATATGAATTAAACTCTAAAAACCCTACCTTTTATATTGTACGCTTAAACTCTCGCTTTGACTTAGCGGCGCTTGCTCGGGTATGTAAACGCCATGGATTACCCGACCCTAGAGAACAACAAGTATTAGGCACACAACGCTTAGACCGCTTTATAGGGATTGAAAACCCACCACCATTAATTGGTGATATAGCAAAGCCAACTAATGCACTGGCGCAAGGCAAACAAATTATTGACCACTTATTAAGTAGTGGTCAAAAAGATGTGCAGGTTATTCCTGTTACTATTTTATGGGGCCGAGCACCCGGCAAAGAAAAGCCCGGACTTAGCACGCTCATAACACACTCATTAACACCAAGTTGGTTTAGAAAGTTATTTGTGGTGCTGTTTTCTGGCCGAGATAACTTTATCCGCTTTAGCCAACCGCTCGACTTATCGCTTTTAGTAGACGAAAAAGCGGATGTTAACGAGCTACCACAAAAACTATTAAGAGTAGCCCGCGTGCACTTTCGCCGCCAAAAACTTGCCGCAACAGGCCCTAAAATGCCATCGCGCGAGCAGCTATTTAACTCATTATTAGCCTCTCCAACGATAAAAAAAGCCATACAAGACGAAGCAAAGGCTAAAAACATTAGCCAAGCGCAAGCACGTCAAAATGCGGTTAAGTTACTTAATGAAATAGCGGCTAACTATTCAGAGGCGATGATACGCGTAGCTGAGCGTTTTTTAACTTGGCTGTGGAATAAGCTATATAACGGTATAGATATAAAATACACAGAGCAAATTCATGAGCTGACTAATAAAGGCCACGAAATTATTTATATGCCGTGCCATCGCAGCCATATGGATTACTTACTACTTACTTATGCTATTTATCATCAAGGTTTAGTACCACCACATATAGCCGCGGGTATTAACCTTAACTTTTTCCCGGCAGGCGGGATCTTTCGCCGCTCGGGCGCATTTTTTATTCGCCGTTCATTTGCCGGTAATAAGCTTTACTCTGCGGTATTTAAAGAATATTTAAGCCAGTTATTTATTAAAGGTTACTCTGTTAAATTTTATACCGAAGGCGGACGTAGCCGCACCGGGCGCTTGCTGCCGCCTAAAACGGGTATGTTAGCAATGACCATGCAAGCAATGCTGCGTGGTATTGACCGCCCTATTTCTATTGTGCCGGTATATATTGGTTACGAGCACGTTATGGAAATTAACACTTACCTTAAAGAACTCGCTGGAAATGATAAAAAAGGTGAGTCTATCTTTGGGATTTTTAAAGCGATTAAAAACCTTAAAAACTATGGCCGAGGTTATTTAAACTTTGGTGACCCTATTTCTATAAACCAATACTTAAATGACAACCAACCCAATTGGCGTGACGACATACATCCTACCGATGTACAAAAACCGCAGTGGTTAGGCCCACAAGTAGCAAACCTAGCCGACCAAGTTATGGTTAAAATTAACAATGCAGCGGCACTTAATGCGGTTAATTTATTAGCGATGATTTTACTGGTAAACGACAAGCATGCACTGAGTAAGCCAAAACTTTTAGCGCAACTTGATTTTTACTTACGCTTACAACGCGACGCCAGCTACAGTAATAAAGTAACAGCTCCAGAGGAAACGCCAGAGCAACTGTTAACGCATGCATTAAAGCTTAATAAGTTTGATGTGATAAGTGATGAATTTGGCGAAATTATCGCGATTAACGATAAAGAAAAAACACTCTTTAATTATTATCGTAATAATATTTTACATCTTTTTGCCGTACCAAGTTTAATTGCACTGCATTTGTTTAGAGAAAAAACCACAACAGTTTCAAAGTGTCAGCAGCTAATTGCGGCGTTTTATCCGCTGTTTGCTAAAGAATGGTATTTACGAGAGCTAGATGAGGATTACATTACGCGTATTTTGGCTAATTTTGTCGATCAAAACTTAATAGAACTTGATGGCGATAACATTCATATAACCAATACCAACGACTGTTTGGCTAAATTAGATATGTTAGGTAAAGCACTAAACTTTACGTTGCAGCGTTATGCCATTGTGATTGGCTTTATACAAACTAGCAACGGCATTGAAAAAGCGGAGTTAGAGCGAGAAAGCCAAGTGCTAGCACAACGCTTAGGTACTTTGCATGGGATTAAAACCCCAGAGTTTTTTGATAAAAAGGTGCTGGTCAGCTTTATTGATAATTTACGCGCACAGTCTTTAATTACCGATGGTGATGCGGGCTTAATAGGCAGCGTGCAATTATGTGAAACTTATATGCATCTTAAAGCATTATTGCCAGCACGTGTTTGGCAGTCAATTAGCGATATAGTACAAGGTCAGTGTAAATAAAGCCTTAGTTTTGAGTGAGTGCAACGCCGCTTACTTACTTGTTTAAATGTAGGTGCCGTACAATTTATATGGCACCTACTACCCTTTGTTACTAGTGCGTAAGTTAGCGCTGACGCATAACCCCTTCTTGCATTGTTGAGGCAATTAAGTTGCCTTGGCGGTCAAAAAATTGCCCTCTTACTAACCCTCGACCAGAACTTGCACTTGGGCTGTCAACTGAGTATAAAATCCAATCATCCATTCTAAATGGTCGATGAAACCACATTGCATGGTCAATCGTGGCAACTTGCATATTAGGTTGCATAAAAGACACACCATGCGGCTGCAAAGCAGTTGGTAAAAATTCAAAATCAGACGCGTACGCTAATAAGTAATTATGAATACGTTGATCGTCTGGCATTTCACCGTTAGCTTTAAACCAAATGTGCTTAACTGGCTCCATTGCTTCAGGTTTAAATGGGTTATGAAAGGTCACCGGACGTATTTCTATTGGCATTTCACTAATAAATTGATTGCGTATAGCTGCGGGTATTTGCTCGGCGTTTTCTTTATAAAACTCTAACGATGAACGCAGCTCTTCGGGTAAAGGTACGTCAGGCATAGTCGCCTGATGCGATAATCCTTCTTCAGCTCCTTGAAAAGACGCTGTCATGTAAAAAATAGGCTTACCGTACTGAATAGCACTAACCCGACGAGTGCTAAAGCTTTTACCATCGCGAATAGCTTCTACATCATACACAATAGGCTTAGTGGCATCGCCTGGGCGTAAAAAGTAAGAGTGGAGTGAATGTACAATACGCCCCTCTGGTAGCGTTTCTTTTGCAGCAGATAGCGCTTGGCCCATAACTTGGCCGCCAAATACAGCACCAAAACCTAAATCTTGGCTTTGCCCTCGATACAAACCTTGCTCAATTTCTTCAAGTGTTAACAACGACAATAAATCATCTAATACTTGGCTCATTATTACTTCCTCAATTCTCTAATACCCAAATGATACTATACAATAGAGGGATGTAAATCATTCTACGAGTCCTGATATGGCGTATTGGCTATTTAAAACTGAACCCGATGCATTTTCGATTGACGATCTTAAAAATGCACAAAATCAAACCACACTTTGGGAAGGGGTACGTAATTACCAAGCACGTAACTTTATGCGCGACGAGGTAAAAGTAGGTGACCTAGTAATGATTTACCATTCTAGCTGCAAGCTCGTAGGCGTAGTAGGTATTGCTGTAGTAACAAAAGCAGCTTACCCAGATCCAACTCAGTTTGATTTAAGTAGTGATTATTATGATGCTAAAGCCACCAGCGACAATCCTCGCTGGGTAGTAGTAGAAGTAACTTATCAATCTCATTTAAACTCTCTGGTTAGCTTAAAAGAAATAAAAGCTAACCCTCGCATCACCGACATAGCGCTTAAAAAAGGCGGGCGATTGTCAATAATGCCCGTAACCAAAAGTGATTGGCAAATAATCACCCACATGGCTGAGGAGTAAAATATTTTACTATTTAACCTGAGCCTAGTTATTTAAAAAGCGGTAAATTTAGTTACCGGCTAATTTATAAGTAAAGCAATCCTCTATGCAACAGGTATAACTCTCTGACACTAATACAAAAGTACGTTTGTTTTTCTTATCTATGGTAATTTGCTATAATTCGCCGCTTGTTTTTGTGGAGGAAAAATGAAGTTACTGTATTGGTTAGATGAGTGGTTAACCCTTTCGTGTGATGAGCAGCAAGCCAAACTGCCAATGTCTGGGGGAGATTTACTTGGCGATGTATATGTTAAGTACGACTTTATTGATATTAATAAGCCCCTACTATTTACCTTTTCGCCTGCTGGTACTGATGTGCAGGAGCAAGACCTTCACGCAGACTTCGCGCCCTGGGGTTATCACCTGGCACAAAAACAAAACGTAAATGTGATTGCCTTTCAGCACCTAGGGAAAAGTAATTGGTTTCGTAACCGCAATTTAATTTTTTTTCTGGAACAATTATCCCCACTGCTTACATCTTTTAAGACTCGATTAGGTTATGGCTTAAGCCGTGGTGGCTTTGCGGTTGGTGCTTTTGCAAAATTATTAAAGCTAGATCAGGTATTGCTTTTTCACCCTGTTAGCACTAAAAATAAAAGCTTAGTGCCATGGGACGACCGCTCTAGCACAGATATAGCTCAGCAATATGATTGGGAAGGCAGTTATGCCGATTTAGATTTAGGCAACGCCCAAGGCTATATTATTTACGACCCCACTAATCGTATTGATCGACTACATGCCAAGCGCTATAAGCAACTTAACCATTTACGGGTATTTGGTATGGGTCACGGCACTCACGCCACTTACTTAAACAAGTTTGGTTTTTATAAGCAAGTAGCTGTGGACTTTATGCGCCATCAACAAATTGATATTGCGCAGTTTCGCCTGCAAACTAAAACCTTACGCTTTAAAGAGGACTATTACAAAAGGCTCAATAAAGCGAATAAAAAATCGGCGCATCGCCTAGAATTACTAAGTACTGCACATAATATTTTGATAGACGAAAAAACAGCTCACGTACAGGAGCATCAAGCTAGCATTGATATTCAGCCACTTATTGATGTAGCGCTTAAACATCAAGAGCAGCACCCCGATGATGCCATCCAATTACTCGAAGTCGCCAAGCAATTAGCGCCAAACGACCCTCTTGTGAAGCACAAACTGAAAGAGCTTGAATAGTACTAAAATTTAAACTAGCGGCCTGCAATACTATTAATACCACTGCGGCAACTACTTCCTATTGCCAAAAAGCCTTATATTTAAGGCTTTTTATTTTGCCTTTTTTTACGCCCATGTTTAGGCACTATGGCTAAATACATAATAAGCCCTAACCACGAAAAAAATACAATGCCAATTAACCAAGCATTTTTTTCGTGGCCTTGAGTACGCTTACTATTGAGTACAATAACCACAGGTAAAATATAGGCAATTAAAAGAATGATTAAAAATATAACTTCGTTCATGCTTTTGCCAAAGCCGGCCAGTCAACCTCACGACTTAATACTCGCTCTACTGCTATGTAGTGCAAAATGTCGCCGGCGTTAATTTTATAATCAAGTGGCGGATTTAAATCCATATTTTGTGCACTTAAATTGTGTGCCACACCAAGTAAAATAGCATCATGCTGATGTTTAAAATGATGAAACAAAGTACCAAACTCCATCTCTTTGCTTTGCTCTGGAATGGCTAAGCTAAACTGCGTATCGCCATGTAAAATTGATAGTAGCTCTTCGTGCACTCGGCTCGAACCTGGATCTTGCATTGAACGTACGAGTATTTCTGCCGATTTAACACTGCTGCATTCTACATTTTGGCAATGCTCTAATAGCATATCTACTTTTGTTTCATCTAAAAAATGCGCGCTTATATGGCAATCATCTTTAACTAAACGGCTAATGCGCAATGCGGTAGTAAAGGTTTGATCGTCGTCTTGGCCGTCAATAATCACTTTATCGGCGTAGCTTATAGCTACACGTTTTAGCTCCTCTAAATCGGTAAAGCTACTTAACCGCACAAAGTCGACACTTTCGTTACTTAAAAATGGGTGCTCCATTTGCTCAGTTACTGCAAGTAAAATACGCCGTTCGGTACGTTTAGTGTCGGCCAGAATGTAATCAATCATTTTTTTAGTACGGGTATCGTGCCAACCAAAAATAATAATATGGTTGCTACTGTGAGCAAAGTTTTTATCACCAGTCATAGCGCGCCTAATTAAGTAAGTTATTGTTTGCCCTGTTTTGCCTAACAGAACGCCAAATAAAGCTAAACCAAAAGGTATTTGTATTAAAGCCACCACCCAACGCCCTAAATCTGTGGTTGGGCTAAAATCGCCATACCCTACGGTTGAAGTGGTTACCGTGTAATAATAAAAAAAGGTTGTTAGGGAGGTGAGTGCTTGCTCATTTGCTATATATAACAATCCCCATGTTAAAAGCATATGAGTCAAAATAGCCAGTGCCACTGCTTGCCAACTCAACTGATCTATATGAGCCCGTACAAGTAACACTAGCCTTTTAAATATCACCGGCATAATACAAAGTCTTAGTTAGTAAATTATCTATAAACAACACGTTACTTTATGCTATTGGTTTAAGCAATATTTTCACTATTCTCATTTAAACATAACGCCCATAAGACTAAATGCGGTTTGCCAATTAATGTTTTTCGTGATTAATTACCCTGCAAATAATACTAACAACAGTCCTAGTTATGCTTAATAAAATAGCCACTCCCTTTACCAAGCTCGTTGAGCGCTACCTGCCTGATCCCTTTATATTTGTAATACTGCTAAGTGTTATTACCTTAGTTATCGCTAGCGTGTTTACTCCAACAACCGGTATTGAAGTACTGCAAGCGTGGGGCGATGGTTTTTGGAACTTACTTAGCTTTGCAATGCAAATGCTGCTGGTGTTAATTACCGGCTATATGTTGGCAAGCACTCCACCTATTAGTAAGTTACTAGAAAAGCTCGCCACCTTTGCTAACACTGCACCAAAAGCAATTATATTAGTAACGCTTATTTCACTACTCGCTAGTTGGCTTAACTGGGGGTTTGGCTTAGTTATTGGCGCGTTATTTGCCAAAGCCATTGCTAAACACACCCGAGTTGATTACCGCTTATTAGTTGCCAGCGCCTACTCAGGTTTTGTAGTGTGGCATGGCGGGTTAGCAGGCTCAATTCCATTGACGATAGCCACCGATGGGCACTTTTTGCAATCAAGCATGGGGATTATTAGCACTGAGCAAACGCTATTTGCTGGCTTTAATATTGCCATACTAGTAGGGTTATTTATTATTATGCCGCTAGTTAACCGTTACATGCTACCAAGCGCCCAGGAAAGTGTTTACATAGACCCCGCACTATTAAAAAGTACCTCCCCTGCAATAATTAATATTACCAGGCCAGCCCAACACTTAGAGCAAAGTAAATTGCTTGGTATTACAATTGGCGTATTGGGGTTAACTTATTTAGGTTATTACTTTTTAGTTGCCGGCGGCGGTTTAAACTTAAATAGCGTAATTGCGTTGTTTTTGTTTTTAGCTATAACCTTACATCAAACACCGCATAACTTACTCAATAGCTTACAACAGGCAATTCCTAGTGGTGCTGGTATTGTTATTCAATTTCCGTTTTATGCCGGCATTATGGCGGTAATGGTTGATAGTGGCCTAGCACAGCAAATATCAAGCGGTTTTATTGCCATAGCGGATGCAGACAGTTTGCCATTTTTTAGTTTTATAAGTGCCGGGTTAGTTAATATGTTTGTGCCTTCGGGCGGCGGACAATGGGCGGTACAAGCGCCAATTGTAATACCCGCAGCGCAAGCGCTTGGCGCTGACATCTCACGAGTTGCAATGGCAGTAGCCTGGGGAGATGCCTGGACTAACTTAATTCAACCTTTTTGGGCATTACCTGTACTTGCTATAGCAGGCCTAAAAGCCAAAGACATTATGGGATTTTGTGTAGTGCAGTTGTTTGTAACTGGAGTATTTATATCCTTAATGTTGAGCTTTTATTAACTGTATAAAAATAATGTATTAAGCAGGACTGCAATTACAGCCCTGCTTTTAAATACGATTAGCTCGATAATATTTTCATTGGCAAGCTTAAAATGGGGTTTTCTGAGTCTGCAAAATGCATCATTACGGCTATATGCCCGGCAACCACCAGCGCATACATCACCGCTGAAAAACCTTGGCCATACTTATCAAGTGGCATTAAATGTGAAGTGTGTCTGCCGCGCCATTCAAATACAATTTCCAGCGCACCAATAAACAAAAAGAACACCAACAACATTAAACCAAAGGTGTAACTGAGCCATAAACCAAACAGTACTCCCAATAAACACACACTTAAACCGACCCATGAGCGCATAGAAAAGCTAATACTTTTTAATACATGGCCACCATCAAGCGGTAAAATAGGCAGTAAATTAAATAAGTTAAGTAAAGCGCTAAGCACAGCAACACCGGCAAATATTTCCATTTCGGTAGCGTAGTACAACACTAAACTTAATACTGACGTTATAAGCCCAAACGCGGGGCCCATTAAAGAAATCACTACATCTTGCCAACGCGTGGTAATTTTATCATCACTTACTGCAAGCCCGCCTACAAACGGAATTAAATAAATGCCTTTGGTTTTAATGCCAAAATATTGCATGGCACGCACATGGCCGTATTCATGCACCACTAAGCAAGCAATAAGCATAAGTGCAAACTCAATACTGAATAACCAGGCATAGCCGGCAACTGACGCTCCCGCTAACACCACCTTAATTACTTTGGCACTTTTAAATAGCTTAAAACCAAGTGCGGCCAATCCTAGCCAGCCTTTTTTAGTTTCACCGCCAGTAGCTGCAGGTAAAGCAAGTTGCGTAGCAAACTCATCGTTTACAAACAACGAAATACTCTGCTCATTTACCAATGAGCTATCAATACCTATTAGTTTGTTATCAAAAGTAAATTGATAATAGTTGTCGCGGGGATTATCAAAAGTAATAGCTTGTTGACTATGAAATATCTGCACAACTTTTTGCCCAGAAACCATAAGTGTAAAGGGCTGATCGGCTAACTTAAGTTCTATTCTTATCATAATTAAAACCGTTTAAAACAATAGCGCTAGTATACCGACTCAGCTAAAAAACACGAGCGAGCATGATTAATAACAACTTTTTATTAGCCGGCTAATATACACATTAAAAGAATGACAAACACATGAGAATCTACTACTTTTATAGTAATACACACTATGCATTGAAAGGGATAACAGTGAAAAAAGTAGTGCCTAATATTCTGGTCGTTGATGACTCAAAAGCTATTTTAATTGTAATGGAAGCAATCCTCGCTGAGTTAGATATGTCAGAAACCATAACCACTTGCCTAAGTGCTACAAAAGCGCTAGAAAAAGTTAAACGTGACATAAACTATTTTGATGCCATTTTTACCGATTTAAACATGCCTGAAATGGATGGCATGGAGCTAATACGCCATTTAGGAGAGCTAAATTACCAAGGCGCCATTATTATTATTTCTGAAATGGAGCATAAGGTAATTAGTTTAGCTGCCAACTTAGCCAAGCAGCATAATGCTCACCTTATCGGTAATATTTCTAAGCCCGTACAATTAACTCAAGTAGGCTCCTTGTTAAATAAAGTTGCCTATTTAAATAGCCACACTTTAATAAAAGAACCTGCTATTTCAAAAACAGAGCTTATTAACGCATTAAAAAATGACGAAATAACGCCGTTTTATCAACCTAAAATATGTATTAATACCAGTAAAATAAAAAGTGCTGAAGTATTAGCGCGTATTGTGTCAAATACCGACGGTAGTATAATTTTACCAGCTCGTTTTATTAGCCTTGCTGAGCAACATGATCTAATTAATGAAATTACATTTGCGCTCTTTGAAAAAGCCACCAGTGATTTCGAAAATATAAAAGAACAGCTAGGACAAAATTTAAAACTGGCATTTAACTTATCTCCCATGCAGTTAAACGATCTTAGCTGCCCAAATAAGCTATTACTTATATTAAAACTTAACCAGCTTAAACCTAGTGATATTATTATTGAGATAACCGAACAACATGCGCTTTCAAGCCTAAGCCAATTAGAAACATTAAACCGCTTAAGAATGCATGGTTTTGGTTTATCGCTTGACGATTTTGGCGTTGGCTTTACTAACATGAGCCAGCTTAAAAACTTGCCCTTTACCGAAATAAAAATAGACCGCACACTTATTAGTAATATAGAAACAGATCAGTTTTCTCAAGTTGTTGTAAGCTCCCTCATCGACATTACCAATCAAGAGCATTTAGAACTAGTAGCAGAAGGGGTTGAGCGCCCCGAAGAGCTTGCCTATTTAAGGCATTACAAAACTCGCTTAGCAATACAGGGATTTTTATTTAGTCGTCCTAAATCTAAGAGTGAATTTATAGACTGGGCACAATATTGGATTAAAGTGACAGGAAATACCATTAACTATAAACCCCCAAGCTAATAAGGAGACCTCTTTAGTTGTCTCCTCTAGGGTGTTTATCCTCTTCAGTGACTAAGTTTTTACTATTTGCCAAACGTTTATGCCAACGCTGCTTCGCAACCGCACGCATATTAGTGGACTGATCGCGCTCATCTACAATTTCTAAACCCATTAGTGCTTCAATCATGTCCTCAAGCGTAACAATACCCTGTACGTCGCCATACTCATCAACCACTAAACAAATATGCGTGCGGTCTGTTAATAAGGTTTGTAACAACGACGACGCATTTTGCGAACTAGGAACCGTATAGATTGGCTTTACTAGTTTACTAATTTTGTAATCGCTACCTAAGCGATGACATGCCAACATAATATCGTTTTTATGCACAAAGCCGATAATATCGTCAGTGTCTTTATCAAACACTAATATTCGAGAAAACGACGACGAACCATGCAGGTTCAAGTATTCGTTTACGGTTAAGTCTTTATGAACTTTAAAAATAACTGTACGTGGGGTCATCAAATCGCATAATTTGGCATGTCTAAAATGTAATAAGTTACGAATTATTTCAGACTCATCTTGGTGCAGCGCCCCCGACTCAGTGCCTATATCGGCCATGGCTTCTATTTCTTGGCGAATATAATAGGCTTGGTCATGCTTTGGTCCCATTAAATTTGTCAGCTTTTGTGCAAGCCATACAAAAGGTTTAAGCAATATAACTAAAAAGCGTAAACAGTAAGTCACACTTGGGGTAAGTACTCGCCAATAGTTTGCCCCTAACGTTTTAGGTATAATTTCAGAAAACACCAGCACAAATAAAGTCATCACTGCAGAGGCAACCCCTACTGCTGCATCCGAAAATACAATAGCTGCTTGCGCCCCAACTCCAGCGGCTCCGGCGGTATGCGCCACCGTATTAAGCGTTAAAATAGCCGCTAATGGCTGATCAATATTATTTTTTAGCTTTTCGAGCTGCTTAGCTAATACAGGCTGCTTTTTACGCAGTAATGCAACATAACTAGGTGAAATGCTTAACAGCACGGCTTCCATTACTGAGCATAAAAATGAAATAACAATGGCAACGACCATATAAACTATCAGTAATGTCATTTGCTCTCCGCTTAGTTGAATATATGGGCATGATAACAATACATGCTATATTTGGCCAAAGACTCAATAATAATAGGTATAATAATGAAACTTAACGCACTTTGGCGTCATAGCAATAAACTATTTAAACACTCCTTTGCCCTTTTTACTCTTAGCAGCTTAAGTTTTGCCGCGTTTGCAGTGCCGCTTGATAAATCTAAAATTCAATTTATTGGTCCACTGGCTGAAAACATGCAATTAAAGCCTTTTCAAACGGCCCAAAGCGATAGCATAATTAGTAACTTATTACCCCAGCTACAACTCCCCGTAGCTAACTTTTCGGTGTTTGACAAAAAACACAGCTGGCAACCATTTAATAAAATAAATGCACTCACTTTAGGCGGCTTACAGGCACTTAAGTTTAATATAGAAACCACGCGTTTTAGCCAAGGTACGTTAACCTTAAAAGGCATTGAACAAGGGCAATTGTTTATAAATGGCGAATTGCAAAAGGCAGACAACAGCAGCTACAAACTCGCCTTAAATAATGGTAGTCATACTGCTATTATTGTTGCGCAACAAGTTGCAAATTGGCACGATGTAATACTCGACTTTGCACCAAAAACACCGAGCGATAACATTACCCTTAGTACTTCACAAACTAAGCGTTTATCGGCAAAACAATTATTTGATGCTCCCACTATTAGCGGCTTATCATTAGCGCCAAACTCAGAGCACTATATTACGACAACGCGCCGCTTTAATGATAAAACACTAAATCAAGCAAACAATGTAACTGAACTTAAAAACACCGACAATCAAACACTGTATCGCTTTGAGGCAGAACAACCAAGCAACCTTATTTGGAGCCCAGACAACCGCTTTTTAGTGTATTTACTAAATGGTGAATTAAAACAACTTAACCGTAAAAATTTATCAATAAAAACCCTCTCTACTCGCTTAGAAGGCGCTAGCGGTTTTACCTTTTATAACGAGCACAGTGTAATATTTAGTTGGTCTAACCCTGCATCTGACAAGGGTAATGACAAACTCACGAAGCATTATAAAGGGTTACAAGATCGCTGGTCATACGCACGTTCAGTAAGCCAAGTTTATATGCTTGATACGCAAAGTGGTTTAATAAAAACACTTAGCCAAGGGCCACTTTCGCATAGCTTTGAAGACTTTAACAATAAGCGCGGTAAACTATTAATGAGCCGCCCTGTAGTCGCTATGCAAGCGTCAACTCACCCAGAAACAGAACTAGTAGAGCTTGATTTAAAATCAAATAAGCTTACTTCTTTGGGTAAATTTAAAACTTTTAATCAGGCCAAGTACGCCAATAAAGATGTGTATGTTGTTGCAGGTCCCGACTTTAAAAATGGGGCAGGTAGAGCATTGCCAAAAGAAATGCTAGCGAATAACTACGACGGTCAACTTTACCTGCTTACAGACGGCGGAAAAAACGTTAAAGCACTCAGTAAACAGTTTGATCCGGCAATTGGAAGACTGAGTGTTTTAAACAATGGCGACGCATTGCTAAAGGTTACTGAGCACGACACCCAACCGCTCTACCTATTTGATTTAAGTAAGCAGCGCTTTAAAAAATTAAATACTGGTTTAGATATTGTTGAGCAGTTTAGCTACTCAAACGAGCGCAACATTGAAATATTACTCAGTGGCACCACGGCTTCTAGTCCACAACAATTAAAGCGGTTTAATATAAGTAAAAACACCGCTAAAATAGTCTGGGATTCAAAGCCACTTAGCTATGCAAATACACAAATTCCAACTCTCGAAGAATTTAATTTCACTAATAAAAATGGCGTTGAAATTTCAGGGCGTGTTTACATCCCAAATAATCTTGATAAAACTAAAAAACACCCAGCGCTAGTTTATTACTATGGCGGCACATCGCCAGTGACACGAGGCTTTACTGGACGTTATCCGTTTAATTTATGGGCGGCAAACGGGTATGTGGTTTATGTAATACAGCCAACAGGCGCTACCGGCTTTGGGCAAAAGTTTTCGGCGCAGCACGTTAATGCGTGGGGCAACTACACCAGCGACGATATAATTGCAGGCACGCAGGCATTTTTAAATAAATACAACTATGTAGACAGCAAAAAGGTAGGCAACCTAGGTGCCTCTTACGGTGGTTTTATGACTATGCATTTAGCAACTAAAACCGACTTATTTAGCGCATCGATTTCTCATGCTGGTATTTCTAACCTCACATCTTACTGGGGTGAAGGATGGTGGGGCTACTTATATTCTGGCGAAGCGTCTAAAAACAGCTTTCCGTGGAATAACCCCGAGCTTTATAGTAAACATAGCCCGGTATTTAATGCCGATAAAGTAACCACGCCTATGCTACTCATTCATGGTGACAGTGATACTAACGTACCCGTTGGCGAAAGCTTAACTATGTACACTGCACTTAAATTACTTAATAAAGATGTAGAGTTAATAGAATACAAAGGTGCGAACCATCAAATTATTGCCCGCGACAAACGTTTTGATTGGTGGAATACCATGCTAGCTTATTTTGATAAAAAACTTAAAAATGAGCCACAATGGTGGGATTATCTTTACCCTAACGACTAGTCGCTAAATTGTTTTTAATAATTAAGTGAACTTAGATTAAGATATTTATTCTGAGTACAGCAGGCTAAATAGCACCTTTAATAAAACCCTAAAGGTGCTAAATTTTCTAAACTGTAAACTTATTAACTACTTTTGAAACATTAGCTTACTTAAAAACAATAAACGCCCTTCTCAGCCTTTACTTAATGGTGCTACCATAGAAAACTATAAGCATTAACAATAAAGTATTATGACTATTCATGTTTTATTGGTTGAGGACGACGAATTACTCGTTAAACGCATCCAAAATCATTTTACAAATACCGAGTTTACAATAGAAGTTGACCCTACTGGCGCCGATGCACTGAGCACTATAAGGTCGCGAGTTAATTTGCGCGGTGCTTTTTCATTAGCCATTATTGATATTGTTTTACCAAAGCGCGACGGCTTACAACTTGCAAAAGAGCTAAATACTCTTACCGATATTGGCGTAATTTTATTATCGAGCCGTGATTCACAGGCCGATCGCATTGCTGGCCTTGCCCAAGGCGCAGACGACTACATATGCAAACCCGTAGACTTACTTGAACTAGAGCTGCGCATGCGTGCTTTATATAAACGCATTGCACACTTAAATTCAGACAATGATAAAAACGATGATAACGGCGAAGAGTTTATAGAATATGCCGACTTTAAATTACACCCCGACAACCGCACACTAATTACAGCTACAGGTGCTGAATCGCGCTTAACCGAAGCGGAACATAAAGTACTTATTTGTTTAATTGGTAACGCAGGTAAAGCAACTTCTCGCGAAAAAATATCTGAAGAAATAGGCCAGCCTGATTGGAGCCCAAACGATCGTACTGTTGATGTGTTAATTGGCCGTTTGCGTAAAAAATTAAATGATGAAAAAGATCAAAAGCGCATTGTTACCGTACGCGGCAAAGGTTATATGCTCTCTATTTAGTACTTAGTTAATTGCGCTAGTAAGCGCTCAAAGGCGCGGTAGTTAAGTGCTTCTTTTAGCTCATTTAAGCTAATACGCTCCGCCCCTTTTAAATCACTAATAGTACGCGCTACTTTAATTATTCTATGGTATGAGCGTGGCGATAATGCCAGTTTTTCACTCGCTCTGGCTAAAAACTGCAACTCAGTGGAAGCGAGATCACAATGTATACTCATTTCTTTATTGTTTAACCGCGCATTCACTTTACCTTGGCGTTTTAGCTGCAAATAATAAGCAGCCTCTACTCGCGCTCTTACTACTGCACTGGTTTCTTCGGGTTTGCTACTTTGTAACTCAACACTCGTTAGCCTTGGTAATTCAATTTGTAAGTCAATACGGTCAATAAACGGCCCCGAAACACGCGACAAATAACGCATTACTTGATCAGGCGTTGCCCGCTTATCATTATGGCAACCTGTAGGGCTGGGGTTTAGCGCCGTAATAAGCTGAAACTGCGCCGGAAACTCCATTTGCCTTGCCGCACGCGAAATAGTGACAGTACCAGTTTCCATAGGTTCACGCAGCGAATCGAGCACTTTACGTTCGAACTCTGGCAACTCATCTAAAAAAAGCACGCCATTATGCGCCAATGAAATTTCACCCGGTTTAGGGTTTGACGAGCCACCGACTAATGCAACGGCAGAGCAGGTATGGTGAGGATTGCGAAATGGCCGTTGTCGCCAATTAGTTAAATCAATCGACTGGCCAATAATAGAATAAAGCGCCGCAGTAGCAATTGCTTCATCATCTGACATGGTTGGCATAATGGTTGCCATACGTTGAGCCAGCATTGACTTACCCGTACCAGGGGGTCCTAAAAATAGTAAGTTATGGCCTCCTGCAGCGGCAATTTCGAGTACTCGCTTTGCCCCAGGCTGGCCTTTCACATCACTTAAATCAAGCAAAAAATCAGGAGCTTGCGTACAATCTGGGTATTGTATATTTAACGGCAGTGGTTGCTGATTAAGTAAATCGCCCCACACTTCTGCAATAGAGCTTACGGCTTTGCGTTTAACCCCGTTAACTAAACTGGCTAAGCTATCATTTGCCAGTGGTAAAAAACAGCAACGGTCCTGCTCTTTAGCAGCAAGCACCGAGGGCAAAATAGCATTTACGCCACGTATCTCACCGTTAAGTGCCAGCTCCCCATAAAACTCATATTTATGAATGTCAGAGCACACTATTTGCCCTGAGGCGACTAAAATACCTACGGCAATAGCAAGATCGAATCGGCCACCGTCTTTTGGTAAATCGGCAGGGGCTAAATTAACAGTAATACGTTGATCGGGAAAACCAAACTTAGAATTTTCAAGTGCGCTACGCACTCTGTCTTTAGATTCTTTAACCGAAGCCTCGGGCAAACCGACAATATGAAAAGCAGGCAAACCATTACCTAAATGCACCTCAACAATCACTTCGGGGGCATTTATGCCCACCTGAGCACGAGAATATATGCGAGCTAACGACATTCCCTATCCTAATAAATACCCTTTAGCTTTAGTTTAGTCGGGATATTTAAAAACGTGTAATACAATACCCCATTTTATGGCTGCAAAACGCAGTAATAGAGTCATCAACATACTCAAAATCATCGCAACTTCAACGATAAGCGAAAAGTTAATACACAAGGTGTACACTATTCCCCCTGCTATACAGGTGGTTGCATAAAGCTCGCCCTTTAACAGCATGGGGATCTCTCGGGCAAGTACATCACGAATTAGGCCACCAAAACATCCAGTAATAACCCCCATAATCACTGCTGTCATATCTGGCATACCGGCAAGCAATGCTTTTTGTGTGCCCATCACGGCAAAAAAAGCTAAACCAAACGCATCGGCAATTTGTAAGTTATAGTGGGGTATGGTTCTTTGCTTATTTATTAGTCGCGTTGTTAGTAGTATTGCAGCTAAAATTGCAGCAAAATAACTTTGGTCGTGCAGCCAAAATACCGGAACATTTAATATCACATCGCGAACAGTTCCTCCGCCGATAGCGGTTACGGTAGCAAGTACAACAACACCAAAGCCATCCATCTTCTTTTCATACGCTACCAAGGTGCCCGATATGGCAAATACTGCAACACCTATTAAATCAAACCAGTGGTAAAGTTCTGTCATGCCTACTCTTGCTAAAATATTTACGTTATTGCTACATAAGCTACGCTAAGTTTAAAAAAATAACTACTTTTAGCACTAATTAAGCTGCTAAGTTCCTTTTATATTCAAAACTAACCTATAAACCCTATGAGTTAAATTAACCTTTATAGCCGTTTATTACTCCTTCCTGATTAGCCAATTGAACGTGGTAAACAGTAAAGCGACGGCTTTTGGGTTGTAAGTCATTCGCCAAATTTTAGACATAAAAAAACACTCTTTAAGAGTGTCTGTTTATTCTTATTTATTTCAGTGGTTGCGGGAGCCGGATTTGAACCGACGACCTTCGGGTTATGAGCCCGACGAGCTACCAGACTGCTCCATCCCGCGCCTGAAATTGTATACTTATTTAAAGTTGCTTACATTACAACTTAGCTTCCAATTAAAAATTGGTTGCGGGAGCCTAATTTATAACGACTACCTTTGCTGGCTAATGAAGAGCTGAGACCGACAAGTTTTCATTAACTAACATTTACAGTAACCTCAATCCTCTAAAGGAAATTGGTTGCGGGAGCCGGATTTGAACCGACGACCTTCGGGTTATGAGCCCGACGAGCTACCAGACTGCTCCATCCCGCGCCTGTATATTTTAAGTCTATCGACTACTTTATTTTAACTCTTAAGCTAGAGTTTACAGTAACCTCAATCCTCTAAAGGAAATTGGTTGCGGGAGCCGAATTTAAAACGACTACCTTTGCTGGCTAATGAAGAGCTGAGACCAACAAGCTTTTCCTTAACTAACATTTACAGTAACCTCAATCCTCTAAAGGAAATTGGTTGCGGGAGCCGGATTTGAACCGACGACCTTCGGGTTATGAGCCCGACGAGCTACCAGACTGCTCCATCCCGCGCCTGTAATTTCTTTAAAACAAATCCGTAATATTTACGAGCCTGCCTTGAAGAGAGCGCTACTATATAGGAATAAACATATAATGCAAGGCTTTAGTTATTATTATCGTTCAAGTGAACAAAAAGCAAGCAGTTGATGTTGTAAGTATTCCCTTTAGTGTGGATTAATCATTTTTTGCCACTCCCAATCAGGGTGCCCCATTACAATGAAGTCTGGGTTTTCAGTACTTTCACGCTGGTTATAAGTTAGTGGGTTAAACTCTGCATCGGTAATACTGCCGCCAGCTTGCTCAACTATAATTTGTGATGCGCCCGTATCCCACTCACCAGTGGGGCCTATTCTCAAAAAACAGTCGGCCTTTCCCTCTGCAACAATACATGCTTTTAAAGAGCATGACCCTAAAGCAACAGTAGTAAATTGGGCGTTAAGGTATTGGCTCACTGCTTCAATTTTTTGACGGCGGCTCACAGCAACCGTTAAGTTATCGGGTGAGGCTACAAATATTTGCTTATCGCTACCATTTTTACGCTTAAATGCCCCATTATCGGCGCTCGCAAAATAGGTTACCCCTTTTGTTGGCCAATGAATAACTCCCAGCACAGGTTGGTTATTCTCAATGAGTGCTATATTTACCGCAAAGTCGCCACTTTCTAAAATAAATTCTCCGGTACCATCCATAGGATCAAGTAACCAATAACGTTGCCAATGCTGCCTATCGGCTAATGCTGGGATCGGTGTTTCTTCTGACATAATAGGAATATTGGGTGCTAATGCCTCTAAACCAGCCACAAGTACGTCGTTAGCAGCAAGATCAGCTTTAGTAACTGGTGTGTTGTCTAGCTTTTGCTCTTTGCCAATATCACCATTTTTATAAATAGCCATAATGGCATCACCAGCACGCTCAGCCAATAATATACAAGGCTCTAGTAATTTATTCATCAATGACTCCTGATGCTAAATACTGATCTAATAATAATAAAGCAGCTACACTGCGTGCTTCGGTAAAATCGTCTTGTGTTAATAATGACCGCCAATCGGTTAATGACCACTTAACAACGACCAGTGGCTCTGGCTCATCACCGGGCAATGTTTGTGAATACAATTGTTTAGCGACCATAATGTGCATGGTGGTATTAAAATGACTTGGCGCTATAGATACCGCTTTTAATCGTTTTAGGTAATCTGCACCAAAACCAACTTCTTCTTTAAGTTCGCGATTAGCGGCTTGCTCTGGTGTTTCACCTGGGTCAATTAACCCTTTAGGAAAACCCAGTTGATAGTCGTTAGTACCAGCGCAATATTCTCGCACTAGTAGTAATTCGTTATCTTTAGTTAACGGCACAATCATTACTGCACCTCGCCCGCCGCCACGAATTCGCTCATATTGACGTTCTTCGTTATTAGAGAATTTAAGTTCTAAAGATTCCACGGTAAATAAGCGACTTTTAGCTACAACTTTATTACTGAGGATTTGCGGTGGTATAGGGTGCTTTTTCTGTGTCATTGGCGTTAATTTGCTATCATGGCAGTTGTGCTTAATCATAAACTTTTCACAGGGAAAAGCCCATGCTAAATTGGTCAAAAATCGATACAGTTTTACTCGATATGGATGGAACATTACTCGATTTACATTACGATAGCCATTTTTGGCTTAACGTTATTCCACAACAGCACGCATTAGCAAAAAATATTAGCTTTGAAGCAGCGCAAGCTGATATTTCAAAACGCTACCAAGCCGTTAGCGGAAAAATACAATGGTACTGCTCAGATTATTGGGAGCAACAGTTAAACCTGCCTATTATGGAACTAAAGCGACAGTCTAAGCACTTAATAAAAGTGCGCGACGATGTGCCGTACTTTTTAACTGAACTTAAAAAAGCAGGTAAAGAGTTAATTTTACTTACTAACGCCCACCCTGAGTGTGTAATGCTTAAATTTGAGCAAACTGCAATTGATAACTACTTAGATGGAGTCGTATCGACTCATGAATATGGGGTAAGTAAAGAGCAGCAAAGCTTATGGCAACAGGTGCAAAGTGACTTAGGATTTAACAAAAGCCGTACGCTTTTTGTTGATGATAGTGTTCCTGTACTCAACGCTGCACGCCAATACGGTATTGAACACTTGCTTGCGGTTGCTAACCCAGACAGCCAACAACCACATAACGATATAGCCGATTACTTAAATGTTACCGACTATCGCAAGCTAATTTAATTATTTTAGCGCAAACTATTTTGTTGGATATCGTGCCTCTAAGCCTTCGTACACTAATTTTGCAAAATCTGCATGTTCGGTATTAAGGCTTTTAACAACTTCTACTAAATGCTCGTTATCTTCTTGGCCATCCCACACTTTAATGTAACTGCCATCTTTATAGCCATGATCTTGGCGGAAAAAGTTTAAGGTATTTTTACCTACATAACCTCGGTATAAATCGTCAATATTCATACCTATTTGTGCCATACAACCTGCAAAAGCAGCCGCATTAAAAGTTTTATCTGCGACAGCAGATGCCGCCAATACTTCCAGTGTTTGCTTAAAGTCATCGGCTTGATGGGCAGTGCTTAATTCTAGCTCAAGCTGTTTAGCTATTTTTTCGTAGCTGGTGATACCGTCAATTCTGAGTGACAAGCCAAAATGAAAAATATCCACTAACTCTAAAATAACTTGTTCGGTATCAGGCGTTTGTTTTTTCCACCATTTCCAACCGTAATGATCGAGCATTTCTGCACACTCAACCCAAATGGCTCTGTACCAATCAAACCCTTGGCTAAACCATTGGTCATGTACTTTGGTATTCATGGCATTTTGCATTTCTAGCATCACTACTAGTTTGTTTAAATTGGCAGACATATCAATTCCTGTCGTTTTTGATTAGCTAAATTTTCATTAGTGTAATAATACAGATAAAATGCTTGTTGTGCATTGCTGTATATTTTCATTAGCGTGCTAACTATGTTTATCTTGAAGTCGTAAACTCATGCCATGAGTTTATTAGGTCTATAAAATCTTCAAAACCACAACCACTGCTTAGGCCATTTTCTTCAAGCATTAAATCGTCGTCTTGATAAGCCATAAGATCTTCACTGTCTTGGTGCAGAGCATGGGCTTCAAATAGAGCTTCGTCTTTCGTTAAAATTAAATCTATTTCTTGGCCCTTTAGCGTTAAAGGCTCAAAGCTTGAACTCACCGATGCAATAAGCGCTTGCACCATAGCTATTTTATCTTTGCCTATTTCTTCGTTTAACCAGCGGCCAATTATGGCATGCTCGCTACTTATTTTAATGCGTAATCCGCTAATTGGATCGCGAATAAATTGATATTCCATACGTATCGCTTTTAAATCGTTAGTTGCGCAATTATATACGTAAATAGCTGCAGACGCTAAAAAGCAAAATAGCGCCAAAAGGCGCTATTTTATAAAGCTTTAATATTAATTACGTCACGATCTATAACGTGCTGCATCAATAATTGCCCAAACATATACAATAGCGGCAATTATTCCTGGCACAATTAAAAACCATAATGCCGCACCACCAAAAAATAATATAGCGAATATAAGCGCGGCAAGAATACGCCCTTGCACTAGCTGCCCCAACCCCGGGAAAAATATATTACATAATGCTGCGATTACGTTACCGCCTGAACCTTGTCCTGACATACTAACCTCTGTAGTTTATTTAATTTTATATTTTAGCTATAGAATTACTTACACACTCTATGCCAATTTAATAAATGTTACAAATCATATAGTTGTATTTTTATCAGTTTAACGCTGTGGTGATTTTTACTAAATTGAGGTCAAATTAGCAATTTTTATTATATCTTTTTAACCTTTTTCTTTTTTGATTTGCTATCAAGCTACTAGTTTAGAACATAATTTTATGAATAGCTGTGTATAAAAACAGTATTTTATTTAGCCTAACAAAAACACCTGCTATACTGCCCGCATTATTGATTAAAAAGGCGTAACGATGGACGTTTCACAATTACTCGATGGCTTAAACGACAAACAACGCGATGCCGTTGCAGCCCCACTACAAAACATGCTGGTATTAGCAGGTGCTGGGTCTGGTAAAACACGAGTGTTGGTTCATCGTATTGCTTGGCTAATGCAAGTTGAGCAAGCCTCAGCGTATAGTATTTTTGCGGTTACCTTTACTAATAAAGCAGCTAAAGAGATGCGTACTCGCGTTGAAGAGACGCTAAAAGCGCCGGTTGGTGGTATGTGGATTGGTACTTTCCATGGTTTGTCGCACCGTATTTTACGCGCGCACCACCGTGAAGCAAAATTACCCGAAGCATTTCAAATTTTAGACTCAGACGATCAGCTACGTATGATCAAACGTTTATTAAAATCGATGAATATTGATGATAAAAAATGGCCCGCTAAACAGTTTGGTTGGTACATAAGCGCTAAAAAAGATGAAGCACTTCGCCCTAAAGATATTCAAGCCTACGATATTAACGAGCAAATGATGCTGCGCGTGTACGCGGCGTATCAAGAAGCATGCGACAGAGCAGGCTTAGTCGATTTTGCCGAAATACTACTGCGCAGCTACGAAGTACTCAAAAACAACCCTACACTACTGCGCCATTATCAACAGCGCTTTGCACACATGTTAGTAGACGAGTTTCAAGACACCAACACCATACAATACGCATGGTTAAAACTACTTGCTGGCGACTCCAATAGTATTATGATTGTTGGCGATGACGATCAGAGTATCTATGGTTGGCGCGGTGCAAAAATAGAAAACATTAAACGTTTTTTAACTGACTTTAGCGCAGAGACCATTCGTCTTGAGCAAAACTATCGCTCTACCGCCACTATATTAAAAGCCTCAAATGCCCTGATCCAAAATAACTCAGAGCGTATGGGTAAAAGCTTATGGACCGACGGTAACGAGGGCGAACCTATTTCTATTTACGCCGCATTTAACGAGCTAGACGAAGCGCGTTTTGTAAGTAGTAAACTGCGTAGTTGGTTAAATGCCGGCAATGCGCTGCAAGATGCGGCTATTTTATATAGAAGTAATGCGCAATCACGTGTACTCGAAGAAGCCATGCTACAAGAAGGCCTAAAGTATCGTATTTATGGCGGCATGCGATTCTTCGAACGCCAAGAAATTAAAGACGCCCTGTCGTACTTACGCATAATAGGTAACCGTCAAGACGATGCTGCATTTGAACGAGTAATTAATACTCCAGCTCGTGGTATTGGCGATAAAACGCTAAGCCATATACGCGACTGTGCACGCGCCGAATCGTTACCACTTTGGTATGCAGCAAAAGCAATTGTAGAGCAACAACATTTATCTGGCCGCGCTTCTGGTGCAGTGAGTAAGTTTGTCGAACTAGTAGAGCATATTGAAGATAAAATTAGCGATCTAACGCTACATGAGCAAGCTAAGTACGTTATTCAAACTTCTGGGTTAATGGCAATGTACCAAGCCGAAAAAGGTGAAAAAGGCCGTGCCCGAGTAGAAAACTTAGAAGAACTTATTAGCGCTTGCGATCAGTACGAATTGCCTGAGGAAGAAGAATATAGCTCTCCTCTACAAGGCTTTTTAGCGCATACCTCGCTTGAATCTGGTGAAGGACAAGCAGAAGAGCACGAAGACGCCGTACAAATGATGACATTGCACTCAGCTAAAGGTTTAGAATTTCCGTTAGTGTTTATGGTTGGCGTAGAGGAAGGTATGTTCCCTTCTCAACAAAGTAATGAAGAGTCTGGCCGTTTAGAAGAAGAACGCCGCCTTTGTTATGTAGGTATGACCCGCGCTATGGATAAACTATATATTAGCCATGCCGAAAGCCGTCGTTTATATGGACAAGAAAAATACCATACACCATCGCGCTTTTTACGGGAAATTCCCGAGGACTGTGTTGAAGAAATTCGTATTAAAACCCAAGTATCTCGACCACCCGCTGCAGGGCGTTTTAGCGCATCAGTTAGTCACGCTGCATTTGAAGATAGCGGCTTTAACTTGGGGCAACGTGTA
Source organism: Pseudoalteromonas nigrifaciens (assembly GCF_002221505.1). Classification (NCBI taxonomy): domain Bacteria; kingdom Pseudomonadati; phylum Pseudomonadota; class Gammaproteobacteria; order Alteromonadales; family Pseudoalteromonadaceae; genus Pseudoalteromonas; species Pseudoalteromonas nigrifaciens. The sequence continues at coordinate 132,527 of NZ_CP011036.1, read as the reverse complement.
CTGCATGCTAAATTTGGTATTGGTACAGTACTTAATTACGAAGGTGCGGGTGCGCAATCTCGCGTACAAGTCAACTTTGATGATTTAGGTAGTAAGTGGTTAGTAACGGCATATGCAAGACTACAAGCTATATAAAAAGCAACTCATACAACTAGAACAACAATTAGCTGGCGCGCATCACCGCCAGCTAGTGCTTGTTACTGGCAATGATAATTGGTGCTATGAGCTGACAAACTCACTAGTACAAAATACTAATACACTTACTCTATCTAAACATTGTGCACTTAAAAATGCTCAATGGCCTGCACACATTCACCAAATATTAGGACAAGAATTTACCCACGCCATTTACGATGGCTTTAGTGGCTTATACCCCGATAAGTTGGCCGCAATTGCTGGTACAGTTAGAGCTGGCGGAGTATTGTTTGTATTACTTCCTGAGCTGGGTAACCTAAATAACTGGCAAGATCCCGCATTAAAAAGTGTCCAGTCTCATGGCCACAGCAATCAATATAGTTTATTCAATCAGCGTTTCAGCTCTATTATTAAAAGCTTACCGGCCTTGCATTACAGTGAAGAATTTGGCTGCATCAATAATAATTATAACTATGTCCTGCACAGTAATATTGATTTTGAACCGCAGAAAAACTGCGTAGCACAAATAGTAAAAGTAGCTCATGGTCGCGCCAATAGACCGCTACTGCTCAATGCAGATAGAGGCCGAGGAAAGTCAGCCGCATTAGGCCTAGCAGCCGCAAAATTAGCTGATAAAAATGTAATTATTTGCGCCACTCAATTTAGAGCAACACACAGCAGCTTTAAACACTTAGCTGCACAGCTAAATGTTAATTACGATCCATTACAAAAACAGCTTGCTAACATGCAATATATTGCGCCAGACGCTCTGTTAAATGAGCTTCCCGAGTGTGACGTACTCTTAGTAGATGAAGCTGCTGCTATCCCAGTGCCTATGTTATTAAGCATGTTAGCGCATTATCCTCGCATTGTATTTGCAAGCACCTTAGTGGGTTATGAAGGCAATGGTAGAGGCTATACAATTCGCTTTAGTCAATATATTAAAAACCACTACAAAGCTTCTAAAGTAATTACTCTTGATGAGCCATTGCGCTTTGCTAAGCACGATCCACTTGAGCAGCATATTCGCAGTTTATTAGCACTTGATGCACAGTATCAAGAGACTAATAGCAATAAATCGCAGATTCCTAAGCATAGTGAAGTAACTCAGCAACAACTCGTAACTGATGAAGCACTATTGTGCCAAGTCGTTGCTTTACTTGCACTTGCTCATTATCAAAGTAGTGTGAATGATTTACGCCAGTTGTTAGATGCGCCATCGCAACGCATATTTATAAGCAAATTAGACAAGCAATTAGTGGGTGTATGCTTAATCGCGATAGAAGGCGGTTTAAGTGAAGAACTTACTGAGCAAGTTATAAGTGGTAAGCGCCGCCCACAAGGCCATTTAATGGCGCAAACACTTGCACAACTTAGCTTTAACAGTGATTTTTTAACTCATTTAAGTGCGCGAGTTGTCCGTATTGCAATTGATCCAAGCTCACATTATTGTGGCCTAGGAAAAGCATTACTGAGCTATAGCGAGTCACAAGTAAAAGAACAATGTACTTGGTTTGGTGCTAGTTTTGGTGCCACTGCACAATTGCTAAATTTTTGGCAAAGCCTAGGCTTTAATGCTGTTAAATTAGGTTACCAGCGCGACAAAAGCACTGCTGAGCACGCAACTTTAGTTGTTAAATCTCTTAATGCACCACAACAAAGTTTACAGTCACTGATTAAACAGTTTCAATACGAGCTGTTTTATGGCCTATTAAGCCATTTTAAGTCATTAGAATGGCAACTGGTTAGCACATTACTGCGCTCATTTAATGATGAGGTAATAGCTTCTGATACGTTAAGGTTATTTACACAGCAACTCAGCAGTAACCGCTTTACTATTTCCCCCACTCTCTGGCGTTTAATTAGCCAAAATCCTGTTATAATTACTAGGATAGCAGCCAATCAGCAGCAACTTTTAATTCAAACAGTTTTACAACACCATACCGATGAGCAACTTATTAAAAATTTAAATCTCAGCGGCAAAAAGCAATTAGAACAACAGTTTAGAAACACAACAAACATACTCGCAAAGCAACTTTCTTCATAAAGCCATTTCACTTTTCTGCAGACTTAAAAAAGCCCGAATCGTTAAATTCGGGCTTTCTACAATTTGGGGGCGGCGCGCTACTTCGTAGCGACAACGCAGTAGAATGTCGTAAGTGCCCACAGCGGTGGAGAGTCACAGTGCAAATGCACCACATTCATTGGCTAGTGGTGATGTTTTTATGATTTGAGTGTCGGGTGTCGCTACGCTCGCCCAACCTACGCGGGAGACTTGTGTACATTACTCACCCACATTTCACTTTTCTCCAGACGTAAAAAAGCCCGACTATTTCTAGTCGGGCTTTCTACAATTTGGAGCCTGGCAATGTCCTACTTTCACATAGCAAATGCTACACTATCATCGGCGCTGTTTCGTTTCACTACTGAGTTCGGCATGGGGTCAGGTGGGTCCAAAACGCTATTGTTACCAAGCAAATTAGGGCGTTAATTCGTATCACTACAAATTAACTGAATTTGGAAAATATCTGATAATATTTTTTAAGTCTTTGCGTAAATATCTACTTTAGTCATATTAACTTCTTGCTTGAACTGTCACATAAAACGCGTTTGGCGTTGTATGGTTAAGCCTCACGGGTAATTAGTACAAGTTAGCTTAATGCCTCACAGCACTTCCACATCTTGCCTATCAACGTTGTAGTCTCCAACGGCCCTTCAGAGAGCTTATAGCTCTAGTGAGAAATCATCTCGAGGCCTGCTTCGCGCTTAGATGCTTTCAGCGCTTATCAGTTCCGAACGTAGCTACCGGGCAATGCCATTGGCATGACAACCCGAACACCAGCGGTTCGTTCACTCCGGTCCTCTCGTACTAGGAGCAACCCCTCTCAATTCTCAAACGCCCACGGCAGATAGGGACCGAACTGTCTCACGACGTTCTAAACCCAGCTCGCGTACCACTTTAAATGGCGAACAGCCATACCCTTGGGACCGACTTCAGCCCCAGGATGTGATGAGCCGACATCGAGGTGCCAAACACCGCCGTCGATATGAACTCTTGGGCGGTATCAGCCTGTTATCCCCGGAGTACCTTTTATCCGTTGAGCGATGGCCCTTCCATTCAGAACCACCGGATCACTATGACCTACTTTCGTACCTGCTCGACGTGTCTGTCTCGCAGTTAAGCTGGCTTCTACCATTACACTAACCGTACGATGTCCGACCGTACTTAGCCAACCTTCGTGCTCCTCCGTTACTCTTTAGGAGGAGACCGCCCCAGTCAAACTACCCACCAGGCACTGTCCGTAACCCCGATTCAGGGGCCAACGTTAGAACATCAAAACTACAAGGGTGGTATTTCAAGGTTGACTCCAACAAAACTAGCGTCTCATCTTCAAAGTCTCCCACCTATCCTACACATGTAGGTTCAATGTTCAGTGCCAAGCTGTAGTAAAGGTTCACGGGGTCTTTCCGTCTAGCCGCGGGTACACAGCATCTTCACTGCGATTTCAATTTCACTGAGTCTCGGGTGGAGACAGCGTGGCCATGGTTACACCATTCGTGCAGGTCGGAACTTACCCGACAAGGAATTTCGCTACCTTAGGACCGTTATAGTTACGGCCGCCGTTTACCGGGGCTTCGATCAAGAGCTTCTCCCTAAGGATAACCCCATCAATTAACCTTCCGGCACCGGGCAGGTGTCACACCGTATACGTCATCTTGCGATTTTGCACAGTGCTGTGTTTTTAATAAACAGTCCCAGCCACCTGGTCACTGCGGCTCCCGTCCGCTTAGAGAGCAAGTCTCATCACAGATAGGAGCGTACCTTCTCCCGAAGTTACGGTACGATTTTGCCTAGTTCCTTCACCCGAGTTCTCTCAAGCGCCTTAGTATTCTCTACCTGACCACCTGTGTCGGTTTGGGGTACGATTCCATATAATCTGAAGCTTAGAGGCTTTTCCTGGAAGTATGGCATCAGCAACTTCATCACCGTGGTGACTCGTCTCGTGTCTCAGGTTTAATGTTCGTCCGGATTTACCTAAACAAACGCCCTACTCACTTTCACATGGACTACCAACGCCATGCTTGCTTAGCCTGCTCCGTCCCCCCATCGCAATTATATCGAGTACAGAAATATTAATCTGTTTCCCATCGACTACGCCTTTCGGCCTCGCCTTAGGGGTCGACTTACCCTACCCTGATTAACATGGGATAGGAACCCTTGGTCTTCCGGCGTGGGAGTTTTTCACTCCCATTATCGTTACTCATGTCAGCATTCGCACTTCTGATACCTCCAGCAACCCTCCCGGGTCACCTTCAACGGCTTACAGAACGCTCCCCTACCACTCATCCTAAGATGAATCCGCAGCTTCGGTGCATAGTTTAGCCCCGTTACATCTTCCGCGCAGACCGACTCGACCAGTGAGCTATTACGCTTTCTTTAAAGGATGGCTGCTTCTAAGCCAACCTCCTGGCTGTCTGGGCCTTTCCACATCGTTTCCCACTTAACTATGACTTTGGGACCTTAGCTGGCGGTCTGGGTTGTTTCCCTCTTCACGACGGACGTTAGCACCCGCCGTGTGTCTCCCGGATATTACTTTACGGTATTCGGAGTTTGCAAAGGGTTGGTAAGTCGGGATGACCCCCTAGCCTTAACAGTGCTCTACCCCCGTAAGTATTCGTCCGAGGCTCTACCTAAATAGATTTCGGGGAGAACCAGCTATCTCCCGGTTTGATTAGCCTTTCACTCCTAACCACAAGTCATCCCCTAACTTTTCAACGTTAGTGGGTTCGGTCCTCCAGTTGATGTTACTCAACCTTCAACCTGCTCATGGCTAGATCACCGGGTTTCGGGTCTATACCTTGCAACTATTCGCCCAGTTAAGACTCGGTTTCCCTACGGCTACCCTAATCGGTTAACCTCGCTACAAAATATAAGTCGCTGACCCATTATACAAAAGGTACGCAGTCACCCAACAAGTGGGCTCCTACTGCTTGTACGTACACGGTTTCAGGTTCTATTTCACTCCCCTCACAGGGGTTCTTTTCGCCTTTCCCTCACGGTACTGGTTCACTATCGGTCAGTTGGGAGTATTTAGCCTTAGATGATGGTCCACCTATATTCAGTCAAAGTTTCACGTGCTCCGACCTACTCGATTTCACTTAAAATGTCTTTTCATGTACGGGACTATCACCCTGTATCGTGGCGCTTTCCAGCAGCCTTCCATTAACACATAATAAGCTTAAGGGCTGTTCCGATTTCGCTCGCCGCTACTTTCGGAATCTCGGTTGATTTCTTTTCCTACGGGTACTTAGATGTTTCAGTTCTCCGCGTTCGCCTCGTTAACCTATGTATTCAGTTAACGATACCTGCAAGCAGGTGGGTTTCCCCATTCGGAAATCCTAGTCTCAAGTGCTTTTTACTAGCTTGACTAGGCTTATCGCAAGTTAATACGTCCTTCATCGCCTCCAACTGCCAAGGCATCCACCGTGTACGCTTAGTCACTTAACCATACAACCCAAACGGGTCTTTGTTGTGTGACAGTTTAACTTCGCCAGAAGTCAATATTGAATACTAAAGTAGATACCAATCAATCAACTCATAAGAGTTAACTAAATGGCACTGAATGGTACTGCTACCATTCTTTTTTTACTTTTGAAAACTCTTGATAAATAACAATGTTATTCATCAGAATTTTATTATCAGCTTTTCCAAATTTTTAAAGAGCATATTAATTAGTTATCCCGAAGGACAAGCACTAATTAACAATCATCTGTGTGGACACTACGAACAAATAAGTTCTAAATCGTATAAGGAGGTGATCCAGCCCCAGGTTCCCCTAGGGCTACCTTGTTACGACTTCACCCCAGTCATGAATCACTCCGTGGTAAACGTCCTCCCGAGGGTTAGACTATCTACTTCTGGAGCAACCCACTCCCATGGTGTGACGGGCGGTGTGTACAAGGCCCGGGAACGTATTCACCGCGTCATTCTGATACGCGATTACTAGCGATTCCGACTTCATGGAGTCGAGTTGCAGACTCCAATCCGGACTACGACGCACTTTAAGTGATTCGCTTACTCTCGCGAGTTCGCAGCACTCTGTATGCGCCATTGTAGCACGTGTGTAGCCCTACACGTAAGGGCCATGATGACTTGACGTCGTCCCCACCTTCCTCCGGTTTATCACCGGCAGTCTCCTTAGAGTTCTCAGCATTACCTGCTAGCAACTAAGGATAGGGGTTGCGCTCGTTGCGGGACTTAACCCAACATCTCACAACACGAGCTGACGACAGCCATGCAGCACCTGTATCAGAGTTCCCGAAGGCACCAAACCATCTCTGGTAAGTTCTCTGTATGTCAAGTGTAGGTAAGGTTCTTCGCGTTGCATCGAATTAAACCACATGCTCCACCGCTTGTGCGGGCCCCCGTCAATTCATTTGAGTTTTAACCTTGCGGCCGTACTCCCCAGGCGGTCTACTTAATGCGTTAGCTTTGAAAAACAGAACCGAGGCTCCGAGCTTCTAGTAGACATCGTTTACGGCGTGGACTACCGGGGTATCTAATCCCGTTTGCTCCCCACGCTTTCGTACATGAGCGTCAGTGTTGACCCAGGTGGCTGCCTTCGCCATCGGTATTCCTTCAGATCTCTACGCATTTCACCGCTACACCTGAAATTCTACCACCCTCTATCACACTCTAGTTTGCCAGTTCGAAATGCAGTTCCCAGGTTGAGCCCGGGGCTTTCACATCTCGCTTAACAAACCGCCTGCGTACGCTTTACGCCCAGTAATTCCGATTAACGCTCGCACCCTCCGTATTACCGCGGCTGCTGGCACGGAGTTAGCCGGTGCTTCTTCTGTCAGTAACGTCACAGCTAGCAGGTATTAACTACTAACCTTTCCTCCTGACTGAAAGTGCTTTACAACCCGAAGGCCTTCTTCACACACGCGGCATGGCTGCATCAGGCTTGCGCCCATTGTGCAATATTCCCCACTGCTGCCTCCCGTAGGAGTCTGGGCCGTGTCTCAGTCCCAGTGTGGCTGATCATCCTCTCAAACCAGCTAGGGATCGTCGCCTTGGTGAGCCATTACCTCACCAACTAGCTAATCCCACTTGGGCCAATCTAAAGGCGAGAGCCGAAGCCCCCTTTGGTCCGTAGACATTATGCGGTATTAGCAGTCGTTTCCAACTGTTGTCCCCCACCTCAAGGCATGTTCCCAAGCATTACTCACCCGTCCGCCGCTCGTCAGCAAAGTAGCAAGCTACTTTCTGTTACCGCTCGACTTGCATGTGTTAGGCCTGCCGCCAGCGTTCAATCTGAGCCATGATCAAACTCTTCAATTAAAAAGTTTTATGTCTTTCGACAGCTCAATGAATTCTGAATTTATTTTAATATCTTTCGATATTGAATTGACTGTGCCGAATAATTACCGAAATAACTATTCTGTTGGTCACTCAGTTTTCAATTGAGACTCTAATTTGTTTGCCTTACTTAGCGAACTAAGCTTGGCTGTTAGAACTCAATCTGTACGAGTGCCCACACAGATGATTGCTTTATATTGTTAAAGAACGTTGCGACAATAAAGTAAAACTTTATCTCGCTAGGGCTGCGCATATTACGCTCTCCTATTTTTTTGTCAACACTTAAATGTAAACTTTATAAAAATCTAAACTTAAGTTTTACTCGACTCACTGATTGACTCTTGCCTCGCTAAGCGTTGCTGTCTGCCGTCTCAGTGGGGTCGCATTATAGGGCGCAGCCAGTTTTACGCAAGCGTTTTTTAAAGAAAACTTAAAATAAAACGCTGTTCGCTTGATATTTAAACCAAGTGGTTATTTTAAACACTAAAAAGGCCCTTATGGGCCTGTTTAGTTAATTTACTATGAGCTTCCAGCCAAGTTTCGCTTGCTGCTTAGATTCTTGTTGCAGCTCGCTTGCCATTAATGGATGGTTTTTCAACCAGTCATTTTCAAACTGCAGATTTAAGACATCGTCTTTAACAGTTATCGCAAACTCAGGGAGTACATCATCTTGGCGACGCATACATAAAATGACAGCTATACGTATTAGTCTTACTAAATACTGCGCAAGTACACTATTTGCACCAAGAGAATCAAAATAGCCTTTTTGAAGATCAGAGCGATGCCCTTTAGCTACCGCAACAATGACTTTATGCTCTGACTGCGAAAAACCTGGCATTTCAGTATTTTTTAAAATATAAGCACTGTGTTTGTGATACTGCTTATACTCTATCAATAAACCAATTTCATGAAGCTGTGCAACTGCCGTTAATAAAGGCAACCCATTAAGTGTTTTTATTGGCCAGCTTTCATTTACTTCTGATGCTAAGTTTAATACGAGACTGGCGACGCGGCTAGCTTGCTTTTGATCAACATGGTAACGATCGATAAAGCCATCGATTGTACGTTTACGAATATCGCTATTATGCAGCTCTGGTAGCATGCTGTATAAAACACCCTCACGCAGTGCTCCACCTGCTAATCCCATTTTTTCGATCTCGAGCGATTCAAATAATGCAATTAAAATGGCAAGCCCTGATACAAATACTAAACGGCGATCTTCACTTAGCCCTGGTAGGTCTAATGCGGCAATCGTTTTATAAGCGATTGATTGCTTTTTGATAGTGTAGAGTTTTTCAAGGGTTAATAGCTCATCTAGGTTTTGCGCTATCATGATTTCTTGAATTGCTTGTACTGTACCCGAAGCACCTGAGGCTATTTGCCAGCCTTTAATTTTATACTCTGATGCAATTTCATCAATGACAGTGCGTGCGGCTTTTATTGCGGTGTTAAAGTTTGCATTGCTTAATTTGCAATCTTTAAAATAGCGCTCTAGGTAGGTAACACACCCGATGTTCAGGCTTTTGTAAAGTAATGCATCAAAGTTCTTACCAATAATCACTTCAGTGCTAGCACCACCAATATCGATAACAAGCTGACTACCGGTACAAGATGAGGTATGAGCAACGCCTTTATATATAGTGCGCGCTTCTAGTTCACCGCTAATGACATTAACTTTATGACCGAGGATTTTTTCTGCTTGCGCTTTAAATACATCAGCATTACTAGCTAAACGTAATGTGGCGGTGGCAACTATAGTGATGTTTTGTTTAGGGATGTCTTGTAAGCGCTCAGCAAATAACGCTAGGCACTCCCATCCTCTATGCATTGCTTCTGAGCTTAATACATTGTCTATATCAAGCCCTGCAGCTAACCTTACTTTGCGTTTAACACGACCTATGGTTTGCAGGCCGCCAGCTATTGATTTAGCAATAAGCATATGAAAGCTATTTGAACCTAAATCAATAACTGCATATACATTTTTTTGCGGTTTAAGTTGCCCCACCGTTCAAAAACCTCTAATTACTATTACAGTTAAACTAACGGTCGTTTATGACCGTCCTTTTTGATAACTATTATTTGGGCGACGTCCGCTGTTGTTACTGCGATTACGTGGGCCTGTAGAAAAGTTACGCTTTCTATGAATAGTAGGTTTAGTTAAATCATCCAGTAATGCTGTTTTATCGTAATGTGATAAAGGAATACTGTGATCTATATACTCTTCAATTTCATGCAAGTTATAAGCATATTGTTCACATGCAAAACTAATAGCGTGACCAGACGCGCCAGCGCGGGCTGTACGGCCAATACGGTGTACGTAATCTTCGCAATCATCTGGTAAATCAAAATTAAATACATGGCTTACTTCAGGAATATGTAGACCACGTGCTGCAACATCTGTTGCCACTAAAAAGTCTAAGTCGCCTTTACTAAACTCAGCTAAAATTGATTGACGTTTTTTCTGATTTACGTCACCGGTAAGCATGCCAACCCGATGTCCATCGGCTTTTAACCAGGCATATACGGTTTCACAACTATGCTTAGTGTTAGCAAAGATAATGGCTTTTTCAGGCCACTCTTCTTCAATTAACGTCAGCAGCAGCTTAATTTTATCTTCTTGTGAAGGATGAAATAGCTCTTCTTGAATGCGTTTACCGGTTTTTACGTCTGGTTCAATTTGTACGTGCTCAGGATTGGTCATATGTTCAAACGCAAGTTCTTGTACACGATACGATAGCGTTGCAGAGAATAATAAATTTAAACGCTTTGATGTATCTGGCATACGGTGGAACATATAACGAATATCTTTGATAAAGCCCAAATCAAACATACGATCTGCTTCGTCAAGCACGACTACCTCAATTTCATTAAGGGTGTAACAGCCTTGCTTATACAGATCAATTAAACGACCTGTAGTACCAATTAAAATATCAACGCCTTTTTCTAGTTGTGCACGTTGTTTTTCGTAATCTTCGCCACCATATACTAAACCTAAGTTAAGATTACAGTGCGGCGCTAAAATTTTTGCATCTTTGTGTATCTGAATCGCCAGCTCCCTTGTAGGGGCCATGATCAGGGCTCTTGGATGTTTACTAGGGGCTTTGCTAGATTGTAATAACCGATGGCACGTGGCAGTTAAAAACGCCAACGTTTTGCCTGTACCTGTTTGTGCTTGGCCTGCGATATCGCGACCCTCACAAATAAAAGGTAGGCATTTAGCTTGAATGGGTGTGCAATATTCAAACCCACTTTCGGTTAAACCGGCAACCACTTCCGGTGCAATAGCAAAGTCTGAAAACTTTTTATCGGTCAAATGTGTCTTAGTCATAGCGTTTAAGCATAACGTTTAAACTTGCAATAAGAAACAAGAGTGTTTAAATACGCACTAAATATTTCGCCTAACTAAACCGGAGAGCGCAATGAGCGAGAAAATAATCCAAATTACTGACGATAGCTTTGAAGCTGACGTATTACAATCAGACAAGCCTGTACTAGTAGACTTTTGGGCTGAGTGGTGCGGACCTTGTAAAATGATCGCCCCTATCCTTAGTGAAGTTGCTGAGGAATTTGATGGTCGCGTTACCATAGCTAAACTTAATATCGATCAAAATGCGGGTACACCGCCTAAATTTGGTATTCGTGGTATCCCTACATTACTTCTTTTTAAAGATGGCCAAGTTGCTGCAACTAAAGTTGGCGCACTTTCAAAAACTCAATTAATCGAGTTTTTAGAAAACAATCTTTAAATTTAAACAATAAAAAGGGCTTAATGCCCTTTTTTTATTATTTTTTTGTATAAACACTGGACGCTGTGTCAATGAGCTGCTAGTTTATAAAGCCAACTAATCCTTAGTTATATTCAACAAACCTCACTCAACGATCAAACAAAGCGATTTTGAGTATGACAACTGTAATAAAGAACCCACCAATATGCATTTACGCGAACTAAAAGACAAATCTATAAAAGAGCTTGTAGACTTAGCTGAGTCCATGGGGCTCGAAAACGTAGCCCGCTTAAGAAAGCAAGATATCATTTTTGCTATTTTAAAATCACATGCCAAAGGCGGAGAGAATATCTTCGGTGGCGGTGTATTAGAAATTTTGCAAGATGGTTTTGGCTTTTTAAGATCATCAGAAGCCTCTTACTTAGCTGGCCCAGATGACATTTATGTTTCACCTAGCCAGATTCGCCGTTTTAGTATGCGTACTGGCGATTCAATCTCAGGCCTTATTCGTCCACCTAAAGACGGTGAGCGTTACTTTGCTTTACTTAAAGTAAATGAAGTTAACTTTGATAAACCTGAAAACTCTCGCACTAAAATTCTTTTTGAAAACCTAACACCACTGCATGCAAACGAACGTTTTCGTATGGAACGCGGTAACGGTAGTAAAGAAGATATTACAGCCCGAGTACTTGATTTAGCCTCTCCTATTGGTCGTGGTCAACGTGGTTTATTAGTAGCACCGCCAAAAGCGGGTAAAACCATGCTACTACAAAATATTGCGCAATCGATTACTCACAATCACCCAGATGCAACATTAATGGTATTACTAATTGATGAGCGTCCGGAAGAAGTAACCGAAATGCAGCGTCTTGTAAAAGGCGAAGTAATTGCATCAACATTTGATGAACCTGCTTCTCGCCACGTACAAGTAGCCGAAATGGTTATCGAAAAAGCAAAACGTTTAGTAGAGCATAAAAAAGATGTTGTTATCTTACTTGACTCAATCACACGTTTAGCCCGTGCTTACAACACCGTTATTCCATCATCTGGTAAAGTACTTACCGGTGGTGTTGATGCAAACGCACTCCATAAACCGAAACGTTTTTTTGGTGCTGCACGTAATGTTGAAGAAGGCGGCAGCTTAACAATTATTGCTACTGCGCTTATTGATACCGGCTCTAAAATGGATGAAGTTATCTACGAAGAGTTTAAAGGTACTGGTAACATGGAACTACATCTTAACCGTAAAATTGCGGAACGACGTGTATTCCCAGCTATCGACTTTAACCGTTCAGGCACTCGTCGTGAAGAGTTACTCACAAAACCAGATGAGCTACAAAAGCTGTGGATTTTGCGTAAAATTGTTCATGACATGTCAGAAATTGACGCAATGGAATTTTTAATTGATAAATTATCGATGAGCAAAACCAACGATGAGTTTTTTGATTCGATGAAACGCCAGTAATTCCATATAAGTTTTAAAGCTTATAAAAAAACGCCTAACAATTGAATATCAATTATTAGGCGTTTTTATTTGCCTGCAAAAAAGTAGCGCTGTACCGCTTTAACCATGCTCTTTGTAGTGCAAAAATAAGGCTTGTAGTTTATCAACTAACACTGCAATATTTTGTACTTCTTCTGGGCTTTTACACGCATCATCTAACGCTTTTGCAGCGTCTGCAATATCGCACAACTTAAACATTTGTGCTGCCCCTAAAATACGATGGCTATCTTTTTGTAACGCAACAAAGTCGCCACTATTAAAGTGTTGGCTAATTAACTCACTTTCTATTGATAAGCTTTGTTTGAAACTAGTCACTAAGTCACTCATATCTATATTTACGCTTGTGCTGTTTTGCTCATTTTTTATTGATGCGAGATGCTCAGCTATAGTGCTATAAAACTTCTCTTTATCAATTGGTTTAGCTAAGTAATCAGTAAAACCAAGTGCTAAATACTGCTCGATCTCATGGCTCATTGCATTGGCCGTTAAGGCAAATATTGGCTGCTCATAACCGCACTGCCTGAGCAACTCAAAAGCAGTAATGCCATCCATAATAGGCATTTGAATGTCCAACAGCACAAAATCAGGATACTCTTTTAAACATTGCTCTACAGCTTGCTCGCCATTTTCAACTGCAATAACGTCAAGCCCCATGGCGCGTAAATAACGGCTTATTAATCTGCGATTATCGTCATGATCCTCAGCAAGTAACACTTTAGCGCTTAGCGCTTTATAGTCACCATTTATATTGTCTTTAGCTGTAACTGCACATTCGCTTTTATCTACTGGTACGCACGGTACAAAGAATGAGAATTGACTGCCTTTTTTAAATTCGCTTTGCACACTAATATATCCTCCCATCATGGCAGCTAGTTGTTGTGACAAACTAAGCCCCAAACCAGTACCACCAAAACGACGGCTAATACTATTATCTGCTTGGCTAAAGCATTCAAAAATAAGCTTAAGTTGCGCTGTATTCATACCTATTCCGGTATCTTTTACCGTGAGCACTAGCCCTTGATCGGTATTATTGGCCACAATCGTAACTTGGCCACTGTGAGTAAATTTAATTGCATTAGCACACAGGTTTATTAATATTTGCTTTACTCGGGTTAAATCAAGCCTGGTATACAGTTCATCACCGAGTTGGTTGTCAAATACCAAAGATAAGTTTTTAGCTTTTGCTTGTACGCTAAACATCCCATGTATGTCATTCAGCACTTGTACAATATCAAAACAAGAAATAGACAGCTCCAATCTGTTTGCTTCTATTTTACTTAAATCGAGCACATCATTAATTAAACTTTTTAAATGCTCGCTTTGACGCTGAATAACTTTGAGCTCATCTTGTAACTGCTCAGGATCATACAAACCATTAATTAAGTCGTCGGTTTGGCTTAAAATAGCGGTGAGTGGGGTGCGAATTTCATGGCTTATATTTGCTAAAAACTGACTTTTAACATCGTTTGCTTCGCGCAGCTCTTGCGCCACACTTTGTAATTCTAACGTGCGTTGCTCTACTTGCTCTGTTAGTTGTAATTTTGCATTACTTTCTATTCTGCGACGGTAAATTGCTATTACTGTAATTAAAATAAGGATTGCTACAATGCCAAGCAGAATAGTTAACTGTGAACGTTTAGATATTTGCAGTTGTTGTAAGTGTTGTTGTTGTTTTAGCTGTTTAATTTCTTGGTTTAGTTTATCTGCTTCAAATTGAGTTTGAAAAATACTAACTGCCTTTGAAGCCTCTTCTGTATTTATACTACGTTGATAGTCAACATACTGCTGATGCAATTGCAGCGCTTGTTTAAAGTCGCCTAAGCTTGAGTAAATCAAAGCCTCAATACCTAAGCCGTCTTTAATGCGCATGCCATTTTTATATTCTTTTGCTAATGCAATTGAGTGCTCTGACGTTGTTTTTGCATTTTCAATATCGCCCTGAGCAAACTGCGCAGTGGCAAGCACATGCAGTGCTGCCGCTAATAACGATTTATTCCCTGCATCAAGTGCAAATTGCTGCGCCGCCTTTGCATGATATAAGGCCACATCAAATTTATTTAAGTGCAGATTAATACTCGCTAAATTAGCGTGCTTAGTAGAGAGTTGGAATGCATTATTTATGCTCTGATAGTAACGCAGTGCCAGCTGATTATAATGCAGTGCCAACTGGTATTGCTTTGACTCAGTATAGGCTACTCCCATATTGCCATAGACTTGAGCTACACCATCTTCATCACCAAGTTGTTGAAATACCTTTAATACCTCACGATACATTTCAAGTGCTGATTCGTAACGAGAAAGGCGAATATATATCCCGGCAATATTGTGCAAAATATCGGCTTTGTCTTGCGCACTGCCCTCTTTTTCGTAGATCAGTTTTGCTTGCTGATAATAATCTAGTGCTAATTCCATGTTATACATATCAAAATAAGCCAAGCCTATATTACTTAATAAATTGGCTTGTTTTAATGAGCCTTTTAAACGTATGGCTAACCCTAAAGCCCGGCTATAATCAACCACAGCTTGTTGTACAAACCCTTGATAATACAACACCACACCTTGCATTTTTATTGCTCTAAAATACAGATCGGGCAACTCATTAAAGGTGATGCTACTCTCTAATAACTTATAATACTCTAAGGCATGGGGAAGGTCGTTGGCATTAAAGGCAAGTTCAGCTAAGTCGCTATATATAGCAATGCGCTGTTGGTGTGGTAAGTTTTTTTTAGCTAACAGTGTAGAGGCAAAGCTTTGTTTATCTGACCAACTTTCAGCAGACTTAAATTGTTCAAATAAGTCGGCTGGTGTAACAGAAAAACTCAATGTAGAAAAAATGCTGCATACAGCCATAAAGCCAACAAAAAAGAAGCGTTGTAACCAACCCTGCATAATTACATCCTTGAAACTTTTGTAGCCACTATGATAATTTACCCAAGATACACTAATAACTAGATTGTAAACAATGCTTAACCCACTGATAGATGAGATTTTTGAGTTACTTTTGCAAAAGAAAGTATGGATGGTACATACTTTAGCAGCAGAATTACAACAACGTAAAATGATTAACACGCTTGATGTTGCCCCTGATCGTGATTTATTCAAACGTAACTTTTTAATTATGAACGCGCTTTATCAGCTACAGCAGCAAATTATGCCTAAGCAGCAACTCCTTATTAGTGGTTTACAAATACAACTTATTACCACAGCCAGTAACACTCTCATAAAAAACACCGATCCGCTACGAGACTACTACCTTGATTGGCAAAACTTTGAAACCTCTAGCGCCGAAATCGATACTCTTTTAACCCAGTTTTGGCAGCGTTTTACCAAACACAGTAAATCTGCACAAATAATAGATCTAGACACTCATAAACAGCTATTAATAAAGTGGCAACTATCTCAGCAAAGCACGCTAAAAGAAGTACAAAAGCGTTGGCGGCAACTGGCGTTACAGTGTCACCCAGATAAAGCAGTTGGTAATGCAGAAAAATTTAAACAGTTAAAGTGTGAATATGAGCAGCTTAGGGCAAGCTGCTCAGTAGATTAGTAATTATTGAATTAGTTATTCAGTACACTATTAGCACGTAAGGCGACGAGCGCGTATTTTACGGCCTTTAATATTACCTTCGGTTAATTTACGCAGTGCCGGTTTTGAAGAATTACGCTCTACGGCAACAAACGCAACGTTGTCGAGTACGTTTATTTTACCAACTTGACGCCCCGCAATACCGTCTTTACCGGTAAGTGCACCTAAAATATCACCTGCGCGTACTTTTTGCTTTTTACCTGAATCAAGCATTAAGGTTACCATTTCTGGTTTGTATGGTGGTTTTTCTAATAAGCTAAACGATGGCATTGGCTCTGGGATCACATCGCGCTCATAATAGTCACCAATTTGTGCAATTTTAAATGCTTCTGCCTCACCATAAATAGAGCATGCAATACCCTTTTTACCCGCTCGACCGGTACGACCAATACGATGCACATGTGTTTGTGTGTCGTGAGCTAAGTGATAGTTAATCACCATATCCATATCGTCAATGTCTAAACCACGCGCGGCCACATCGGTTGCCACTAGTATTGATGCACTTTTATTAGAAAAATGAATTAACGTACGCTCACGATCACGCTGCTCTAAATCAC
Source organism: Pseudoalteromonas nigrifaciens (assembly GCF_002221505.1). Classification (NCBI taxonomy): domain Bacteria; kingdom Pseudomonadati; phylum Pseudomonadota; class Gammaproteobacteria; order Alteromonadales; family Pseudoalteromonadaceae; genus Pseudoalteromonas; species Pseudoalteromonas nigrifaciens. The sequence goes on along the minus strand of NZ_CP011036.1, from coordinate 115,657 downwards.
CATGTAAAGATACCGCACTAAAGCCTTCATCAACTAAATCATCACACAATTGCTGTGTTTCTACTTTAGTATTACAAAACACGACACAGCTTTGCGGGGTAAATTTAAGCAGCAATAATTTAAGTGTTGGGTAACGTTGTTTATTGTTATCCATTTTATAGAAGTATTGCTTAATAGTGCTTTTAGCTTGCTCTTCTTCTACCTTAACCATTACTGGATTGCTAAGCACACGCTTTGCAACAGCTTCTATTGCACGTGGAAACGTAGCGCTAAATAGTAATGTTTGGCGGTTAGTAGGAATACGCTCAATAATTGCATCTAAGGTATCTTGAAAACCCATATCTAGCATTTGGTCGGCTTCATCTAATACGAGCGTTTCTACATCATCTAAACGCAAAGTACCTTTACGAATATGATCGTCAACTCGCCCCGGTGTACCAACAATAATATGTGCGCCATGTTCAAGTGAGCCAATTTGTGGACCAATTGATACACCACCACATAAAGTAAGTATTTTAATATTATGGATGCCACGCGCTAATTTGCGCATTTCTACAGCTACTTGCTCTGCCAACTCACGTGTTGGGCACAATACTAAAGATTGAATGCGAAAACGTTTTACGTTTAATTTAGCCAATACGCCTAAGCTAAACGCCGCAGTTTTACCTGACCCCGTTTTTGCTTGAGCAATAATGTCTTTTCCAGCCAGTACTGGCGGTAAACTTTGCGCCTGAACAGGTGTCATGTGGGTGTAGCCGAGTGTTGATAAGTTATCAACTAACCCAGAAGGTAAAGCCAAAGATGAAAAAGCAGTTGTGGTCACAGTAAATCCCAATACAAAAAAATAACATGGGGAAAAGCCCCACTCAATATGCTGCTAATAATAGCAGAATTCCTAATTGGCAACCATTAAGCATTATAAAAAAACACACTAAAAGGCATTGCAAATGATACTGGTTTTCATTAAGATTAACTCAGCATTAATACTATCAACCCGGAAACAACTAATGAAACTAAGCCCACTTTTTATCGCACTGCTAGCAAGTACTACTGCGAGTGTTTATGCAAACGCAACAGATATAGAACATATAGAAGTAAAAGGAAGTTATTTTAATGACTATAAAGTAGACAATGCTAATGGCGCAATGAGAACGTCAGCTTCGTTACTTGATACCGCACAGTCGGTTACCGTTATTACCGACACCATAGTAAATGAACAACTCGCAACTACGTTAGGTGAAGTACTTACTAACGATGCCAGCTTAACGCCAGGTTCAAAGCAACGTAACCGTGAAGTATTTAATTTACGTGGGTTTGAACTGAGTTCATCTACAGGTTACTTGCGTGACGGCCATCAGCACTGGTCGCACTACCAACAACCTATCGAAATATTACAACAAGTTGAAGTTATTAAAGGCCCATCAAGTATTTTATATGGCCAATCGGGTCCTGGTGGCTTGGTTAATATGGTCACTAAAAAACCCACGTCACAAACATTATTTAAAGCCAGTGCCGATGTTGATCAACATGGTTCAACTCGCTTTATGCTGGATGCGGGCGGTGCACTTACTGAGTCGGAAGATTTACGTGCTCGCGGTATTTTAGTAAAGCAAGATGTTGATTATTGGCGTGAATACCAAAATGGTGAAAACCGTGAACGCGATCGCTTTTTAGGTGCATTAATTGTTGATTACGATATTAGCGATAACGCCTTAGTACGCGTACATTACGACCGCACAGATGACGAAGCCGGTTTAGATACGGGTGCCTGGATTGATAGTAATGCCAATGTAATTGGCGACGATAAAACAATTCGCGATATGTCTTGGGCGTTTACAGATATAACGGTAGAAAACCTAGGTGTTGACCTAGAAGTGTTTTTAACCGAAAACTGGCAAGTAAAACTTGGTTACAACGAGCAAACATTTGAGCGTCAACGCTTTGAGTCAGCACCTCGTAAACCAAGTAACTTTATCGAAGGTGATAGCTACGCGTCACGCCCTTACGATCGTTTTGATGATTGGCAGTTTAAAACCGCCTTTGTTGACTTTATTGGTGAATTTGAAACCTTTGGTATTCAGCACCAATTTTTAATTGGCGCAAATTCGCTTGATTATTATTATGGCCAATTAAAAACTAATGCCGAATCATTTGACTTTAGCGCCGGGCAAAACGAACCATTTCGCCCAGCTATAAGCTATAAAACAGATGACACTGTTAGCTCATCTGCTTATGACTATTACGGTATTTACATGCAAGATCTCATTTCGTTCTCACCAGAATGGCAGTTATCTTTAGGCGGTCGTTACGACAAGCAAAGTAAAGAAAATAGTAATAATGAATCGTTTGTTCCTAAAGTGGGTGTGCTATATCACCCTAATGCCTCGGCCACTATTTACGCTAGTTACTCTGAAGGTTTTGAGCCGCAAAACGAAACGCTAGTAAATACAAACGATGTTAATAATGGCATGAAGCTCGATGCGATTACCTCTGAGCAAAAAGAAATTGGTATTAAATGGCAGCTGTTTGACGATCGATTAATGCTCAGTGGCGCATTATTTGATATTAGCAAAACAGGCACTTTAGTGAGCGAAGATCTTGTAAACCCTGTTGATAATATAACCAGCATCACTACTCAAGCTGGCGAGCAGCGCCATAAAGGCTTTGAATTAGCGGCGCAAGGTGCAGCAACTGATCGCTTATTTGTAATGGCATCAACTATGTACTTAGATGCCAACTACGAGCGCGACGCAACATTGCAAGGTAAGCGCCCTACCGATGCCCCTAAATGGTCTGCATCACTTTGGACGCGTTATGAATTAAACGACGTAATTGCATTAAACGCAGGTGCATTTTACGAAGGCGAACGCTTTGCCGACAATGCCAATACCGTTACTAAAGATGCCTACACCCGCGTAGATGTGGGTGCAACGTATAAAATAAACTTAAACAATACCGACGTTAACTTACGCCTAAATATTGAAAACTTATTTGATACAAACTACCTAGCAGGCGGTGGTTTAAATAATGTAACCATAGGTGAAGGCGCGAGCGTACGCTTAGCAGCACAATTTAGCTTTTAATTAATACAGCCCATACACATTTAACTGTATGGGCTTATTTAACTATACGGTTGTTAAACAGGCAATAATTGTAAGGTGTGAATTAGCGCTATTTTTTGAATATTTTTAAATAAGCTAAATGCCCAAGCACAACAACTAAGCCTGCTATAACACCTAATAAGCCATCAAATATAAGTGGTACCAGCACTTCACCTGTAGTACCTACAATTGTTTGCCCATAATTGGTTACCGCTATTTGAATATGATGCAAAGCTTTAATGCCATGCACTAAAATGCCGCCGCCCACTAAAAACATTGCAACTGTACCCGCAAATGCTAAAAACTGCATAAGCCGTGGTGCTGCCGCTAACAACCCTTTGCCTAGTATTTCTTTAAATTTATTAGCCGATAGCTTAGATTGATTAAGTAAATATAGACCTGCATCATCAAGCTTCACAATTCCTGCAACTAAGCCATAAACGCCAATAGTCATAATTATGGCAATAACACACAATACCAATGCCTGATTTATTAATGTAGCAGCTGCAACTGTGCCAAGCGTAATTACTATGATCTCAGCAGAAAGTATAAAGTCGGTTCTAATCGCACCTTTAACTTTTTGCTTCTCGTATTCTACTAGGTCTAATTTGTCGCCCTCACTTTCGCTTTTATCATCATGAGGCAAAAACTTGGCAAATACTTTTTCTGCGCCCTCAAAACATAAAAATAATCCACCTAACATTAATAAAGGCGTAATTAACCAAGGTAACCACACACTTATTAATAACGCCGCAGGTACTAATATTGCTTTATTTAAAAACGATCCTTTTGCTACCGCCCACACCACAGGTAGCTCACGCTCTGCAGCTACACCGGTAACTTGTTGAGCATTAAGCGCTAAGTCATCACCTAATACACCCGCTGTTTTTTTTGTAGCAACTTTACTCATAGTTGCAATGTCATCTAGTAGCACAGTAATGTCGTCTAATAAGGTTAAAAGATTAGTACCTGCCATATAAATACCTAGCTTAAAAATAATATTATTAACATAACTTAAAGCCGCATTTTCACCAACGGTTAATTTTGCTTTGCTATGCTGATTAAAATTAATACGCAAATATCGATAATTACTTGCTGTTTGCACTGGAGATATAAATGAAAGCGCTGCTGATAATCGCATTAACTGTATTAGGCTTATCTGCTTGTAATGAGCCCACAATTAACACTCGTTATCTATGTAATCAAAAAGAAGCCACGCTTAGCGTTATCAATGAGCAAACAGCAGCACTAACACTTAATAATAATACTTATCAGCTTAGCCGAGAAAAAAGCGCCTCAGGTAATAAATACATAAATAAAAATGTGTTGTTTTGGAGTAAAGATAGCGAAGCCATGCTTATTATTGAAGGGACAAAATACCACTGCCTACAACAGTAGGTAGTACAATAAAACTAATAAAATTAAACCGTGATAAAGCAAGTTTAGTGATACAAAGTAACTGTATTTTTCCAAGTGCTAATAGCTAAGTAACTGAGCATGCAATTTTACGTTACTTGGGTATAATACTTTTAACTTTATTGCTTAATAGCGGCCCACAATGAAATACAAAGATCTTCGTGATTTTATCGATTTACTTGAAAAAAGAGGTGAGCTTAAACGCATCACTCAAGAAATCGACCCGTATCTTGAAATGACCGAAATAGCCGACCGTACATTACGTGCTAAAGGCCCTGCGTTATTATTTGAAAACCCTAAAGGTTACGATATTCCGGTATTGGCTAACTTATTTGGCACACCCAAGCGTGTTGCCATGGGTATGGGCCAAGAAGATGTAAGCGAATTACGTGAAGTTGGCAAGCTTTTGGCTTTTTTAAAAGAACCAGAGCCACCAAAAGGCATTAAAGAAGCGCTAGGGCAAATACCTGTTTATAAACAAGTGCTTAATATGCCAGCAAAAGAAGTAAAAAAAGCCCCCTGCCAAGAAGTTATTTTACAAGGTGATGAGGTCGATTTAACTAAGCTGCCTATTCAACATTGCTGGCCAGGTGATGCTGCACCGTTAATTACTTGGGGCCTTACCGTTACTAAAGGGCCTTATAAAAAGCGCCAAAATTTAGGAATATACCGCCAACAACTGTTAGGCAAAAATAAAATTATTATGCGCTGGTTGTCTCACCGTGGCGGCGCGCTTGATTTTCAAGAATGGTGTAAAGAAAATCCAGGCCAACCGTACCCGGTATCTGTGGCATTGGGCGCCGATCCGGCGACTATATTAGGTGCAGTAACCCCTGTACCCGACACATTAAGCGAGTACGCTTTTGCAGGCTTACTGCGCGGCAGTAAAACTGAAGTAGTTAAATCAATATCAAACGATTTACAAGTACCCGCAAGCGCCGAAATAGTACTTGAAGGCTACATAATGCCAGGTGAAATGGCGCCCGAGGGCCCATATGGCGATCACACTGGATATTATAACGAAGTTGATGACTTTCCGGTGATGACAGTAACCCATATGACCCACCGTAAAAACCCTATTTACCACAGTACCTTTACCGGCCGCCCGCCTGATGAGCCTGCTATTTTAGGGGTGGCATTAAACGAAGTATTTGTACCTATTTTACAAAAACAATTCCCTGAAATTGTTGATTTTTACTTGCCACCAGAAGGCTGCTCGTACCGCATGGCTATTGTTACCATGAAAAAACAATATCCTGGCCATGCAAAACGCGTAATGATGGGAGTGTGGTCTTACTTACGTCAATTTATGTATACCAAGTTTGTTATTGTGTGCGATGACGATATTAACGCCCGAGATTGGGAAGATGTTATTTGGGCAATTACTACGCGTATGGACCCCGCTCGCGACACCACTTTAATAGAAAACACACCAATTGATTATTTAGATTTTGCGTCACCGGTTTCTGGCCTTGGCTCTAAAATGGGTATGGATGCAACGAACAAATGGCCTGGCGAAACAAACCGTGAATGGGGCGAGCCGATTGAGATGGATAAAGCCACCAAAGATCGCGTAGACGACATTTGGCAGAGCCTCAACATTCTCTAATATCCTAGACCAATAGGCTATAAAACAACCCTGCAGATATGCTAGAATCAACACATTCTATTGCGTATCTGCTATGAAAAGCGCTGCTAAAAGGTAAAAAATGCAAACATTAAAAGCTGAAGTTGTTGCTATCAGCCCACTTACAGAATTTGTTCATAAAGTAATTTTAAAACCACAACAACCGGTTTCGTTTGAAGCAGGCCAATACATGCATCTTGTATTGAGCGAAAATGACAAGCGTGCATTTTCGATTGCCAGCCGCCCTTCACAATGCGATCAAATAGAGTTACATATTGGCGCTTCGGGAACCGATACATATGCAATGCAGTCGCTTGAACATTTACGCAATGCACTTAACGAAAAGCAGCTAATAGAGATAGAAGCAGGCTTAGGTATATCGCAACTTCGTTTACAGTGTGAACGTCCAATTATTTTACTTGCTGGCGGTACTGGGTTTTCATATGCAAAATCAATGGCTGATCACCTAGCTGAAATTAGCTGCGACCGCCCGGTATTATTATACTGGGGCGTAAGAGAAGAATCGGCACTTTATGCACACCGCGAAATGCAAGTGTGGGCCGATAGCCACAAAAACTTTCAGTTTATTCCGGTAGTAGAAAACCCATCGCCTGATTGGCAAGGACATACCGGTTATGTACACAAAGCCGTAATGCAAGATATAGTATCGCTAGCGCCTTACGATATTTACATGGCTGGACGTTTTGACATGATAGGCATAGTTCGTGACGATTTTATTGCTCATGGTGCTATTCGCGAAAACATGTACGCAGATGCGTTTGCATTTATTAAATAATTGCACTTAACGCTCTCATTTCAAATATTAAGGCATCTAAATAGGTGCCTTAATTGTTTTTATAACAATAAATAATTAATAGTTAAAATCTATCAACATCATCAACATAAACAATTTCCTAAAAGTCGATCTATAAACCATACTTTGTATAGAACATTCAGCGGGAGAGACCCATATGCTAAATACAAAAGTAAAAGACTTTATGCAACACAAGTTGCCAAACATTACCCCAGATACCGAAATGACCACTGCCATTGCAGAGCTGCAAAAATTTAAATTACTTGGTGCCCCAGTATTCGATAGCAATAAATTTTTAGTTGGCTTTATCTCTGAGCAAGAGCTGCTTAAACCACTCATGCAAAGCAGTTATTTTTGTGATGGGGTGGTGAAAGTATCGCAACTAATGCAAACAGAAGTCGTGACTGTAAATGGCGACACCAACATTATTGAACTTGCTGAGCAAATGAGACCCGGTAAACCGAAAAACTACCCTGTGGTTGACGGCGAAAAAGTAATAGGAATGATCAGCAGAGCCGATATTCTCAAAGCCCTTTACGATAACTACCTAGCTTGTCAAACACACTAATTTATAAATACTTCACCTGAACTCTGGTTACTTAGATACAAAAATGCCGCTATTAATAGCGGCATTTTTTATACTAATAATATTAAATTAGCGCGTACTTGCCATTGTTAGCAGTGCTTTTTTATCGCTGTAACTTAAGTAGGCTATTTCAAGCGCATTAGCTTGCGCTTTTTCCATATCGGCTTGTGATAAACCAGCTTGTGGCGCTGCCACTAAGTATTCGTGTTCAATTTCAATACCTTCAACCGCTGGATCATCGGTATTAATACAAGCCAAAATACCATGATCTAAAAACTGTTTTAGCGGATGCTGAGCTAAATCATTTACGGTACTGGTTTGTATATTACTAGTTAAGCACGACTCAATACCAATACGCTTATCGCGCAGATAGTTCATTAATTCAATATCTTCAATTGCTTTAACGCCATGGCCTATACGGCTCGCACCTAGCTCGTTAATTGCTTGCCAAATACTTGGTGCACCTAGTGCTTCACCGGCATGAATTGTTGCTGCTAAGTATGCGTCGTGTACTTGCTTAAAATGCTCTACAAATAACTCACCCGGAAAACCAATTTCATCACCGGCTAAATCTACAGCCACTAAATCGTCTTTAAAAGCGAGTAAGGCATCAAGCTCTTGTTGGCAAACTTTTACGCCATAAGTGCGTGATAAAATACCAATTAAATTAGCTTTTACATTAGCGCCTTTGGTTGCCGACTTAATGCCATCAATTACCGCCTCAACCACACCTTGAGGGTGTAAACCTTGGCTTTGTGCCATGTAGTAAGGGCTAAAGCGCAGCTCAACATAATCAAGCCCTTGGGCTTGTGCATCTTCAATATTTTCAATCGCTATACGTCTACAAGCATCGTAGTCACCTAATACAGTTACACCCCAATCTAACTTTTGTAAAAACGCCATCAGGTTTGGCTCAGGATCAATGACTTGTACATGAGGGATAAGTGCTGCAACGTTATCAGCAGGCAAAGTTATATTAAACTGACGACCAAGTTCTAATATGGTTTGCGCTCGTACATTACCATCTAAATGGCGATGAATATCTAGCAAAGGTAGTTTTCTATTGATCATAGTAGCAACTCAGTTAGGTTAAAATTGCGCGCATAATACGCAGCTATAGTAATAATTCAAGTCTAGTTTATTTAAAATATACTTTTGAGGCCATATGTCTGCTTTTTATGCAAAAAAGCAGATGATTTTATTTTTCTATCGCCGCTAAATAATGCCAAAGAGCTTTGAACAAAATATTCGCATCTATTGGTTTCGTTATTATAGCTATTCATTCCACAGGCAAGCGCTTTTTTAACATCGTCATCATGGGCATTAGCCGATAAACCTATAATAGGCAAATCTAATAAGCCTAGCTCATTACGTATTACCTTGGTTGCTTGTAAGCCGTCCATTTTGGGCATTTGAATGTCCATAAGGACAATGTCGTAACTTTTTTCAGTTAACATTTCAATTGCGGCAAAGCCATCATTAGCAATATCAGCAACACACCCTTTGGTTTTTAAAATGGCAGTGGCTACATGTTGGTTTAACGGGTTATCCTCAACTAAAAGTACTGCGCTGTTCGCAAATGATACGTTTTCTATATCCACGTCACTAAAGCTTTGCTCACTTTTCTCTACTTTAGGTAAAGGGGAGTTAAGCGGTAAACTAAAGGTAAATGTTGAACCTTGCCCTGCAGTGCTTTTTAAATCTATAGCGCCACCCATAAGCTCAACTAGCTTTTTACAAATACTGAGGCCCAACCCTGTACCGCCATATTGGCGTGACGTAGAGTTATCTGCTTGAGCAAAAGGCCTAAATAATTTCTTTTGTGCCTCTTTACTAATACCAATACCTGTATCGCTTACACTTAAATAGGTCATGGTTTTCGATTGCCAAATTTTCAGTGTAATACTCCCTTGAGCAGTAAATTTAACCGCATTATTGAGTAAATTTAGTAGCACTTGCTTTAAACGAATAGCATCGGTGTTAATCATCAAGTTTGTATTTTTATCGTAATCTAGCTTTATTTCTAACGACTTAACACTTACTTCAAATTGTATTAAGTTAATTATCTCTTCAGCCAAGCGCCCTATATCAACGGGTTCTTGCATTAAATCAAGTTTACCTGCCTCCATTTTAGAAAAGTCGAGCAAGTCATTTAATACTCTAAGTAACACCCCTAACGCACCATCAGCTTGCTCTATGTAAGTACGGGCTTGTTGCCAATCATTTTGTTGTAACGCTAAGTAGTGTAAGCCTTTAATACCATTAATTGGCGTGCGCACTTCGTGGCTCATATTCGCTAAAAACTGGCTTTTTATTTGACTCGCTTCATCAGCTTTTTGCTTTTCTTGGCGTAATGTGCGCGTTTGCCTAGCAACTTGCTCGCGTATTTGAACATTTGTGCCTGTAACAGAAATTAAAAATGCTACCAGTAACCAAACAAACAGCATCCCCACTATTTGTGCCAACCAATATATTAACCAGGAGGTTGTAACTAAGGGCTCGTGCAACTCAACCTGCCACATACGGTTACCAATGAGTAGCTGGTAGGACTTTAACAAGTCCATTGACTCGTTGTTGGCAATATAAATAGCGTGGGTATTATTGGTATTGTTAATATCTAAAAAGCTTGCTGTAACTAAGTTTTCATGATCAAAAAGCAACGACTGCGATAGTTTTTTTAAGCTCACTACCGCAACGGCAAAACCTTTAAAGTCATCTTCAGTCTCTATACTTCCAAATACAGGATGCAAAAATAACACCCCTAACTCAGCCTGATTTTGCACCAACTTAACCGGTTGGCTAATGACCATTTCGTTAAGCGTTTTTGACTTATTTAATGCCTCTTGCATAAAGTCGTTTGATGCTAAATCAAAGCCAATAGCATCTTCATTGCCTTTTAATGGGTATGCGTACCTAATTGGATAATATACATCTCGCTCAGCAACGGCTTGCCATTGGTTGGTTGGTGATTTTTCTTTTACAAAAAAATGTTCAACATCGGCTAGTTGCGTCATTTGTTGATATTCTAACAGCGCACTTTTAGGAACATACGGTACCCATTCAAACGCCAATATTTCTTCGCTGTAGCTTAACTGTTTTGCCGTAAATTGCCGAAACTCTTTAAAGTTCACATCTTCACTGCTCGAAAAAAAAGTAGCCAGTAAAGCCAAGTGTGCAGAGATTTCATCTAATTTATGAGTAATTGAGTCTTGTACAGCTAATGTTTTTATCTCTTGTTTTTGAATGTTTTTTTCTTTTTTAACACTGGCAGCACCATAAAAGCTAACACTAATAAGAATGTAAATAAGTAAAGAAGGCAGGATAACTTGTAGCCGGTATCGCATCACTGAGTAATTAAATGCAGCCAGCATCAATGGCGTAAAAATGAGCACCCCAATACTGTCGCCAATCCACCACGCAATAAAACTATCTAGCGCGGCATGTTGAGCAATTATATTATTAAAAACAAGTAAGCTGGTGCCGACACTAGCACCAATAATACAACATACAGGGCCGGCTATAATTAAGCTTTGTACACTATGTTTTAGTGACGATAAATCGAGGGGGGCTTTAATAACTTTAATTATTATTTGCGCGCCAAGCCATGCTTGAAAAACAACAGCGATAGCAATTGCAGCGGCTTGGAAAAAAACTTGCCAGTTTAATATATCAACAACATTATCAAGGTGAATTAAGCTAGTAAGTAATGCACCAACAAAAACACCTAAAAAAGACTTACGGCCCCATAACAAAAAGCTTGCTACAGCTATGCCCGCAGGGGGCCAAGATGCCACAGCGAAACCATCTATAGCAAGCAATAAATTACTAAAATAGCCTGTAATAAAGTAAGCGCAAGCTAAGCTAAAAGACAATTTAAACAAACCTTTCATCGCCTTTTGCTCCTTGCAATATTAAATGGTGTTTATTAAATGTAACTCATTATTTATAAAGTACCAATGCTTTATCTAGTTGTGCACTTTTTTCATAACTTAACTTTGCTTGCTGCATATATTGTTTTTTATTTTCATTATTTAGTGCTTTATCAAACACCCTTGCCGCTAGGTCGTAATCACCTTGCGCATTAGCAAGACAAGCCAAAGCGAGCAGTAATGAGTTATTTTGCTCATCTTTTTTAAGTCGATCTTGAATACTCGTTTGTAATTTACGGGCATTTGCCGTTGTTGCTTTACTTAATATGTTAGCTAATTGTGCATGTTGTTCTTCATGCTTAACCATTTTTATTAAGTCATTTTCAATTACGCTTAACTGCCCTGCAGCAGCCATTTGCGTTAAATAAGCGCTGTAGGCGTAGCTATGTAGCTTTTTAGGTAACTGCTTATATTTAGCTGTTACTTCATCAACAGGAAATGAGGCAAAATAGGCATTAAAAACGCGATGCCACTGCTCATTTGTTAGTACTTTTTTGCGTAAAAGACGCGGTAAAAATGCTTCTAAAGCACTAAAATGTTGTTGCTGCACTAGCACTTCGGTGTAAATTTTTAGCTCAAGTGCTGTCGCTTTTTTCGATTCTGCAATAACCCGTAGTTGCGACTCTATAGCGCTACTATTACCACTAGCTAGCCATAGTTTTGCTACTTTTAGTTGCTGCTCTGGGTTTATATCAAATAAGTACTCAAGGGCTTTGTCGGTTTGATTATTAGCTAGTGCCGCCTTAGCAAGCAGTGCTAAACGTATATCTTGATACTGATCGGGTACCTTGCTAGATAGCGCCTGCTCTATTTGTGCATAGTCGTCATTAATTACACTCCATAGCGCCTGCTCAATTGCAGCTTGCTTGCGCCCTTGGCTACGAGCAAAAAAACTATGCTTAGTATTGCGATAAATAGAGAATAAATAACGCACGAGTTTATAGGTTAAATAACTAACGACTAATACTGCGATTATTAGCACGGCAAACGAAACAATTGTGCCTTCAATTGTGGTGTTGTTAAACGAAATTAGTACATAGCCTTTTTCGTCCAATAAAAAAGGGGCTGCTGCTAACACCACAACAAGTGCAATAATTAAAATGATCAACCCTATCATTTTGCCCACTCCTTAACTTGCTGCGTGCTTTGTAAGTTTACTTTAGGGTTAAAGTTTAGCTGCTCTTTTTCTAGATTAGACAGCGACTTTAAAACCATTTTTGTAACATCATCATCTTGTTTAAAGTATTCAGCCACTAAACGTTTTGCTTCGCTTAGTGCTGCAAAGTAAACACTGGCGTGCTTGCTCAATAATGCATCTTGCGCTTGCGTTATATAAAGCTTAACTCTTTGATTTACCAGGTGTCGCTGTTGTTCACTTAATAATGGCTCTATAGCAACGCCTTCACGATGACGAATAGTAATAAAACCATCTAAAAATTGATCCCAACTATTTTTTAAGTTTTGCTGCCAATCGCTAAGATCTTCACTTAATACCTTGTCATCAATTTTTGCTACTTCTTCAGGCAGGTTCACCGCATTAAATACCAATTCATCAATATTTTTCAGCACACTACTAAGCTGTAAATAAATAGCTTCAACGGCAATTGGTTTTATGGCATCTAAGGTTTGTATATCTTGTGTAATGGCTTGGCGCACTGTAATAGTACCGGGGTGATCGCTAAGTAAAGCATCTAAACGTTTTAATACAGCGCTAGTTCCTTGATAGTCGTTTTCGGCCCACAACTTAAACTCAGCCATGCGCTGCAAGCTGGTAACTTCTTGTGGATTTAAAGACGAGCCTTGCTGCTGCGCTTGTTGTAAGGCAGCCTTTAGTTCTTGCTGGTTTTTTGTAGTACTTTCGCGCATTGCAGCTGTTACTTTTTGCTCAGACGTTAATAGTGTCTGTTGCAAATTAGCTTGAGCTAACTTAAGTGCTTGCAGCTCTTGTTGTAGTAATTTATTTTGCTCATTTAATTGATTAACAGCTAAGCTTTGCGTCTTGCTCGCGTTGAGCTTTTGATAAAACTCAAAGCCAACTCCAGAGGCAACAATTAATGAAATAATAAGTGCTAAGCTCCCAACTTTACTTACTCGTTGCTTAGTATTGTCAGCCTTATCAGTTGCTTTAAGCGTTTCGCTTTTAGCCGTAGCTTTGCCATTGTTGGCTGTTGCATTAGTCGTTTTTTGCGCTGCTTTATCTACCGTTGACGGTACTGACTGTTCGCTCATTTTGCTACCTTGCTGATTAATGCAGGTAAACATAGCGTTATCGCTAGCTCCTGCTGCAATATGTATATTAGCCGAACTTACCTGATGCTGCTGTAAATAAGCGCCTATACGCTCACTAGCTACATAAAATCGGCACTGTTGTAACCATTGTCTTTGGGGTGCAGCAAGGTTTTTAAAAATAGCATCAACCGCCGCATTACTTGTTATGACTATACCGTGTACATTCTGGCTTTGCCAGTGGTCTATCCAGTTGTTAGGCTCAGGGTCTATGGGAGTACGCTGATACACTACGCAGTTATTTAAAAAGGCACCACGCTGCTTTAGTGTTTTAGCTATATCAGGACGCCCCCCTATTCCTTTAACCAATACAATATTACAGCTATCAACATCGGCAAGCGATTTAAGCGCTAATAACCCCTCTGAGTCGTGCTGTTTAGGAACAGCCGCTCGCACGCCAAACACCTCATAAATAGTGTCGGCTGTTTGTTGGCCAACCCCATAAAATTGCGCTTTTATATTAATATCTGGCTTTAATTCACTCAGCGCCAAAACCGCATCTTGCGACACAAAAATAATTTTATCGGCATTAGTTAATGGGCTGAGCTCAATACTATCGGGGGTTAAATACTCTATTTTTAATACGGGAAATAAAGACGCTTGATAACCCGCTTGCTCAAGTTGTTGTGCAAGGGCTGCGCCTTTTCCTTGGGGACGAGTTATCAAGATATTTAACATTACGCGTCTCTATATACTTCAGCTAATATTCTGTCTGCACCTTGAGCCAATAACATTTTAGCCAGCTCAACCCCTAGTTTTTCTGCGTCATTAACGTGGCCGCTAACTTCATCACGTAAAATTTCGCTACCATCTATTGCGCCTACTAAACCACGTAAGTGCACTTGATCGCCGTTAACTAGCGCATAAGCACCAATTGGCACCTGACACCCACCTTCTAAATGGCGGTTCATTGCGCGCTCGGCATTTACCCGAATACGTGTTTCGCTGTGCTCCAGTGGAGCAAGTAATGCTTTTATTGCTTCGTCATCAGTACGACACTCAATACCTACAGCACCTTGTCCATTGGCAGGCAATGACACTTCAGGCTCAATATAAGCACGAATGCGGTCTTTCATTTCTAAACGGATCAAGCCTGCTGCTGCTAAAATAATTGCGTCGTATTGGCCTGAATCTAATTTTGCTAAGCGTGTATTTACGTTACCGCGAAGGTCATGAATTTTTAGATCTGGACGTGATGCGCGTATTTGACACTGACGACGTAAGCTTGAAGTGCCCACAATTGCACCTTGTGGCAGCTCGTCAATATTGGCAAAGTTATTTGATACAAAAGCATCACGTGGATCTTCGCGCTCACAAATAGTGTGTAGTGTTAACCCTTCTGGAAACTCTACAGGCATATCTTTCATCGAGTGCACGGCCATATCGGCCAACCCTTCTAGCATGGCTTGTTCAAGCTCTTTAACAAATAAACCTTTACCACCAATTTTAGCTAAAGGGGTATCTAAAATAATATCGCCTTGGGTCGACATAGGCACTAATTCTACTAAAATACCTGGGTGATAATGCTCTAATTGCGCCTTTACAAATTCAGCTTGCCAAAGTGCCAATGCACTTTTACGAGTAGCAATACGCACTATATTTGTTGTTTGGGTCATAAAAAATACTCACTTAATAATTGCAATTTAGCTGGCTCAATCAGCTAATATTCTAAATTCTTTTTGAGCAATTAATTGGCCTTGCTCATCAATTACATCAACCCGCCATTGGCCTATTTGCGAGTCCATTATATTCTTGGTCGAATACGTACGATAACGAGAGGATGTTATATCTAACTCAATTTCAGCCACAATATCATCCTCAAAAAACCATACATGCTTTACCTGTTGGCCTTGTAAGTTTTTTAGCTCACTAAAAAACGATAACGTCTCGTCAAATTGACTTAAACGAATATCTGCAGCAAATACATTTACCGGCTCTCGCTTGCTTACTTTACGTGTAAGCACTGCTCGGCTTATTTTATCGGTATCTATTTGCGCGCCAAGTGCCACACTCGCTAGCTGCGCTAAAGGGGCAAAGCCCTGCGTGCTAGAGAGTGCAGTATCACTAATAGCGGCAACATCTGTATCAACTAATAAATCGGTAGTAGGTACTTGCTCAATATTAACCGGCTCTGGTGAGTTGTTTTTAATCTCAGCTTGCGGGATTACGGGTAACTCTGCCGCTGCTACTTTATCAGGCTCTGCTACTTTTTGCTCTGCAACTAAATTAATAGGCGCAACTAACAACTCACTTTCACTGTTTTGTGACGCAACTGTTGCCGAGGTATTTAGCTCTACTTGCGTTGTTTGTAATGAAGTAACAGCACGCTGGCTTGTATCGTTACTTTGCGCCAACACTCTATCCTCTGGCTCATTGGGGTGTTCGTCCTGCTCGGCACTAACGGCACTGGTTAAGCCATATATAACGGCAGCAGAGGTCATGAGTAGCAGCATAGAAATACTCACAATACGACGCCAATTCCACTCGTAGGTTAGTGTAGTTACACTTTCTTGTGGTTCGCGTTTAACATTTGCTTTAATAACTATTTTTTGACTCATTTTAACCTCAGCGGCTCCATTATTAGCTTAAGCGAGCAATTAACCAATGGCGAATAGCTTGCAGTTCTTCTGCGCAAACCTGGTGAGCCATAGGGTACTCTTGCCAGCTTACATCCATGCTAAGTGCTGTTAATACTTCGAACGCACTTTTACCTGCACTAGGCGGTACTACATTATCTTGACTGCCATGCGCCATAAAAATATTTAAATCTGTGTGTAGTGCTTCATCTGCCAGCTTTTCTGGTACACACATATAGGTTGAAAGCGCCATTACACCCGCCAGCTTTTGCTCAAAACGTGGGGCTAAATGCAAAGCTACAACGCCACCTTGGGAAAAACCCGCTAAAATAATTTTATCAGCAGCAATACCATTGGCTATTTCTTGGTTAATAAGTTGCTCTACTTTAGCGGCAGAATCTCTTACACCTTGCTCATCGGCACGTTTATCTAATTCTATTGATTTAATATCATACCAAGAACGCATTTCCATGCCACCATTTATGGTGACCGGTTGCACAGGCGCGTGCGGAAAAATAAATCGCAGCCCTAGTTCATTTGGTAATTGTAACTGTGGTGCTACGGGTGCAAAACCTTCCCCCGAATCACCTAAACCGTGCAACCAAATAACGGTTGCTTTATGCTCACCTTGAGCCGGATATTCTACAAACTCTAAACTCATAACGATGATTGCCATTTAACGTCTTGGCCAGCTTGGCGAGTTGATGCCTCGTTAATAAACTGCCAAAACTCTGCGCCAGAGCGATTATCTATCCACTTATCACCACGTAATTCAAAATGATGTCCGTTAAATTTAGTCGCAACCCATACTTGGTGTAAAGGTGCTTGCTTGTTAATCACAATTTTACTGTTGTCAGGAAAAATAAGTTCTAAAATACCTTGTGCCGACTCATAATCTAAATCTGCTTCACAATCATCAACTTGTTCTTCAATTGTGAACATAAGTGCTTCGGCTAATTGGTGATATTCATGATCAGTCATGGTTAATTTCCTTTGCAGGCGAGCCGCCTAATAGTGGGTGCGTTTTTGTACAGCTAGTGTAACAGGAATAAAATCATCCGCGAATAGCTGCATTTTTTAGATATTCTGTTACTCTGCGATTATAAAGCCAGCAACACTATTAATCTAATGAAAGCGATACATACTTCACAATTTAAGCAACTATTAATAAGCACTGTACTGCTAAGCGCATTAGCTGGCTGTGGTCAAAGCGGTCCGCTCTATTTGCCAGAGCAAAAAGCAGAACAAAATAAACCTCAAGACGTAGCTAATCCAGCAACTCAAACTGAGCAAACCAATACACCTAAAAAGCAGGAGCAATAAATGGATTTTTTTAATTATAAAAACAATCAATTATTTGCTGAAGACGTAAGCATTGCAAGTATTGCTCAGCAATATGGTACGCCATGCTACGTTTATTCGCGAGCCACCTTTGAGCGCCATTATTTAGCCTTTGCTAATGCTACTAAAAATCATAAATCCCTGGTGTGCTACGCCGTTAAAGCCAACTCTAATATTGCGGTACTCAATATATTAGCGCGTTTAGGGTCGGGCTTCGACATTGTATCTAAGGGTGAACTGGCGCGAGTAATTAAAGTCGGTGGCGACGCCTCCAAAGTGGTGTTTTCGGGTGTGGCTAAAACAGCAGACGAAATAGCCTATGCATTAAAGCTCGGAATTAAATGCTTTAATGTTGAGTCGGTCTCGGAGCTAGAACGTATTTCAGAAGTGGCCTGTGAGCTAAATTTAGCAGCGCCTATTTCTATTCGCGTTAACCCCGATATAGATGCAAAAACGCATCCGTATATTTCTACCGGCTTAAAAGAAAACAAGTTTGGTATAGATATTCAAACAGCTGTGAGCGTGTATCAGCATGCCGCTTCACTGCCTGGATTAAACATTATTGGCGTTGATTGCCACATTGGCTCGCAACTCACCGAAACCAGACCTTTTCTTGAAGCACTTGATAAGCTACTAACGCTAATAGATGAATTAAAAGCGTGTAACATCGAGCTTACCCATTTAGATATAGGCGGTGGTTTAGGGGTAACTTATAATGACGAGCAACCTCCGCACCCTAGCGAATATGCAGCGCAAGTTACTGAGCGCCTAGTTAATTATCGCCACCTTGAGCTTATATTTGAACCCGGTCGCGCCATTGCTGCTAACGCAGGAGTTTTAGTTACTCAAGTTGAATTTATTAAACAAAACCAAGATAAGTACTTTGCTATTGTTGATGCAGGCATGAACGACATGCTGCGCCCAGCGCTTTATCAAGCATGGCAAAAAATCATTCCGGTATCGGTACGCGACGACGAAACCCCTACTCATAACTTTGATATTGTTGGCCCTGTTTGCGAAACTGGTGACTTTTTAGGTAAAGACCGCGAGTTAGCACTTAAACAAGGCGACTTACTGGTACAAAGAAGTGCCGGTGCTTATGGCTTTACTATGAGTTCAAATTATAACTCGCGTCCGCGTGTTGCAGAAATAATGGTAGATGGCAGTCAACACCATCTTATTCGCGAACGCGAAACCATAGAGAGCCTGTATCAAGGTGAGAAAATTTTACCTTAAACGTTTTTGTAAGTCCCTGCTCTGTGGCATGATTAGCGCAGAGCAAAACCGAATTAGAGCGCTATGTTAGTTAATTTTTCCAAAATGCACGGCTTAGGCAACGACTTTGTTGTGATTGATAATATTACACAAAACGTTTTTTTGTCGCGAGATCAAATAATAAAACTGGCCGATCGCCATTTTGGCATTGGCTTTGACCAACTGCTAATGGTTGAAGCACCATACTCCCCTGATCTCGATTTTCATTACCGTATTTTTAATGCCGATGGCACCGAAGTAGAGCAATGCGGCAATGGCGCACGTTGCTTTGCCCGCTTTGTACGTATGAAAGGCCTTACCAATAAACACAAAATTACTGTGTCTACTAAGTCGGGTAATTTAACCCTATACATAGAAAAAGACGGCCAAGTAACTGTAAATATGGGCCATCCTAATTTTGAGCCAAGTAAAATCCCACTCAAAGCAACCAAGCGCGAACTGACCTATATTATTCGTACCGAAGAGCATACTGTTTTTAGTGGCGCGGTTTCTATGGGTAACCCACATTGTGTATTAGAAGTTGACGATATTACTACCGCACAAGTTGATATTTTGGGTCCGTTACTTGAAAACCATGAGCGTTTTCCGCAGCGAGCTAATATTGGTTTTATGCAAGTTATTTCCAAAGAGCATATTAAATTACGAGTGTGGGAGCGCGGTGTAAACGAAACATTAGCATGTGGTACAGGCGCTTGTGCAGCAATGGTTATTGGGTTTATTCAAAATAAATTAATCAGCACAGTACAAGTAGACTTACCCGGTGGCAGTTTACAAATTCGCTGGAACGGTGAAGGCCACCCAGTACGTATGACCGGCCCAGCAGAGCATGTGTTTGATGGACAAGTGGCACTATGAGTGAGCTAAACGCGCAGCAAGTGGTAGATTATTTACAACACCACCCTGATTTTTTAATTCAGCACCCTGAGCTACTTGCTCAGCTTGAGCTGCAACAACAAGCTCAAGGTGCAACATCTTTGGTGCATATTCAGCAGCGGCAATTGCGCGAGCACAATACGTTGTTAAAAAATCAAATTGCCAGCATGAGCAAATACGCTGCACAAAATGAGCAAGTGTATCGCTTATTTAGCCTATGCCATCAACAGCTTTGCAGTAATAACGACTTCGATGCGCTTGCCAGTAACTTACAAGATATTATTTGTAGCAATCCAGATATTAGCGACTGTCGGTTAGTAAAGTACGACACTAAATATGCTCAACTTGTTGAGCATCGCCTGAGTAATTCAGGGCACTATTTAGGGCGTATTAATCAGCAAGAACGAGATTTGTTATTTAGCGATACGACGCAATCAACGGCTATTTATTTAATTGGTGATATTAACAAGCCAATTGCTATTTTGGCTTTTGCCAGCAACAACGCCAACCACTTTGAGCCCGCACAAGACACCCTTTTTGTACTAGACTTTGTAGTCGCTCTGCAGTCAAGGTTGCTGGAACTTGCATGAGTGACAACCCTGCGCCAAATATCAGCGACTTAAGCGATAACTGGCGCACGCCTATTACTTTATTTAGCGACTATTTAAAGTTTGAAAGGCAATACTCAGCGCACACTGTTAACCAATATGTCAGCCAACTTGGCTTTGCAGCGCTTTACTTTAGTAAGCTCTGCGACGACTGGTTTAGTGTACAGGGTGAGCATATTCGCCGTTACAGCATGGCACTGCGCTCAAAACAATTAAGTGGCCGCACTATTAGTTTAAAGCTCAGTTGTATTCGCAGTTTATATAAATTCTTAAAAGCCAAAAATATTGCTAAACAAGCGCATTACCATAACCCAGCGGTAGGCATAAAAGGGCCTAAGTTTGCTAAGCCTTTACCTAAAAATCTCGATGTAGATCAAATGGCACGCTTGCTCGAAATACCCGACGACGAACCTCTGGCCATTAGAGACAAAGCCATGATGGAGCTTATGTACTCATCAGGTTTACGTATTAGCGAGTTAGTTGGTGCCAACCTACAAGATATAAGCGCCGCAAATGGTGAAATATTAGTACGCGGTAAAGGCAATAAAGAACGCTTAATTCCGGTAGGCAGTAAAGCGCTAAACGCGCTAAAAAAATGGCTCATAATACGCCCTCAATTTGCAACCCCTGACGAAGTGGCAGTATTTTTAAGTAGCAAAAAAAATCGCATTTCGGTACGCCAAGTACGTTTAAGAATGCAAGAATGGGGCATCAAGCAAGGCATTAGCTCGCAAGTGCATCCGCACAAATTGCGCCACTCGTTTGCTTCGCATATTTTAGAGTCATCTGGGGATTTACGCGCGGTACAAGAACTGCTCGGGCACAGTAGTTTGTCGGCCACTCAAGTGTATACTCATTTAGATTTTCAGCATTTAGCCAAGGTGTACGACAACACGCACCCAAGGGCAAAAAAGCGAACCGATTAGGAAACCATAATATGATCCGCTTTAATCGTGCCATTGCACCTGTGTCGGTATTAAGCTTCGACCTAGACGATACCCTTTACGACAATCGCCCTATTATAAAAGCCGCCGTACAAGCGCAAACTGATTATTTAAATACCCTGCCGGGTTATCAACATCAGGGCTTGCAGCAATGGCTGCATTGTCGTGATTGTGCACTGCAACAGCAGCCAAAATTAATTGAAGATGTAACACAGTGGCGTTTGCAAACACTGGGCTTACTTCTTGCTAAGCAAGGCTTTAATGCCGACGACGCAAAACACTTTGCAAGTGCTGCGTACAAGGTATTTGCTCAAGCTCGCAGTAATATAACCGTGACCGATGACGTACTTAACTTACTCGATAAGCTCGCTACTCGCTTTACCCTTATAGCCATAACCAACGGCAATGCCGATGTGAGCCAGTTTAATTTAAATAATAAATTTAACTTGGTACTGCAAGCGGGTTTACATGGTAAAGCTAAACCGCACAATAACTTGTTTGATCAAGCAGCTACACATTTACAGGTGCCACACAAAGCTATTTTACACATTGGTGACAGCCTAGATAGCGACGTGCAAGGCGCTAATAATGCCGGCTGCCAATCTGTATGGTTAAATAACCAAGCTGCCAACTATACTTACAAAGGCCTTGCCGATATTGAAATAACTAACATTAATGCCTTATCACACTTAATTTAAGTGCACGTGTACTAGTTTAATATAAATCAGTAAACAGATAGGTTAGAGTTAAGTATAAAAATAATCCTAAGGACAGAAAGTGACTCTAAGTGACTACCTAGAAAAATTGGCAAATGAGCCAAAAAGCATCGAATTTACCGACACTATGGCAATTATCGATACACATTACCGCTTCACCCCTTGCGCATTTAATAATCATGGTTTACTTAGTGCTGCGAGCGAGAACAATGGTTCTTGCAAAATTTTCGCTTTTGCAAAACTAAACCAACTTAGTAAACAAAATACGCTCGATTGCTTTGGTCAGTTTTATCATCAAGATGTGCTTAACAACCCCAAAGGTAGCGATCATATGAATATTCGCACCTTTATGCTTGCTCCTGAAGTGACCCCGTTTTTAGGCGTAACCTTTACAGGCGAGCCACTTAAAGCTATTTAATCACCCTGCAAGGGTTTAATAAGCGATTTTTCCATAAAATAGCGAGTACCCGTGCGCGGATAATTATTAAGTTGATACTTAACTTGGTAACCGTGCTTTTCATAAAAAGGCTTGGCTTGAAAATCAAGCGTATCGAGCTGCCCCCTCGTTGCCCCAAGCTCAACTGCAGCCGCTTCAAGTGCGACTAATAACTTAGTCGCCAAGCCATTGCCACGTACTAACTCGCTGCACCAAAGCCAATTTATCTGCAACCAATTGCCAAATACACAGCCACTAATCCCAGCGACCAATTCCTCTTGTGCGTCTAAAAACTGATAACCAATAGACATACGCTCAGCATCAAAATGCGCGCTATTAAACGCCACTATTTTTTGACGAAGCGCCTGATTTAAGCAATCGTCATTATTTGCATATAATTGATACATTAACGCCTCTAATATTTATAAAATTAAAAATTATTAAACCAACAGCTGCTTATAAAAATGCATATTCTGTAGCGCCTAACACTAAATTTATAGCTATTTACCCACCTTCAGTAATGTTTACTTGGCAGCTTTGCTATAATCTGCTGCACACTTTTGCCAATGACTAACAGCAACCATTTATGAGCACCAAAATTCGACTCGCTAAATACATTGCCCATGCTGGTGTTTGCTCGCGTAAACAAGCCTCACGCTTAATTGACGAAGGTGCAGTGATAGTAAATAACCGCCCGGCTAATCATATTGACCATGTTGATGAGCAAGACCAAATAACAGTTAACGGGCAAATTATTAAAGGCACTGCTGAGTTAATTTATTTTGCTTATCATAAGCCTGTAGGTATTGACTGCAAGCTTGATCAGAATGACCCTGCTAGCCTTTATCACCACCTGCCTACTATTACGCGGGTTTACCCTATTGGCCGTCTTGATAAAGACTCCCGTGGCTTGCTTATATTAACCAACGATGGTGAGTTGTGTAACCAACTAATTCATCCCGACTTCCACCAGCCAAAACGTTACTTAGTTAGCGTTAATAAAAGCATTGATGCCGAGTTTTGTACAAAAATGGCCGCAGGTGTACCGGTAGATAAGCAAATAACCTTGCCCTGTAGCGTTGAAAAAATAGCAGACAAACAATTTAGTATTATTTTAAAGCAAGGGCTTAATAGGCAAATTAGAAAAATGGCACACTATTGTGGTTACAAGGTAATTGACTTGTATCGCGAGCAAATTAGCGAGCTAACCCTGCAAACGCTAAACCTTGCCCAAGGGCAATATATTGCAATTAATAAAAGCGATATTATAAAGTAAGCGCCTTTTAAAACGCTTTGGGGTTTTAAAATAAATTTAAAAGCTCACTGCAATCATTGCAATAGCTGTACTTATACCAACAAACCACATAATTGAGCGCATAATATCTAGGTTAAGGTAGTAAAAAGCACAAAATAAAACACGCGCTACAATGTGGCTCATCGCCAAGGTTTCGGTTACCGCATTAACATTATTAGTGCCTAATACCACCGCAAGTGCAACGGCAAATACTGCTAACGACTCAAAACAGTTTTGGTGTGCAGCTAAAGCGCGCGCTCCTAAACCGGTTAATTGAGTTTGTTGTTGGCGCGGATGCTTGTTGTCGTAGCCGCCCAATTTATTAAGTTCGATTACTGCGGGTATTCTTGCTAAATAAGGCATTACAACGGCCAATAAAGCACAAGCGATTAAAATAGTCATAGTACGGTTCTTTGTTATTGTTAATTATTTAAAATAACACACCCACTATAAAAAAGCCGCCAGATAAGCGCCTGACGGCTAAACAGTAACATCAAGCCAACTATAAACTAATTTACGGCAGTTAAACTGCGGCATATTGTCGCAGCTGAGCCTAAAGCACTATCGCTTTACTTTGTATACCTTGTTAACTTATCGCCCTCTATTATTTTTGTATTGTTATTATGACTTGGGTATTTTTCACTTTTTTAGCCGCTTTTATGCAGGCGTGGCGCAATGCACTAAAAAGTAAGTTAAGTAGTAATGTGAGCGTAGCTGGCGTTACTCTATCGCGTTTTATTGTTGCAGGCCCTATTGCTGCTGTGTATTTGTATGGTTTATATCAATACCAAGATACCGCTATGCCTAGTTTTAATAATGCTTTTTGGGGCTTTATTATTGGCGCAAGTATTATGCAAATTCTTGCTACTGGCTTAATGGTTAAATTATTTAAAATGAATAATTACGCTGTGGGCGCTGGGCTTGCAAAAAGTGAGGCTTTGGTTGCCGCTATTTTAGGAGTATTATTTTTTGGCTCGGCGTTAACCTTATTGGGTTGGTTGGGGGTATTTTTAGGGGCTATTGCCGTACTGCTAATGAGCGGTATAACCAGCATTAAACGCTTCGATGCCAAAACAGCTTTATTAGGGCTTGCGTGCGGTACTTGCTTTGCGCTTACTTCATTATGGGTACGTGAGGGCAGTTTAAATTCAGGGCTATTATTTCCTCACTCTGCTGCTTGGGTACTGCTTTTTGTTATTAGCTTACAAACTCTAATATTGCTGGGTTATTTATTATTAAAAGAGCCACACACCCTCAGTAAACTTTGGCAATATAAAAGCACAACTGTTGCGATTAGTATTTTTAGCTGTGTGGGCTCTATTGGCTGGTTTAGCGCCATGAGCTTGCAGCATGTTGCCTATGTAAAAACGCTTGGCCAAATAGAGGTGTTTTTTACCATACTCATTGCCGTACTGTGGCTAAAACAACCGCTTAAAAAACAAGACAGCGCCGGGTTATTACTCATTGCTGTTGCCGCTATTTTAGTCATGCTGCCCAATTAATTACTGGCAAAAAAAGCGCAGGCTTTTAATCCTGCGCTTTTTTTGATTAAACCGCGTTGAGTTTACTTTTTAATGACTTATTTTAAGTGTGATCACACCGCAAATAATCATTAAGACACCGGCAATACGGCCAAAAGTGGCGGCATCACCATAAAACAAAATGCCCACAATAAATGTGCCAGCAGCGCCAATGCCTGTCCATACCGCATAAGATGTACCCATAGGAATATCACGTTGAGCTAGCCACAACATAAAACCACTAACCACCATAAATGCAACCGCAATGCCAATACCTAACCAGCGGCTGTCACTTTGTTGCGAAATTTTTAAGCCTATTGGCCAGCCAATTTCAAGCAAGCCCGCAATTATTAAATACATCCAAGCCACTTAAAGCACTCACTCTATTAAAAATTTGCGGTATTTTAGCGAGCTAATTTATTCATTAACAGCAATAAACAAGATTAATGATAATTAACCAGCTCACACTTTAATAAGCTACCTATTTTGTAGTGATTAAAAGCTACTTTTTTGCTTATCCGCACTAACCTTTTTATCGTCGCTCACTTTTTTTAGCATTATGTCGTATAAATCTTCACGTCGATCTTTTAAGTTACGTACTGTCCCTTCGCTGTGAAGAATTTTTAATTTATCCATATCAAGGTCACTAAATAACAACATTTCGGTATTAGTGGTTGCCTCATTGAGTGTTGCATCATGTGGGAATGAAAAGTCAGACGGTGTAAGTACTGCCGATTGTGCAAACTGTACATCTAGGCTTTCTACTTCTGGTAAGTTACCAACAGAGCCTGCTATAACCACATAACATTCGTTTTCAATAGCGCGTGCTTGAGCACAATGACGTACCCGTAAATAGCTATTTTTAGTATCAGTCCAAAAAGGTACAAATAAAATTTCTAAGCCTTCTTTGGCCATAATTCTAGATAGTTCTGGAAACTCAACATCGTAACAAATTTGAATACCAACACGCCCAGCATCAGTTTCAAATACCGCTATTTTGTCGCCGCCTTGAATAACCCAGTCATTTTGCTCATGCGGGGTAATATGAATTTTACGTTGCTCATCTATTTTACCGCTGCGGTGACATAAATAACTGACGTTATAAATTTTATCCCCGTCGGCTACTGGCATTGAGCCGGTAATAATATTGGCATTGTATTCAATTGCCATACGCGACATAGCATTTTTAAAGGTTTCTGTGTACTCGGCTAAATTGCGGATCGCTTCGGTTTGATTAACTTGCTCAGTTAACCCCATTAGCGGGGCATTAAAAAACTCAGGGAATAAAATAAAGTCACTTTGATAATCAGAAACCGTATCAACAAAATACTCGACCTGCTTGAGCATTTCCTCTACCGACTCCACCTTACGCATTTGCCACTGCACCGCACCTACACGCACAATCGACTTTACTATATTAATAACGGTGTCGGTTGGTTCGTACAATATGTTATTCCACTCCAGTAATGTGGCATAACCTACTGATTCTTGATCTTCGGGTAAATACTTTTTAAGTAAGCGTTTAACTTGAAAATCGTTTGCTAGCTGAAAACTTAAGATAGGATCGTACAGCTCTTTTTGATCTACTTTAGCTATATATTCCATTGGGGTCATTTCATTACTGTGATTGTAATAACGCGGAATACGACCACCCGCTAAAATAGCGCGTAAGTTGTATTGGCGGCACAATTCTTTTCGGGCATCGTACAGCCTACGCCCAAGGCGCATACCTCTGTGCGTTTCGCTAATCGCAACATCTAAGCCATACAGTGCATCGCCAGCGGTATCACTAAATACGCGGTCATGACCATCGGCTATGTCTTCATAGGTATGGGGGTTAGAAAAGCGGGCATAGTCTACTTGCACGCTTAATGCTAAGCCTACCAGCACACCATCATCCACAATGCCTATTTGCCCTTCTGGAAACTGGTCTATTAATCTAAAAATTGTATGGCTAGGCCATGCACCACCTAAATCTGGGTATGCTTGATCCATCAAGGTTTTAATTTGTGGGTATTGCTCTTTAGTTAAATTACAAATTTCGAGATGGGTTTTTTCTACCGTCATACACAACTCCTTGAGGAATGGGGAATAAAAAAGCCGAACATACGCCCAGCTTAATAAAATAGTTGATGTGCTATTACTTAATTCATTTTTATTGTTTTAAACTACGATAAAAAAGTGTAGTTACACGCTCTTTAGGTAACCAGCTAGCGTATTCAAGGCCAAGCTCTGCCAATGGGTCGGCGTTAAGTACTTGCTCTAAGCTCGCCTTGTTTTGCATTGCTTTAAGCATAACATCTTTGGCTTTTTGCACCAGCTTACGATACACCACCAGCCCTGAACGATCGCTTAGCGGACCATGTCCTGGGATCACTTTTGTATTATCGTCAATTTGTTTCACTACGTCATCTACAGCCGCTAAAATACCATCAACACTGCCACCACTGTCTACATCTACAAACGGTAAGCTGCCAAAGTTAAAGAAAATGTCGCCCATGTGTACAATGTTAGCCTTGTTAAAAAATATGACTGCGTCACCGTCAGTATGTGCATGCTGATAATGCATTACATGAGCATGTTCGTTGTTAAAGTGCAGCTTTAAATCGTGGCTAAAACTAATCCGTGGTAAAAAATCTGACCCTTCACCATGCTCCGCTACTAAGCGCTTATGCACATTATCGTGAGCAATAACGTGGGCACCTGCTTTAGCAAAATTTTCGTTGCCTCCGGTGTGGTCGCCATGATGATGGGTGTTAATTACAAACTCAGTACTGCCGGGCTGTAAATCGCTAATCGTCTTTTTAATATCGCTTGAAAGCTTGGCAAATTGATCATCAATAATATAAATACCATCGTCGCCGACACTTACAGCAATATTGCCTCCTTGACCAAGTAACATATAAATATGCTCGCTCAGTTTTTGCGTTTTAACTACAACACTTTCATCGGCATAAGCCGCACTACTTAACAACAAGCCAGTGATTAATACGGGAAGTAATTTTTTCATTTTAGTGCTCACTTATATTTATAATTAATTATCGTCTATTTATGAAGAATAACTACACGACATAGACTCTGCCTTACCTAAAAACCAAACATACGGCTGTAAATTTAATCTCGAAAGATAAACAAGCTCTAGCTTAGTTCACTAAACAGCTACTTGCCTTTTGGCGATATTATTATTTGATGTACTAGCGCTTGTGGTAATAATGGCGTGTTTTCTGCATTAATATATTGACTAAAACCGGCACGATAAAAGTTTGATAACGGGTGCCCCGACTGCCCGCCAGGTACGGTTAAAATGGCGTTTTCTAAATGTCCTGGCTGTACAATAAAGCGCTGTGAAGCACCAAAGCTACGCCCCTGCACTGCTGGCATGTAACTATCACCAAACCCTGGCGTTTTTGGCATATTTAAAAAGCGGGCAAGTATTGGTATTTGTTTAGCAAACGGATGCTCTATAACCAGCTCGTTTACTTTGCCCCACTGCCAGCCTTGAATGTTATTACCGTATTGCGTACTGAGTTTAGCAATAGTTTGACTAAATGCCCCCTGCAGCTGCTGCTCCCAAGTTGAAAATTGTGGATTGAGCCAACTGCTTGGTTGCGCGTTAATAAGCTGCCAAACTGCCGGTTCTAAGTCACGCCTTACGTAGCTCAACGTGCCATTTTTCTCACTTAAGCTTTGCTGCAACGTACTAAAGGTAATATTAATCACTTCATCGCGATAATGCTTTACCAAGGTATAACCTACTGAGCTTGCACACGCGCACTGCTGCCAGTTTTCAACAGCGCTAATATACGCGGCGTTATTACCTTCATCGGCTTTGAGTTGCTTGAGCAATAAAGCGTGCCAAGGAATTAAAAATCGTGCTTGGTTATCAAGCTGTAATTGATAAAAATCATCTTCAACAAATTTTTGTTTTTCAAACAAGCGGTCGCGCACTTGTGTTGCACGCGCGCCAAGTGAATAGCCGCCGTTACCAAAGCGCTCGTTATCCTGAGCACTTACCACCCGTGAGTTTGCAGTCCATATTCGTCCACTTACTGGGTTTTTAACCACGGGGCGCTGCGCTTCATTTTGCAACCAAAGCGGCGAGTAATCAGTACTTTTCACACTAAGCTCGCTGGGTTTTTTACGCCCAGGAATCCCCCCCATTAACTTCCATGCGGCACTGCCTTGGCTATCAACTACAATTAAATTTTGTACCGGAATACCTACATCGCTGGCTATAGCAAGGGCATCATCAACTTCGGTAGCCTGTTCGAGCTGTAATAATTGCATATTAACCGCATAACTTTGATGCGCCGCCCAGCTCAGTGCATAAGCTTGCCCGTTAATATATTTTACCGGGCCATATTCGCTCAGGGTAAGTGTGTAAGTTTCGGCTTCATTATTAGGTAATGCAATTTGCTCATCTACTTGCCACGTTTTATTGTTACTTGTAAGCGCAACCCAATCCGCGGTATCAATATAACCATTGGTAAACCCCCATGCGATATGATTATTAGTGCCCACTACAATAGCTGGCGCCCCCGGTAACGATACGCCCGTAACTTGGGTTTTTACATTGTTATGTACATAATTTAGTTGCGCTTTGTACCAAATAACAGGCACTGCCATTGCTAAGTGCATGTCATCGGAGAGCATAGCAGATCCGGTTGTAGTTAATGCGCCGGTAACTGCCCAGTTATTACTGCCGCGCTCTTGGCTTGCTGCAAAAGAATTAAATGCATACATTGCTGGTGTTGATGATTGCACAGTGGATGATTGCTGCGTTTGTTGCTTGAGTATTGGTAGTTTAGGTATGCCTGCGCTGTAAGGTGCTAGTTGGCTGCCATCAAGCGCAGCTTGGTATTGACTAGGTTGCGTTAAAAACTTGAGCATATGTTTGCCGTATTGCTGCTCAATTTGAATTAATGCTTGGTCGCGCTCAAAGGTGGCACTTTGTAAATCAAGATACATACTAAAAATTATTAATAGGCTATCTTCGCTTTGCCATGGCCTTTGCTGTGCACCAGTGAGCAAATATTCAAAGCTTGAGTAACCTATTTGCGCTAACCCTTCGTTAACCCCTTGAGCGTAGCTTTTAAGTAATTGCTTATCCGACTCAGGAAGATTTTTTAAAATAACTTGGCTGCGTTTACGCAATTGATGAAAACGCATTTTTTTATCTAGTGCTAGCGCCGCCTTACCAAAAATTTCGCTCAACTCACCAGCGGCATTACGCCTCAGTAAGTCCATTTGAAAAAATCGGTCTTGCCCATGCGCATACCCCAAACCATAAGCGGCATCGTTGTGGCTTTGTGCTTTGATAACAGCTTGACCAAGTACGTCGCGCGAAATAATGACCGGCTCATTAATCGCTTCGCTATGACCTTTGCCGTCAAGCGCTGGTAAACTCAAACTAAGTACACCATAAACAACCGCAGTACCGGCCAGCCCTAAAACCACTACTAACAGCAGCAAGCGCTTGATTACTTTAAACATCCAGCTATCCTTTAAAAATTCTAATAAAGTATTATTAACATATATTTACTATCCTTCTATTAAAAAGTCATATTCTGCGGCGCAAAGGATGAAATAAACCTCAAAATCCACGATAATAGCTAATCCACATATTGTGCAGCCCTAGTTGAGATGAGTATGACTGATAAAACATTTATAAAAGGTAAAGACCGCGATTTAGAATCGTCGATCTCTACTATGCAAAATAAGCTAAAAGCCCTTAATATTAATATTGAGGAAGCGTTATGGCTTAACCCTGTAGCTAACTGTTATTCGGTACATATTCGTGACCAAGACTGTGGCGTAATGTTTACCAATGGTAAAGGCGCAAACGACAAAGCATCGTTAGCTTCGGCATTAGGTGAATACTTTGAACGCTTAAGCTGTAACTACTTTTTTGCTGACTTTTATTTAGGTGAAGAATTTGCCCATGCAGAGTTTACCCATTACCCAACCGAAAAGTGGTTTACAGTAACAAACGATGAAGTGCCTGAGGGCATTATGGATGAAAGCTTATGGGACTACTTTGACCCAGAGCGCGAACTTAATGCATCGCACCTTTTCGATTTTAACTCTGGTAATGTTAAGCGTGGTATTTGTACTGTGCCATACACCCGCCAAAGCGATAACCAAGATGTGTATATTCCGGTTAACGTTATTGGTAATATTTTTGTATCTAACGGTATGAGTGCCGGCAATACTAAATTTGAAGCACGGGTACAAGGCTTATCCGAAGTATTTGAACGCGCTATAAAAAGCCGCATTATTACTGAGGGCTTGTGTCTGCCTATCGTGCCTGAAGAAGTAGTTAAGCTGTACCCTAAAATTCATGAAGCGTGTGAAGAGTTACGCAGCCATGGTTTTCACTTACGTATTGCCGATGCCTCTCTAGGCGGTAAATACCCAGTAATGAGCGTTACCCTTATTCACCCAGCTGATGGCTCTGTATTTGCTTCTTTTGGTGCTCACCCATCGTTTGAAGTGGCACTTGAGCGTACCGTAACAGAACTATTACAAGGTCGTCGTTTAGATCAACTTGATGTGTTCCAACCTGCTACTTTTGATAATGATGAAGTTGCCTCTCCTGAAAACACTGAGCTGCACTTTATTGATTCTAGTGGCTTAATTTCTCATGACTTTTTCCGCGCAAAAGCCGACTTTGACTTTGTGCATTGGGACTTTAGCGGCACAACTGAGCAAGAATATAACTTTTGTACCGACTTAATTCATAGCATGGGGCATGATATTTACATCATGGATTACACCCACTTAAACGTATATGCATGTCGTATTCTAGTCCCTGGTATGTCAGACATTTACCCAGTTGATGAACTAATTTGGCGTAACAACAATGAAGGCGCTAAGTTCCGCGAAACATTTTTATCACTTGATCAGTACGACGTTGAGCAATGGATGGAAATTTATGACTCACTAGAGGAAGCGGGTCATAGCGATATCATTCGCGTTGCCGAGTTTATTGGTTTAGTAACCAACCCTGATACATCTTGGGATACACTGCGTATTGGTGAACTAAAAGCGCACCTTTGCCTAGCCGCAGGTAACGAAGAAGCCATTGATTGGGTTGACTGGATATTACATACCGGGCAAGTAAACGAAGATGCAATGCGTCACTTTCGCTGTTTAAAAGCTATTTTAGAAATAAAATACGATGACGAACGCGAATATGCAGACTATCAAGATGCATTAGGCTTAATGTTTGGTACTGCCAATGTAACGCTCGCAATTGAAATAGCCGAAGGCCGTAAATTATTTAACGGTTTAACCTTCCCAGGCTTATCGCTTACTGGCTTTACAAAGCATGCTGCATTACTCGATGGTTATCGCAAGCTCCATGTAGCTAAACAGCAGCATTGGGCACGCGAGGTTAGCGACTCGTAATTTAGTTAAACTATTAATTATAAAAATAAAATGGCGCATAATCTGATGCGCCATTTTTATTTGTACAATAAATTAGCTATAGTGGATACTGTCTAATATAAAAGCAAAATGTAGCTAATGTCGCCAATGAATAATAGTAAAAATAATAAAGTTCATAATTTTAAGCTGACCTTCTGGCTATCACTTACTCTTATTGTATTAGTAAGTGTTGTACTTGATCGGATTAACTATAACCGAGCAAAAGATGCACACCGATTACAAATACTCTCTGAAGTAAGCACTTACCGAGCACAACTTGAAGCTATTTTAGTGTCTAATATTCAGCTAATTCGTGGTTTAGGTGTTGCTGTTGCCGCAGAACCAAATTTACAGCAAGCACGCTTTGCGCAAATTGCTGCCCCCTTATTTGAGACCTCAAACGAACTACGAAATATTGGTGGCGCACCCGACATGGTAATTAACATGATCTATCCGCTTGCCGGTAACGAACAAGCCCTAGGCCTTAACTTTTTAGACAATGAAGCTCAACGTATCGATGCAATTAGAGCCAGAGACACAAATAAAATTGTAATGGCTGGCCCATTAACGTTAATACAAGGGGGTTCTGCACTTGTTGCTCGCGTTCCTGTTTATAAAGCGGATAAATCCTTTTGGGGGCTGCTTTCTGTGGTATTAGATCTTGAAAAAGTATATGCAAACGCAGGTATTAATGAACTCGAAAAACAATACAACGTTGCTATTCAAGGACGCCATGGCTTAGGCACAAAAGGCGATTTTTTTTACGGTGAGCCCGCCATAATAGAGCAAGATCCTCTTGAGTTTTCTTTAAGTTTTCAAGGCGGTAATTGGCAACTTTATGTTGCTCCTAAAAAGGGCTGGAGCCCTGTAAGTTCTTCTATTTGGCCTTTGCGTGTAGCTATAATAATTATATGCGGCCTATTAATTTGGGCGTTTTTATTCTTTTTAAAAATGTTTAACCGCCAACAAAAAAATGAAAAAATGCTAGAGGTTATGAGCGATCTGGCGCTAGTAGGCGCTTGGTCGTTTAATTTAGAAAACAAACAAGCGTATTGGTCTGATATGACCAAAAAAATATTTAAATATTCACCTGACGAACAACCACAATGGCCAAAGGATCTTGGCTACTTTAAGCCCGGAAAAAGCCGAGAAAAAGCAGCTAAATTAATTGAACGAGCAATTAAATTTGGTGAAAGCTACGAAGCTGAACTTGAAGTTATTGATGCTAAAGGTAATATTATTTGGGTATTGGTACACGGTGAAGCTGAGCATAAAAATGATCGCTGTATAAGAATATTTGGCTCATTACAAAATATTGATACCCGTAAAAAAATAGAATTAGAAAATAATAAAATATCGTTATTTAACGAAGCCTTGGCGTCTTTAACCGTTAACGATCAAATTTTAAACGGACAATTAAGCCAATCTAAAGGTGTGATTACTCAAGCAATTTGTCAGGCGCTCAACGTAGATCAAGCCAGTATTTGGCTATTTAGCGACAATAGAACCCAGCTCAAGCCTATTGCCTTTCATAATATAAACACCACAACAAATAACAACAATGAACCATGGTTACAAAAAGATATTCCTGATTTTTTTGAAGCCATAGAGCATAAAGCCATATTTAGTGCAGCAGATGCACAGCAGTGCCCTATTTTAATGCCAATTAAAGAGCACTACCTAAAGCCACTAAAAATAAATGCCATGTTGTGTGCAGTTATTCCTGCCGGAAGTGGGATCATAGGTATGGTTTGCGCCGAGCAATGCAATACAACCCGCGCTTGGGCGCACAACGAAGAAAGCTTTTTAATTGCTGTAGCAGCACTTGTTGGCAGCCTTTACTCTAGCCAAAAGCGTATAGAAACAGAGCAACAACTAGTAACCGCCAAAGAAACCGCAGAGCAAGCTGTAGCTGCTAAAAGTGAGTTTTTAGCGAGCATGAGTCATGAAATTCGCACCCCAATGAATGGGGTGTTAGGGATGCTTAATATTGTTAAAAACACAAAGTTAGATCAACAACAAATGCACCACATAGAGCTTGCTCAGTCGTCGGCGCAATCATTACTGAATATTATTAACGATATTTTAGATTTTTCTAAAATAGAGGCTGGTAAATTAGATATTGAAAAAATTCAATTTAATTTACCACGTTTGTTAGGTGAGGTTGTTGAATCATTTGCGCTTAAAGCGGAGCAAAATAATACCATCTTAATTTTAGATGCAACCCTCATCACCGTCAGCGAAATAGTTAGCGACCCTAATAGGTTACGACAAATATTAAGTAACTTAATTAGTAACGCGGTTAAGTTTACATTTGACGGAAAAATAGTAGTCACCGCAAAAATTGATGAAACAACCGATGGTACATCTTTAGTTTGTTCCATTATTGATACCGGTATTGGCATAAAACCAGAAAAACACTCCACATTATTTGACTCATTTACCCAAGCAGACACCTCTACAACACGCCAATATGGCGGCACAGGCTTAGGGCTCGCTATTGTAAAACAGTTATGTGAGCTGATGGGAGGTGAAGTAAGCGTAACCAGTATGCTAAACGAAGGCAGTACTTTTTCGTTTTCAATAAAAATAAAACCTAAATTAAGTAAGCAGCAAGACCTACCTAGCCATTTAATTAAAAACAAACATATTTTAATTATTGATAGTTGCTTATTAAACTCAACCATAGCTAAAAAGCAGCTGATAATATGGCAAGCAAATGCCAATACCTTAACCGACTACACTGCTGTAAGTGCGTATTTTAAAGATCAGGCAACTACAACCCTCGATGCTATTTTAATCGACTATTATTTTTTTGAACAAGCGCCGCAATCGCAAATTACTGAGGTTAAAAATTACCTAGCTAAGCACAGTTGTAAGCTAATAATAATGGCACCTATGAGCTATTCCAAAGATGACTCTACGCTAAGTTTAAAAGTAGACTCAATGATTTTTAAGCCATTAACGCCCTCAGACTTATTTGACTCTCTTGCTAATGATAAATACATAGAACAACAGCAACAACAGGCACAACTACAAAATAAACTCACTGAAACGCCATTAGTTAATACAAATGAGCCACAAGTTTTATTAGTAGAAGACAATAAAATTAACCAAGTTGTTGCTGGGGCTTTATTAAAACAAGCCGGTATTTCATTTGATATTGCTGAGAATGGACGTGAGGCGATAAAGCAACTAAATGAGCAACCCGCTAATACTTACCAGTTAATTTTAATGGACTGCCAAATGCCTGAAATGGACGGCTACCAAGCAACTAAAGCGATTAGAAATGGCGACTCGGGTAAGCATTATCAAAACATAACTATTATTGCTTTAACAGCCAATGCAATGCAGGGAGATAAAGAAAAGTGCTTAGCAGCAGGTATGAATGATTACTTAAGTAAGCCACTCGATTTTAGTGCACTGCACCCTAAACTTCAGCAATGGCTTGGCACTCAATAAAAGTGTAAGCTAATCATATAGTTTATTAGTTGAGATGAGTTATGCAATTATCAGCAAATCAACAGCGTATTATTGGCTGTTTACTAGAAAAGCAAAGTACAACTCCCGAACACTACCCTTTGTCGTTAAATGCGCTAACTAATGCGTGTAATCAAAAATCAAATCGTGCACCGGTTTTAAACTTAACCGACAGCGAAGTGCAAATTGCACTCGATGAATTAATAAATGCTCGACTGGTTACCATTGATGAAGGGCTTTCTGGGCGAGTAAATAAATACGACCACCGTTTTTGTAACACCGAGTTTAGTAGCTTAAAATTTAGTGCGCAGCAGCGCGCAATTATTTGCTTGTTACTGTTACGGGGTGCACAAACTCCCGGAGAATTAAAAACGCGATGCGCACGATTAGCAAATTTTAATAGTGTAGATGACGTTGAGCTTGCACTTAATAAATTAATTGAAAATGACATAATAACCAAACTCGCGCGCGAATCGGGTAAACGTGACTGTCGTTATATGCATTTGCTTGGCGAGCAGCCAATAAGTGAAATAACACGCCCTGCAGAGCAAACGACTGATGAGTTAAAAAGTGAAGAACTCAATGAGTTACTCGCCGAAGTAGACGAGTTAAAAACCGAGTTACAAAAAATTAAAGCTCACTTAGGGCTTTAATTTGTTAGCCCTAAATCACATAATACAAGTGCTCTGCTGAGCGAAATAATTATTTAACCCTAAGGAGTTGGCCATGCGCGCCGAGATTATGGCTGCAATGAAAGTGCAGCCAGTTATTGATGTAAATGCTGAAATTAGCCGTCGTGTTAACTTTATTAAAGCCCGCTTAATAGCAGCCCATGCAACGTCTTTGGTATTAGGTATTAGTGGTGGAGTCGACTCTTCAGTGTGCGGTCGTTTATGCCAACTTGCTGTTAATGAACTTAACCAAGAGCAAAGCACTACTGATTATAAATTTGTTGCGGTACGCTTACCTTACGGTGTGCAAGCCGACGAAAATGAAGCGCAACTAGCGGTTGATTTTATTCAACCTAGCAGCCGCATGACGGTAAATATTAAGCCCGCAACCGATGCGCTACACGAACAAACAATGGCGGCTATTGTTGGTAACGGTGAATCACTCCCTGAGCAAGAAAAAATTGATTTTATTAAGGGTAATGTTAAAGCCCGTCAACGCATGATTGCACAATACGAAATTGCTGCATTTTGCCAAGGTTTAGTAGTTGGCACCGATCACAGTGCCGAGAATATTACCGGCTTTTATACCAAGTTTGGTGATGGCGCTTGTGACCTTGCACCGCTTTTTGGCTTATCTAAACGCCAAGTGCGCGCTTTAGGTAGTACATTAGGTGCTTCGTCTGTATTAGTTAATAAAGCACCTACCGCAGATTTAGAAAGTGATCGCCCAGGACTTACCGACGAAGAAGCGTTAGGTTTAAGTTATGAGCAAATTGATGACTTTTTAGAAGGTAAACCGGTTACGCAACAGGTTGAACAAACACTTAGCGCTATTTATCAGCGTACGCAACATAAGCGTCAACCAGTGCCAACTATATACGATGAGCTTTAATACAGTAATTATCGTACGATACCTTAGTAATTTGACTGATCGACCGCTTAAAGTATTACGTAAGATTTTAATTAAATTGGTATTAACGCTGATCCCCTGCCAAAAGAGAGCTTTGTAGTATATATGACACCACCGATTTTAATTACAGGTGCTGGGCAACGCATTGGCCTTGCTTTAGCTAAACATTTTATTGCACAAGGGCAGCCGATAATTATTACCTATCGTACTCGCCACGCTGCAGTTGATTTACTGGAGCAGCAGGGCGCTGTATGCATTTATGCAGACTTTAGTACTGATGATGGTATTAGCACTTTTATTAAAGCACTTAAAGAGCATACCAACTCACTACGCGCTATTTTGCATAATGCTTCCAGTTGGGACTGCGAAGCTAATAACGCCAACTTTGCGCAACTGTTTGACAATATGATGCGAATTCATGCAAAAACACCTTATTTAATTAATTTACTGTGTGCAGAGTTATTACTAAATTATCAAACTGAGATGAATACTCCCGCAGATATTATTCATCTTACCGATTACGTAGTAGAAACAGGTAGCCCAAAACATGTCGCTTATGCAGCAAGTAAAGCAGCGCTTGATAACTTAACTAAGTCGTTCAGCGCCAAGTACGCACCTAATATTAAAGTAAATTCGGTTGCACCATCGTTAATTATTTTTAATGAGCATGATGATGAACAATATCGTGCTAAAACGCTGAAAAAGTCATTAATGGGTATCGAACCAGGATGCCAAGAAATAATCAATAGTATTGATTTACTATTACATAGCCACTACATCACAGGCCGCGCTATACCTGTAGATGGTGGTCGGCATTTAAAGTAAACCAAACTAAATTAACTGAGAAATTTATGCATAACGAATTAAAACAAAGCTATGAAAATATTATTACCGCTGTAGGGGAAGATCCTAACAGAGAAGGCTTACTCGACACGCCAAAACGTGCTGCTAAAGCAATGGAATACCTAACTCAAGGGTATCGTCAAACATTAGAAGAAATTACTAATAACGCAGTATTTACCTCAGATGCAGACGACATGGTATTAGTACAAGACATAGAGCTTTATTCTATGTGTGAGCATCATTTATTACCTTTTACTGGCCGTTGTCATATTGCTTATATTCCCAATGGTAAAGTATTGGGACTGTCTAAGTTTGCCCGTATTGTTGACATGTTTGCCCGTCGTTTTCAAATTCAAGAGCAACTAACTCATCAAATTGCTAAAGCCGTTGAAGAAGTAACGGGTGCAACCGGGGTTGGCGTAATTGTTGAAGCCAAACATATGTGTATGATGATGCGCGGCGTAGAAAAGCAAAACTCAAGTATGCGTACCTCTGTAATGCTGGGTAACTTTAGAGCCGATCCAAAAACACGTAATGAGTTTTTGCAGCTAATAAAAGGCTAACTTATGGCTAATGCAATTATTAACGTAACCAATTTACGACTGCGTACTTTTATTGGCTTTAACCAAGAAGAGCGCGAGAAAAAGCAGGATGTAGTGATTAACTTAGAAATTCATTACCCTGCACACGACGCCTGTAAAACCGATGAAGTAGATCAAGCACTAAACTACAAAGTAATTACCAAAGAAGTAATCACTTTAGTAGAACAAGGCGACTTTTTATTACTCGAAAAACTGGTTGCTGAAATTCTTGCTGTTTGTCATTCACACCCAAGTGTTCATTATGCTAAGGCTCGCGTAGATAAACCGCATGCATTACGCTTTGCCGATTCTGTGTCTTTGACGTTAGATTGGGCTAAATAATACGTGTGGATCAATTGATTTAGAATAAGTAAGAAAGCTTAAATAAGCTTTTCGACACCTAAGGTAAGGGCGATAACGGCTAAGT
The DNA here is from genome assembly GCF_002221505.1 of Pseudoalteromonas nigrifaciens. NCBI lineage: Bacteria > Pseudomonadati > Pseudomonadota > Gammaproteobacteria > Alteromonadales > Pseudoalteromonadaceae > Pseudoalteromonas > Pseudoalteromonas nigrifaciens. The sequence continues at coordinate 75,975 of NZ_CP011036.1, read as the reverse complement.
AGCGTGCCCCCTTACCTAGTGTTACCAACAATAAAAACGTACTAAAACGCACTTTAAATATTCCCCCTATTACGGTAAGCGGATCGCCAACTATAGGTAGCCAGGCAAATAATAAACTATATACACCGTATTTATTAAACTGCTTTTGTGCTTTTTCAAGCCCCTGCTCTGACACTGGAAACCAGCTTTTATCTTTAAAGCGCAGTACTTGAGTACCCAACCAGTAATTAACGCAGCTCCCTAATACATTGCCCAAAGTGGCAGCTAGCCATAACAACAATAAATTTACTTTACCTTGGGTCATCATAGCTACCATTACCACCTCTGACGAGCTGGGCAATAAAGTAGCCGATATAAAAGCGCTAAAAAATAGCGTGAGATAAAGCATAGTATCCTTAACAATAGGAAGTAAATAAAAAAAAACCCAGCAAAAGCTGGGTTTAAAATACGCTATTAACAAACCGACATTGCTATTTTATCAAATTTAAACTCAACGGGTAGTCAAACTCTTTACCATCATTGGCTTTAACCGCGGCAATAACCACCATTACAAACGAAAATATAGCGACTATTGGCAGTAAAATTACACCAATAACAACAAACATTAAAAGAAAACACACAAAGTAAGCAATCATCATAGTGATTTGAAAGTTGAGTGCTTTTTTGCCATGAACATCAACAATCGGCATGTCATCTTTTTTTATTAACCACACAATTAACGGCCCAATTACAGAGCCTAATGGCACAATAAATCCAGACAAGGCACTTAAATGACAAAGCATTGCCCATGTGCGGTCATCTTTTTTGACGGGTTCCAGCTGTTGCTCATCATGCATAACGCTATCCTTATATTTACTATTTTTGCGTGAGTGTAAGTGTGTATTTCATAACTATAACTCAGTTTATAAACTTATTTAGCTAACTTAGTAATAAATTAAGGCATCACTTTTAAATGATGCCTTTAGCTTATTACTCAATGGTTGTACTTTGCTTACTCTTTAATACCCATTAAATCGAGCATAAATGCATAGTTTAGCGCGGTATCTTCTAAGCGCTTAAAGCGCCCTGATGCACCGCCATGCCCTGCTTCCATATCAATTTTAAACAGTAACTTATTGTCATCTGTTTTATAGTCACGCAGCTTAGCAACCCACTTTGCTGGCTCAAAATACTGTACTTGCGAGTCGTGCAGACCCGTAGTTACTAGCATATTAGGGTACGCTTGCTTAGACACTTGATCGTACGGTGAGTAAGATAGCATGTACTCATAGTATTCTTTTTCATTTGGGTTTCCCCACTCACCATATTCGTTAGTTGTTAGTGGAATACTTTCATCAAGCATGGTTGTAACCACATCCACAAAAGGTACTGCGGCAACCATACCTTTGTAAAGTTCAGGAGCTTGGTTTGCTACTGCGCCCATTAATAAGCCACCAGCGCTACCGCCTTGGGCAAATATTTTGTCTTTAGCGCCATACTTTTGCTCTACCAGTGCTTTAGTCACATCTATAAAGTCATTAAACGTATTCTTTTTAGTAAGTAATTTACCATCGTCATACCAAGGACGACCTAACATTTGCGAGCCTCGAACATGGGTAATAGAAAACACAAAACCACGATCAAGCAAACTTAAACGCGCGCTTGAAAAAGTTGGATCCATAGTGGCGCCATACGAGCCATAACCATATTGTAGCAATGGGTTCGTCGCATCTTTTTTAAATTTATCTTTACGGTAAACTAAGCTTACGGGTACTTTTACACCATCGCGGGCGTTAATAAATATACGTTCAGATGCGTAATTATCAACATTAAAGTTGCCTAGCACAGCTTGTTGTTTTAAAAGCGTTTTATCCGTTGTTTTTAGGTTTATATCGTAAGATGAACCCGGCGTGGTCATGCTCGTATAGTAAACACGTAACTTATTGCTGTTTATATCGTTATTACCATAAGCACTAATAGTGTAGGCACTGTCGTTAAAAGATAATAACTGCTCTTGATTAGTGCTTAAATTGCGTATTATTTGTCGCGATTGCCCCATTTCACGCTGTTGGTAAACCAAATAGTCATTAAATAACTCTATCCCTTCTAGCTTTATATCATCACGTGCTGGGATCAGCGTTTGCCAGTTTGCTTGATCATGTGCTTTATTAATAGCGACTTTCATTAGCTGAAAATTAACCGCATTTAAATTAGTGACAATATAATAACTCTCACCTAATTTAGAAATACTATACTCAAGATTCGCTTGGCGTTTAATTAAGCGTTGAGGCATTGCTTTAACGTTATTTGCGCTAAGCACCGACATACCTGATGCAGTGCTACTACTGTGCCAAATATAAATTTCAGTACCGTCTTTGCTTTTACTTAACCCTGTGTAATAGCTTGAGTCTGTTTCTTCGTAAACTAGTTCGTCATTGGCCTGCGGCGTACCTAAAGTATGGCGATAAACCTGGTAGCCTAACAAAGTCTGTAAGTCTTTTTTAATGTAATACAGTGTTTTGTTATCGTTTGCCCAAACAAGGTTACCACTTGTGCCTTCAAGCGTATCTTGGAGTAGCCTCCCGGTGCTTAAATCTTTAATTTTAACGGTATAAATACGTCTACTGAGAGTATCTTCACCGTAAGCCATTAAGTTACCGTTTGGACTCACATCTAAACCACTTACAGCATAATAGTCATGAGCCTTAGCAAGTTCATTTACATCTAAAATAACCTGTTGGTTAGTTCCTGAAAAGTCACTGCTACGCACATAAGTAGTGTACTCGTTATTGCCACGAGTTTGCGACGAGTAATAATAATCACCTTTTTTTATCGGTACTGAATCGTCATCTTTTTGAATACGCCCTTTAAGCTCGGCAAAAAGTTTAGCTTGCTGCGCTTGAGTATGAGCAAGCATGGTATTTGTATAGCTATTTTCAGCCTCAAGGTAACTAATAACATCGGCTGCTTTGCGTTCATCGTCACGCAGCCAATAGTAATTATCAATGCGGGTATCGCCATGAATAGTCATGGCGTGCGGTACTTTTTTAGCTATAGGTGCAACAACTTGAGGTAACTGCTCTGCTGTAGTACTTATAACGTTTGTTTGGACTGCTTCGGGCGCCTGATTGCAGCCACTTAAAATAGCTAAAGATGATATAGCTAGAACACAAGGGATATGTTTCATAAGATAAAGCCTTTACTTTAGTGAAGCTAAATAAAAAGGGAGCCGAAGCTCCCTCTAAGTAACAATTAAGTTATAAGCTTACTTTTGCTTACGACGACGCATAAATGCAAGCGGCGCAGTAAGTAATAACCAAGCTAATGAACCCGAAGATTTTTTCTCTGGCTCTGGTGTTACAACAACCGGTGGTGGTACTACTTTAGTAATACTAACCGTAACCATTGCAGGCTCTGATACATTACCACGCGTATCAATTGCCACTACTTGTATCTGGGCTGAAGAATCACCTGTCAGTAAAGCTGTGTTAGTAACAACAACTTGACCATCGGCATCAACACCCAAACCTTGGTGAGTATTTGACTGAACAAAGTACTCTGAAATAGCTAAATCAAACTCAGACTCTGTTACTGTTAAAGCACCTACAACGGTACCGTTTGCTGCATCTTCAGAAACAGTAAATTCACCACCAACAAGCGCTGGCGCTGAAACATCTGGAACCTCTAAATCAGCAGCTGCCATCACTTTAACAACATCTAAGCCTGAAGCCTGTGTTAGCGCAAATGGACCACTTGCTGTAACAACTGCTTTTTCACCTGGTTTAAGTGTTGTAACTGCTTCACCTGTTTCAAGCGAGGTAAATGCTACTTGAGGTTGCATACCAAATACAGTTGAACCTGTAACACTATCAGTTTCAGTAAATACACCACTTTGATATGCAGCATAACCCACAGATGCTTTAAAGTTCATCTGCTCGCCTAGTAGTGTCCCATCTATATTAAGTAGTTCAGAACAACCAGAGAAGGTAATGGTGTCCTCTCCCGCAGAGTGATAAAGCGGAGTACCCCACGCCCATGAATCATTACCCGCGCCATCTGTCTCACCAATTAGCGTACGGCTACGCCCAGGGAACGCTGTATCGCGGCCACGGTCGTTTAAGTTTGTCATAAACTGATCTGCTACACCGTCATTATCGGTATCAATTTCTAATCTGTAACCCGCTTGGAAGGTATGCGTTAGTGGGTCACGTAGTTGAATCGATGAGGTAACAAATATGCCTGAGTCACAAAACTCTGCATTAAACGCCGAGAAAGTAGTTGCTAGAATATTAAATTCAGCTTCTGCAAATGTTTTCTCAACACCCACTGCAACAATGCTTTCTGCTTGTGGCATAATTTCAGTTTGACCACTATTTGTAACAACAAGAGCCATTTCACTATCGACGATTTGCGATGAAACGCTTAGCTCAGTAGCAGCTTTAGGCATTGCATGATAAACAAGGTGTAAATCATGGTCAGTATCTGTGCTGGCATCATCAAACACCAAAGCACCATCAAACTCTACTGAGGTTAATGCTGCACTTCTTGCTGCAACTTCCTCTGCGCTAAATGGGTTATTTAGATTCCACTCTGGTAACTTAGCTGGATCAACGGTTAATACTACGTCAAAATTAATAGCTTGGCCTGCAGGAACAGTAATTGATGCAGGGAAATCCCAACTAATAGCCGCAGTATCTATATCGCTCTGGTAACGCGCTTCTGTACGTAAGTTATAAGTTTTAGCGTCAGCTGAGAAGTTCTTAACTGTTACCGTTTTAGTTAACGATGCAGTTTCTGTCATGCTTTCTAAGCCAAATGAAAGCGCTGCTTGCTTGGTATTAAACTTAGCGTTATTTACCCATGCAGCAACCGGTAAATTAACCGCTTTAGCTACATTAACTAAACCTGCGCCAATCATACTAATAGGTGCTAATTCTGAAGCAGGATTAATTGCTAACGGCTCGTTTGTTACATTTAAATTAGCCGCATTCATTATTGTTGCTTTAATTTCAAAGGCATTACGATCTGGATGTGCTTCACGAATCATCGCAACAGCACCAGCAGTAATTGGACCTGAAAAAGATGTACCTGAAACTGGGTTAGTACCAGTTTGAGTACCTGCTGCTGCAACATCAATACTAGTACCTGGTGCGGTAATTTCTGGTTTTAATAAACCATCCATTGAAGGACCACGAGATGAGAACGTAGCTACAGCGCCAGATGTAGTTTTAATGTCAATGCTAATATCAAATGTTGCCGGACCACCTGCTGCTAACTGTGCTTTTAAAGCCGCACCTGCAGCAAAATTAATGCCTACGTTTTTAATTGTTACAGCAGCATCAAAACCACCCATAGGAGCTGGTGTACCATCATCAGTATTGTTTGCAATCATCACAAACTCTGCACCATTTATTTGTGCGTTTAATACTTTGTCGGTAAATGCACAAGCACCACGGTCTATTAATACAGCTTTACCGGTAAAATCAACATCGGCGGCAAACGCAACACAACCATTTTGGTTAGCGTCTGGATAAACTAACTCAATGTCTGCACCTGTAATTGTATAAGCTTCTTGTGGACCAAAGCTTGATGGCTGAATATCACCTTCAACACCAGCAATAGTGCCTGTAGCAACACCTATTTCAGTTGTAGGGTGTGTCATTGCACCTACAGATAAGGCATTAGGTGTAGTACTTGGGCCGCCTATACGGAATGGGTTATCACCATCGTTACCCGCAGAAATAACCATATTAACGCCTAATTCAACAGCACGCTGAATTAAGTATTGTGTACCGCCGCCAGTATATGTGTCGCCAAACTCGCCACCAAGAGACATATTCATTACATCTACACGGTCAGAAATATCACCATCGCCATTAGGATCCATTGCGGCTTCTAGTGCTGCAGCCTGTGCGGCACTTGGACAACCGCCACCACATACAGAGTAAACATAAAGTTCAACGTCTGGCGCAATACCATTTACTGAGTTTGAAGATGAAGTACCATGGTTTGTTGGAGCCCCTGTTGCTGGAGAATTAGCAGGATCGTTCTCTATCGGATCAGCGTCTTCATTAATAAAGTCGTAACCACCTTTAACAACACCTTGAGGCCAAGCCACTGTAGTAGGATCGGCTTGCGCCGCTAAATATGCTTCAACTGTACCTGCCCCACCAAATGCTTGGTGAGTGTAATCAATACCTGTATCTAATACCGCAACACGCTGACCTTTACCGCTTGCAATACCGTCTACAATAAGTGGTTTTGCATTAATATAGTCAGAGCTTGCTGCAACATGCAGTTCGCTATCGAACATAGGTAATACTTTTGCTACTCGTGAATCTTTAGCAATTTTAGCAAGTGCTTCAGCCGAAGCTTGAACGATTAACGTAGGTGCTAATATTTTGGTTTTACCAATTATTTTCGCATCAAAATCTAAGCTATTTAACTCAAGAGTCATAGTGTCTTGAAGTTGCTCTATGTTAGCTGTAATTTCACGATTATTTGATTGCTGGTAAGTACCTGCAACATAGGCGTCTACTGATGTTGTAGCGCGTAATACAATCATATGTGCCGATGGTTCTTTTTTATCTGCAACTTGTTCTTTTACTGCTTCAGCTTTTTGATAAGTAATATTAGCCGTAGGTAAGTTACTTGCACTTGCAAGTGTTGCAATAAATGCGCTTGAGACAGCAGTGGCAATTGCTGTTTTCTTTATTATATTTTTAGACATCATTTCCCCTAGGATAGGTTATGTATTATTGTATTTACTATATTCAACCATGGGCTTAAATATAAAACTTAAACCCATACGTGAGCAACACCTTAGTTACATTTAAGTTACAAGCAACACATAAAAACAGAGAAAACACTAGCAACAAACTGATTCCAAAGGGAAAAGAAAGAAATTAAGTTTGTGAATGATTGTAAACAACCAACACTTATTTTGAGATGTAAATGGATAACGAAGTAATTAATATTTTAAGCATGGCCAAAGTGATTCAAACCGCGGTTGCTCCCGTCTTTTTAATTACAGGTATTGCTGCCACTTTAGGGGTTTTATCAAACCGTTTAGCGCGTATAACAGATAGAGCTCGTTTGCTTGAACGTAGACTAAAAGTAAGCACTGATGATGACTTTAATCTGTCGTTAACCACCGAGCTAAGAGCGCTGCTAAAGCGCTCTCGTTGTATACACCTTGCATTTAGCTTGAGTGTGTTAAGTGCATTGTTGGTTTGTGCGGTTGTTATGTTATTATTTTTATCGCATATTCAATCAGTTAACTTAGGCGTAACGATAGGTAGCTGTTTTGTAGCTGCTATGGCTTTGCTTATATTTGCTTTTATGTCGCTACTTTGCGAAGTGTTTTTAGCCACTCGCAGTATGCGCCGTGGCATGATATTCGCCGACGTCGATATTAACGATTAAGCCTCAAGCAAACCAAACTATCGCTTTCACTTGAATAAAAGTGGCAGCTAAGATACAAAGATAGAATTAGAAACTTTTACTAGGGATAAGTTTAATGAAATTGAAGCAAGTATTTATCGGGGCATTATTATCAACATGCGCACTTAGCGTATCAGCAAATTCTGCATTTAAAGAGCCAAGCGACGCTATTGAATATCGTCAAGCTGCATTTTCTATGCTCTCAGTACAAATTAGTGACATGGGCGCTATGCTTAAAGGCAAAATTCCTTTTGATGCAGATAAATTTAAAGCACGTGCAAATAACGCAGCTGCACTGGCAAAAATGCCATGGGAAGCGTTTTACGAAGGTACTGATAAGGGTGATACTGCTGCACTTGCCGCTGTTTGGGCTGAAAACGACACTTTTATGAAAAAAGCAACTGCATTTCAGCAATACGCAGATGAACTTGCTGTAGCTGCACAGTCTGGCGATAAAGCTGTTATTGGTAAAGCGTTTGGCGCATGGGCCAAAGGCTGTAAAGATTGCCACACGCAATTTAAAGACTAAGTTTTTAAATAATAAAGGCGCCTATTTAATTCATAATCGGATTTAAATAGGCACCTTTTTATTTTCAACCCAAGTTAAGTAAATAACTAAGTGGCTCACTGCCCCAAGTTGTCATAAGCACTACAAGCAATATTAAAAATACGACCCAAGCTAACCAAGGTGCTTTTGTAAGTATTGCTGGCTTTTCATTTGGCTGTTGTTTCGTTCCGGTGATCATCGCTTTCACTAAAGGCTTGCCTTTAATCTTATAAATTACAATTGCTAAAACATGCAAACCTATCGCATAAAGTAAAATATCAAAGTTTAAACTATGTAACCAATTAGCAAAATCAACTGTACTGCTCGACACGTACTGCGCTAAAGGCCCATCAGTTAAAATACCATCACTACTCATTAAGCCACTAACAAGCTGAGTAATAATAAGTATAAAAAACAACAACACCATATAACTACCTGGCGCAGAATGCCCAAGCGGAGTTTTATTAGTTTTAAGTGAGGTTATTACCGCTTGCGGGGAGTGTATTAACGCGCTTAACTTAGCTGTTTTACTGCCTATAACCCCCCATATTAATCGCGTTAAAATAAGTGCTAAGGTAAAAAAGCCAGCAATAAAGTGCAGTTCAATCATACCTTCTTCAATACTAAAATAGAGCACAGCAATACTAAACACTAATAACCAGTGAAAGCTTCTGACAAAGCCATCCCATACTTTTACTTTAAACATTAGTTATCTCGCTAATTAAGTTATTGTTTCATTATTTCAAACTTTGTTTAGATTTGCATTAAACCTATTATTTAAAGCATGCTTTATGGCACACTTAAGCAATTAATTTTACTGGCTAATATTTCTGCAAATGAACAGACCATCGCGTGCAATTTTAAAAGGTTTTGTTGACATGTTACCGCTTTGTTTGGCGGTGATCCCTTGGGGAATACTCTGTGGCTCACTGGCTATTCAAAATGGTTTTACTGCCCTTGAAACTCAAGCGATGTCTTTATTAGTGTTTGCGGGCTCTGCGCAGCTTGTCGCTATTGAGTTAATTGCGGGAAATACGCCACTACTCACCATTTTGTTTACTACCTTTATAATTAGCTCTCGGCATTTTTTATATGGCTTAGCGGTACGTCATAAAGTAATTGATCAACCTTTGAGCTGGCGTCTACCTGTAAGCTTTGTATTGACCGATGAGTTGTTTGCATTTTCGCACCACCCTAAAGCCTATCGTACAAAAATACGTTTAATTTACGCACTTAGCGCCGGTTTTAGCTTTTATATTGCATGGAATTTATGGACATTTATAGGCATTGTTGCTGGTACTATGCTCCCCGATTTAACCCATTTGGGCCTCGACTTTGCTATAGCCGCTACATTTATAGCTTTAGTTATTCCGGGTGTTAAAAGCCTCGCCTCACTCGTTACAGTTATAGTCGCAGGCATTAGCGCTACACTGTTTAAAAGTACCGGATTTGAGTTATGGCTGGTGAGCTCTGCATTACTGGCCATGAGCGCAGGATACTTTACAGCAAGAATAACTGCTAAAAAGGAGCGCAACTTATGATGACCACTATTTTACTAATGGCCTGTATTACCTTTTTTACCCGTTACTTATTTTTGCACCGCGCTTTACCCTTTAAAGTTGGGCCTAAAATGCAACAATTTTTAAGTTTTAGTGCACCAGCGGTACTTACGGCTATTTGGGTACCTATTGTATTTTTAAACGATGATGGCATTAATTTAAATTGGCAAAACCCTTATTTAAGTGCGGCTATAGTAGCTATTATTGTGGCTTATAAAACCCATAATATTTACTACACTACGATTGCGGGTATGGGATTATTTTTAATTTTAAATTAAAAAATAGTCTTAATATATACAACAACCATATTAAGCAATGTACTTAAAAGAGTAAATTGAGCATCAACAAAGATAAGGTAAAGCATAAATAATGCACAAGTTTCATCAGTTAAGCGCCACCAGTTTGCAAGGTAACACCATTAATTTTAGCGAGTTTGCTGGTAAAGTCGTGCTTATTGTAAACACGGCAAGCAAGTGTGGTTTTACCTACCAATACGAGTCACTACAGGCTTTGCATAATAAATATGCTAGCCAAGGCTTAGTAATTTTAGGATTTCCGTGTAATCAGTTTAATCAGCAAGAACCCGGAGATGCACAGCAGATAGAGCAAGGATGTTTAATAAACTACGGGGTTAATTTTTTAATGGCCGCTAAAGTAGAGGTAAACGGAGAGCATGCTCATTCGGTATTTCGTTATTTGAAATCGACACAACCTGGCTTTTTAACTCGCAAAATAAAGTGGAACTTTACTAAGTTTTTAATCGCAGCAGACGGCTCACCAATTAAACGCTATGCACCCTTTACCAAGCCAGAAAAGCTAGAGCTCACCATTCAAAAAGCACTGCAACAAAGTAATAAGTAACGCCGCTCAAAAGTAATAAAGAGGCACACGGCCTCTTTATTGCCAATCTAATCAAAATTTAAACATACATAAATGCGTACATTTAGAGTCTAATTCACATTGGTACTTTAGTTATACTAGCGCAATTTAATCGGTGTAATCGCTTAAATCGTCTTCGCCTAGGTTTTTACGCAAGCGCTTTTGCTCAAGGTAGTCTTCCAACTTTTTCTTAACCTTTTGCTTGTTCTTATCGTGCTGATTACGCCCGAGCATTTCGTACTCGTCTTCAACAAAATCGTCATCTAGCGCATCGTAACTAAATGTCTTACCCACAACCCACTCCATAAAGTGTTTGAGACCAACCAAGGATTTTATAATCGCAATAATTGGTAAAATTAAAATGTTCGACACATAAAGTGCAATGCAGTTTAGCGCCAAAATAAAGCCATGTAGCTATCTTAAATAGCCTCCATGTCAATACTGTGAATAAATAGCGCTAAATTCGCTTTATGGAAAGTGAGAGTTTTTTATCGTATCGATAAATAAAATTAATTACTGCTCTAGCTTTAGCCAATTTGACTAAAAAATAGTTTTTTTATAATAAACCTTTGCTATAGACAATACTAAAAATAAAACCAACCTATTGTTTAATATAATAAAAAAACATTGGCACTAAACTTGTTATTACTTATTTATCATCAATAAAAAACTGAGAATAAATATGAAAAAATTACTATTAATGAGCACTTTAATATGTGCACCTGCCGTTGTGGCACATAATGATAACGATTCAACAGTGTCATTTAATAATGAGCAATGTAATGTAGAATTTAAAAATGATGTACGTATTAAGCCTGACGAACTAGAGATTTTTACCGCCAATAAGCAAACTATGCAATTTAATACCAATGGCAATTTAACCATTAATGGTGAATCGGTAGCGCTTAATCATTCCCAGCAAAAGGCGCTAACTCAATATTCAGATAGTTTACGCACGCAATTACCCGAAGTAGCAAATATAGCCTTAGAAGGCGTTAAAATTGCAGGTGTTGCACTGCAAGAAGTTGCTAATGCTTTTAATATTGATGGCCTCGATAATATCTCATCGTTAATGGACGACATTAAACTTGAAGTACAAAATACTTTTTATCAACAAGATACCTTTGTTATGGGCCAGCAAAGCTTTAACCAATTTGGTGAAAACTTTGAGCAGCAGTTTGAACAACAAATAGAGACCGCTGTTGAGTCTGCTGTAATGCAATCTATGGGGAGTATTTTAGTTGCTTTAGGTTCTGAATTACTTGGCTCAGGAGGCGACATGCAAGCCTTTGAACAACGTATGGAAAATATGGGTACGCAAATAGAAGAAAAAGTAGAGCAGCATGCCGATGCGCTCGAAAAACGTGCCAATGCCTTATGCGAAAATTTTGCCAATATAGCTAAACAAGAAGAACAGCTAGTAGTACAAGTACCTGAACTTAAAGGTTACCAATTATTTAGCTTTAAACAAAACTAGTTTACAAACTTCACTTAGGTAATTATTTAACATCCCTTTGCAGCCGTTACGCTTAACTTAACGGCTGTTTTTTATTGTGCCGAAAAACTTGTTACAAGCTGTTGATCCCCTTTAAATTAGGCTACTTTTTTGCTAGTAAGGTAAGTTTACCTAGTGTGACAATTGCTTGCTCTATTTGCTCACCCCACTGCACACCATAGCTTAGCCTTATACAGCTTTTGTATTTATTTGAAGCTGAAAATATCAACCCTGGAGTAATGCTTATACCTACCTCAAGCGCTAACGAAAATAGCTTTTGGCTATCATACTCGCAGCCTAAGTCTAACCAAATAACACAGCCACCTTGTGGATCGCTGATCCGTGTACCTTTTGGCATGGCTTGCTGTAAGCAACGTCGCATATGCTCTTTATTCGTACGTAAACGCTGCCTAAGTACTTTTAAATTACGATCGTATTCACCGCTAAAAACAAATTCTGATAACGTCCATTGATTAATTAGTGAGGTAGAACAACTCAATGCTCTTTTATAACGCCTAGCTTGCCCTGCAAATTTCCCCGCAATAAGCCAACCAACACGATAACTAGGGGCAGCCGTTTTAGAAAAAGACGAACAACTTAGCACCAAGCCTTTTTTGGAATACGCTATAGCAGGTGTACCTCGTTTGGGTGTAAAGTATAGGTCGCCATATACGTCATCTTCAATGAGCACTACGTTATGGCTTTCAACTAATTCCACCAGCTGTTCTCGATTTTTATCTGGCATAAAACTACCAACCGGATTACTAATAGCCGTAGAAAATAAGCACGCTTTAATATCGTGCTCATTAAGCGCCTGCGCTAAATCGTTTAGCCAAATACCATTATCTGGGCATAAAGGTATTTCAAGTGCTTTAAGGCCTAAACTTTCTATTAACTCTATAATTCCGTGATAGCAAGGGCTCTCTATGGCCACTACATCACCGGGCTTAGTTACGCATTTGAGTGCAATTGCCAGTGCTTCTTGCGCACCATTAGTGATCACCATTTCATCCATATTAATGCCAATGCCAAAGTCTAAATAGCGATGAATAAGTTGCTTTTTTAACGGTGCATAACCATCCAGTGGCCCGTAATTAATAGCGCTACTACCGGCAAGCGTCATTACTCGGCGCATATTTCTGGCTAAGGCTTTATCGGTTGGTGCTGCAGCAACCGGGTTAGCCACTCCAAAAGGCACCACATGGGCCTGATGAATGGCTGTGTATACCTGCTCAATCAGCGCCTGCTTGTTAACAATCACGGGCTCGCGGCTCAGCTTAACTCGTTTTGGTAAGCTGCTTGCCATGTTAACGGCTTTTAAAAAGTAGCCTGACTTTTCGCGTGCCTCTATAACCCCTTGATCCTCTAGCGCTTGATAGGCCTGCTTTACCGTAGGAATACTTATATTAAGGTTGCTAGCCATTTTACGTAAAGACGGCAGTTTTTCTGAGGGCAATAAAGCCTGTTGAGCACTCATATCCCTGATCAGTTGAATAACTTGCTGGTACAAAAACTCATGACCTTGATGGCTAACCGCTTTTAAAATCATTACACCCTCAATCTGTATAGGTTACATATTCCATTTTCTGTATATGGTAAGTATACAGATAAGCTTTAAAATAGCAGCTTAATCGACTTTGGAGAGCAGTATTGAAAAGTGCAGCGCTATATATAACAACTGTTTTAATTTGGGGCTCAACCTGGTTGGCCATAGAGTTTCAGCTAGGCGATATTGCTGTTGAACTATCGCTATTTTATCGTTTTGCAATCGCGGCATTATTAATGTGGTTATATGTGGCATACAAAAAACCTAAAATGCGATTTAATTTAGTCGATCATGGTTTTTTCGTATTATTGGCCCTGTTTAACTTTGGCCTAAATTACTTAATGCTTTACTGGGCACAAAATCACCTTAGCTCTGCAATGACCTCGATTGCTTTTTCAATGCTATTAGTAATGAATATAGTTAATACCCGATTATTTTTTGGCAAACCTATTTCAAAACGAATTTATACCGGTGCTGTACTTGCCATTTTAGGTATCACCTGCTTGTTTTGGCCACAATTACAGCAACTCAACTTGAGTAACAGTGCATTCGTCGGGTTACTACTTGCTCTTGGAGGCACCTTTGTGGCTTCATTAGGAAACATGGTAAGTGTACGTAATTCACGCAAACAAATTGGTGTGTTACAAGGTAATGCTTGGGGCATGTTATACAGTGCCATTGGCTTAGCCTTATATGTATTTATAAGCGACGTGCAATTTAATTTCACTGCACCTACTAGCTATTGGCTGTCGTTATTGTACTTATCTATTTTTGGCACTGTAATCGCCTTTGCTTGTTACTTTGCACTGTTAAAAAATATTGGCCCCGAAAAAGCCAGCTATGTCATCGTACTGTTTCCTTTAGTTGCGGTAACACTAAGCAGCTTTTATGAAGGCTTTGAATGGCATGCAAATACCTTTGCAGGGTTTAGCTTAGTACTACTTGGTAACGCCATAGTGCTTACCCCAACAAAACGAATTAATGCCTTTTTAGCAAACAGAGCGGTTGCTAGAAGAGGCTCTGTCCCCAGTTAGACGCGTTATTAACGCAACTAACGCAAAAGCGCCTACTGTAAAGTAGGCGCTTTTTTATTGGTTAATATAAAAACAGCTGCCAAGTGTTCGTTATAACTCCTAGTAATACTAACTTTATTAAAAACACCATTTTGCTAAAAAGCTAAGTAATTCACCCATGCAATGCAAATATAAAGTGCATTACACAAACTTTTTTTAGAACTTTACTGGAATTTTTTTAACGCTCATAAAGTTAATTTTATAAACACTAATTAAACAGCATAAAAAATCATTTAATTAAAATAATTTAATCTGAATAAATAACCAAAAAAGAATGCTTTTATCGCATTAAAAATAAAAACAAACACAGAGACCCCATAACAAAAGGGATTTAAAAACTAACGGCGTGAATAAAAATGCAAAAACACCCAAACCCACCAAGTGAACGGCAGGTTAATAAAATCCTTTCGGATTAAAATAACTAATGCTTCGAACTCAATTTTTATCGCTTTATTTTTAAACAATTAAGAGGCAGAATGCCCCTGTTTTCACCAACCACAACTCGGAGTTAAGTAATGAACCCAATTAACACATTAAATGAAACAGCTGCTACTCACATTGCCGTTAAACCAACAAATCGTAAAGCTAAAATGTTAGCAAAGCTTAATCGCTTCGGTAAAAGACTCGCTCTTGGTAGCACAGCTCAATATAAATAGTCACACAACCATGACTATTTATACGGTGCAGCAAGCACCCAACCACTAAATAAAGCTTCTTATTTAGCTCCCACTGCTTGCTGCAACCTATTTAATTTTACTAAAATTGTCTTTATTTCCCCTTATTTACAAAAAAAACCTCATTTTAGCCTAAATTTTAAGCAAACAGTCTTTTTGCTATTTACACATGCGTATGACCTAAGTATTATTCTGCGTCACGGAGAGATGGCAGAGTGGTCGAATGCACCGGTCTTGAAAACCGGCATAGGTTTGTAGCCTATCTAGGGTTCAAATCCCTATCTCTCCACCACATTTATATTGGTGGCTTTAATTTTTATTTCCATCAATAAAAAAACGGTTATGCGTTGGAGAGGTGTCCGAGTGGCCGAAGGAGCTCCCCTGCTAAGGGAGTATAGAGTTTGTAGCTCTATCGAGGGTTCGAATCCCTCCCTCTCCACCATACTTAATTTAAACCACTTAGTTGTGGTTTTTTTGTGCCTATAATTTAACACCAAGACTAAATTGGGAGGGTGAGATCCCTCGACAGGGTTCAACAAAATGTCGGGAACATTTTGGGCCGCTGCAAGCGTCGAGCAGCGATTGATTACATGGAGGTAAGCAAGTCTATCCCTCCCTCTCCACCATATTTAATTTAAACCACTTAGTTGTGGTTTTTTATGCCTATAATTTATAAAACTAAACAAATTGTACCAAACTATAACTTAGGGCATGATTAACTTAACTTTAAGCCAATTTAGGTTTAACTATGATCCGGGTTATATTGCTATCAATTTGCTTAACCGCGCCAACCTTTAGCTTGGCAGAAAACATTACTGTTTATAAATGCGTTATTAAAGGTGTTCCTACATTTAGCCAGCTGCCCTGTGCTCTAGATGCACAAGCCATTACGCTAAAAAATATTAATGTAACCACAGCCTATAGCAATACAACTGCTAGCAGTAAAATTACAGATACTTCTGTTGATGATTACTTAAAAACGCAGCAAATTAATCGTGATATAAAACGCTACCAACTGGCTATTAAACAATATCAGCAGCAATACACAGAAAAAAAACAGCAAATTGATTACATGACGCAAGATAAAGCCAATCGTTTAGGGGCTTCCTCTATTGCCAATGCGATTGCAACTAAAACATCAGCTCTTAAACAGTCATACGATGCTTTAATTGGGCAAGCACAGCAACAAATAGAGGCGTTAAATCAGCAAAAAGAGCAACTTAGTCAACAACCTTAATCGCTTTTTTTATAACCGCTATAAACTTATGTATTGCGTCGGCGCTATTATATATATGCGGTGAAACTCGTATACCAAGCTTTCTGGCATCCACACTAATCCCTGCACTATTAAGCTCATTCAATACATGTTGTTGCTGCATGTTAAAGTTTAAAATAGCAGTACCACTGCATTGATGCTGCAGCGTGGGCGACACAACATATTTACCCAACTGTTGCTGAATAAGCGCAAGCATTGCTAAATTATGCGACCTAACTTTATCAATTCCCAATGCGGCAAAATAGGCAATACTATTGGCTGCAATAATATAAGGTACAACTGAGGGAGTACCGCCCCAAAATTTAAGCGCTCCCTTGTTATAAATAAAATGATTTATATCAAACTCAAAGGGATTTTGATGAGAAAACCAGCCAACATCTTTAGGCTCACAAACAGCTATTTGCTGTGGGTTAACCCATAAGTAAGCAGCACCAGGGCCGCCACATAGCCATTTAACGCTAGAGCCAATCATAAAGTCAGCATTTAAGGCGGTTAAATCAAGCGGTATCACCCCTGCAGATTGCGCAACGTCAATGATTGATAAGCTATTCGTTTTTTTACTCAAAGCAACAATATCGTGTACAGGGGCTTGTACCCCTGTATTTGAATATACGTGACTGATAAAAACTAAATCTATGTTATCCGTTAAATAACGCTGCCAAACGGTAATATCGGTTAAGTTTTCATATTCAGGAATAAATGTTATTTGCGCGCATTTTGGCAAAGCTTTTTGCATCGCAAAGCCCATACTTGGAAAGTCGCTTTGCGTCATTAATACTTTGCAATTTTTTTGCTGTAATCGCGGATGCGACATTAACAATTTGGTTAAGCCGCTGGATAAGTTAACTTGTGGACAAAATTGCTCGCTAGGCGCATTAAATAACTGCCCTAATGCGGTATTAAATTGCTCGACTGCAGGTAACCATTGCTGCCAGGGTTCTTTATTTGACGATTCCCACGGCGAAAAATAATGAGCCGCTAAATGCTGCTGACTATTTTTCAGTGGACGCCCTACTGAGTGGCTTAATAAATAACAGCCTTCGGCCATACAAAAATCGTGTTGATTCATCTTATTTAATCCACTGTTTTAGCAAGTTTATATCGTCGTAACGTGTTTTTATATCGTCGCGTTTAGCGCTGGCACGTTTATCACGGAGTTTTTCTAACGAATCGAGCAAAACATGTAATGGTGGGCCACTGGCTGTTACTTTACTCATATGTTGCTGTTGCATTTGCTTTGACGGTTGCGCAATAAATTTTTCAACCAATTGATTATGATGACCGATTGCAGTGTCACCATGTAATTTACACACCTGAATAAATAGCTTTGCGTGGTATTTAAACCAGTCATTGTCTTTATATTGCTGCGCCTGTAAAAAGTCATCCATAAAGCTTTGCATGCGCATTGCTTCGCGCAATATTTGCTGATCTTCTGGCATCATATATAAAAACTTATCCACCAGCATTTGTGAATAACTTGGCTCGTTGGCATTACACAGCCCAAGTAGCATATCGATAACGTTTATGCCGGCAAAATCTCCCGCATTAGCACCTCTGTATATCTCATTGCCTACTCGATGCGGTTTATAATAAGGGCGCACACAATTAAAAAAGCGCTCTGTGTCTAACTGAGTATAAAGTGCATTATTCGATTCAATTACATCTATTAACGCTTGTTTTGCTACTTTTAATAGCTCGGCACAGGTGGGGTGCGAAATACCTAATGGTAATATTTTTAATAATGCATCGCTGGCGCGTTTATATGCCAAAATACCTTGGGTGTTGTAATCAATAAATAGTTTTTCGTCGGGTAAATTAGTAAAACGTTTATACGTGCCATTTAGCGCTTTATTGTGCGTGGTTAAATGGGCAGTCGCAAAGCGTGGCGTTACTCCAATAGAGGCACCTATATGCATTGCTAGTGCCGACGCTTCTACCAATGGCGATGTGGTCTCACGGCTTGGCTCGGTAATTTCATGACGACGACACGCCGCCATAAAAAGCCCTACATTACCGAGCAAATCAAACGCACTATCAAAACCTTCATCGGTATTTCCCTCCGCTAATAAATTACTTATTAATGCGTTACCTTCATCTTTTAATTGCTGTTTTAAAGGCTCTCCCAACCCCTCTACATTGGCTTTATCATCTTGTTGCCAGTAAAGTTGCTCAAGCTCGCTGTTTATCTGTGGGAAGGCGCTTCTTATCCATCGATCAAAAATGGCTGTATGGGTGCTCATTATTGTTTCCTGTTATTATAGTTATCACTAAATGCTAACAGAGTTTAATGAGGGTAAAACGCTAAAAAAATTAGTAATTATCAACATCATTAGCAATAATCACTACAAATATAAAAATAATTAATAAGAATCTATATATGCTCGATAAAAAAGATCAGCAATTGCTCATTGCCTTACAAGCCAACGCCAGAATGTCTGTTGCAGATCTTGCCAGTCATATTAGCCTCTCAGATACGCCCTGCCTTAGACGAATTAAAAAGCTAGAACAAGCTAGTATTATTACCGGCTACCACGCTGCTATTAACCCCAAGGCACTTAAACTAAACGTTTTGGTGTATGCATTTGTACGTTTAAATCAAAATTCGGCCAGTGCTGCCCGGCAATTTGAGCAACACGTAGAAAAGCTCACTCATGTGCTAGAGTGTTCGGTAATATCGGGAAGTTACGACTATTTACTAAAAATAATTGCGCATGATTTAGAAAGCTATGAGCAGTTTGTTAAGCATCAACTAGGGAGCTTAAGCTGTATCGCTAATATAGAATCAACCGTGGTGTTAAAGCAGTCTTTTAGCAAAAAACAATTACCATTATAAAAAATACCGCAAATAACTTACTGTTAGCTATACTGATATTTTAAATTGGGAATATTACTTGTACAGGGATTTATGTGAAAAATTTTAACTCCAAGTATTACTCTAGGGGCTGTTGATCTTTGTAGTACATATATCAATCAGCCCACATTGGTAGCCACATCATAGTAAATGCTAAAGCGAGCATTGAATGATAATTTCGTTCAAGCTTTTCATACCGCGTGGCTATCCCTCTATATTGCTTAATACGGCCAAATGCATTCTCAACCAAGTGCCGATATTTGTACATGCACCAGTCAATATCTTCATTGCCTACTAAACTGTTGCCCTTACGTGGAATAACGGGTGTAGCGTTATTATCACGAACAAACGCTCTCAGTTTTTCACTGTCGTAGCCTTTATCTGCGACAACCATATTACTTGTTGGGCAATTAGCTACGAGTGACTCTGCATGGACGATATCATGCGTATTTCCACAGGATAATTCATAATAAACAGGCAACCCTCCGCTATCGACTGCAAGATGAATTTTCGTAGAATTTCCACCTCGGCTCTTTCCAATTGATTCATTGTCAGCAGTTCTTGCACCGCAACTATGTTGATGAGCCCTGACAATACTGCCATCAATGAAGACCCAATCCATGTCCGCATCACGAGATAATGCGCGAAACAGTTCATTCAAAATCCCTTTTTTGGACCATAAATTAAACCGTCTGTAGATAGCACTCCAACGGCCAAAATCAGAAGGTAAATCTCGCCATGGAATACCTGTGCGCATCTTATACAGTATGCCTTCGAGCGTTTTTCTATGGTTGGGCTTATTATAAATTCGACCACTTAAGTACATTACTTTTGATAAGACATTCCATGTCCCGTCTGTTAACATTAATCTTGGCATGTAGGTTCGGTGTAAAGTTTTCTGGCGAATTCAATTATACCTTATCTTCATGCTGTTTGTTTTTCATACCACAAAGATCAACACGCCCTAGTGTTTTTTACATTATTTTTTCTTTAGCCTATTTTTTTGTAGGAGTAATACTTACCAAGCTAACCTTTAACTCGCAAATTATTCCGGTTTGGTTACCTGCTGGTATAGCCTTAGTTGGCTGCTTTGTGTGGTGGTGGCGATTTATTCCTGCGCTATTTTTAGCGGCTCTCGCATTTAATTTAAATTTTTTTGCTAATACAACTCATGAAATGGTATTGGTAGGAAATTCATTAAACGAGGCTATGTATATTGCCTTTGGGGTGGTATTGCAGGCCATGGTTGGGGCCGCAATATTAAAGTTTTGGTTAGGCCACCCTCTGCGCCTTAAAAAGCGCCAAAACATTATTTATTTTATTGTAGTTGTAGGTGTTTTAGTCAGTTTAATTTCGGCTAATTTTGGCGTGTTTGCACTAAGCCAATTTAATGCAATGTACAGTGCAGATAATCACTGGAAAAACACAACTTACTGGTGGTTAGGTGATATTTTAGGGGTGTTAATTGCCACTCCATTTTTACTTTCGTTATTACCAGAGAAGTCTGATAACTATAATATTTCGGTGCTACCGACACTTTCGGTATGTTGCATTTTATTTGTATCAGTAGCGGCCACCACACAATTATACGATAGTGAAAGCCGTATTAATGCGATAAAAATTGCTGAGCGCGAAGTGCAAGTGATAGAAAACAGCCTGTACCGCTATACTAATCGCAGCATTATTGCTGTGCAAAGTTTAGCTAGCCAAGTTCAGTCATCGCCAACATTAAGCCAGCAAGACTTTAATCTATATGCCAACACCCTACTTGCTAAGCACTCATTTATAAAAGCTTTATCATGGAATGTAAAAATCCCATCTCATCAACGCCAAGCATTCTCTAAAGAAATTTCAAGCATTTATAACTTAAATTATGATGTTATTGGTGAACCTTTAGAGCCAAACGATCCACTCGTTATTGTAAAATATATAGCACCGCTTAATAGCAACCAAAAAGCAATTGGGTTTAATGTATATTCAAACCCAGATCGCAAAGCATCCTTACTCAACCCCGCAATAAAGTATCAGCCAGTGGGAACTAAAATAATTCAACTCGTACAAACTGAGCACTCTGATGCTGCTTACTTATTATTTGCGCCTGTATATTCTCAATCCAATGAAAAAGAAACCATTAAAGGCTATGCCACAGGCGTATTTTTAGTCCCTCAAATTATTAAGCAGGCCATTACTGAGCAGCAGTCTAAAATGTTTTCGATTGCTATTTATGAAGATATAAACAAACCCGCATTTTACAGTAACTCAAACAATCTTAATGTTGCACAAGGCAGTAAGCTAATATCGTTTAATGTCGATTTTGGCGGGCAACAATGGATCGTAAAACTGGCACTTAAAGATGCCTTTTTAGCTCAACATAATAATCAACTCACCTTACTGCTGCTGATACTTCAAGTAGTTGTATGCTCATTAATTTTATTGATTTTACTACTGTTTAATCAGCAGCAAATTGCACTTACTCGCCAAGTAGCAGAGCGTACTTATTCGTTAGCACAAGCAAAAAAGCAATCTGATTTGGCTAACCGGGCTAAGAGTCAATTTTTAGCTAATATGAGCCATGAAATACGCACGCCACTAAATGCTGTTATTGGCTTTTCTTCGCTTGCCCGTAAAGAAGACGACGCCAATACCCTAATTGATTATTTAGATAAAATAAATTCGTCATCTAAAAGCTTATTAAATTTGATAAACGATATTCTCGATATATCTAAAATTGAATCAAAACGGCTAGTGCTTGAACGTATTCCATTTGATTTAACCTCACTTATTCAGCGCATTAATACTATGTTTGAACAAAGTGCTGCAAGCAAAGCAATTGTGTGGAAAATAAATAGCAATATCCCTAAAGACACTTGTTTTGTTGGCGATCCAATGCGATTAGAGCAAATAATGCTTAATTTATGCAGTAACGCTATTAAATTTACTAACGCTGGCAGTGTTACTTTAAATGTAGATACGCAACTTATTGCGCCCAATAAAGCACAGCTAACAATTGCCGTTATTGATACCGGAATAGGTATAAAAGCAACTCAACATGAAAAGTTATTTAGTGCATTTACTCAAGCCGATAACTCTACTTCTCGGCAGTTTGGTGGCACCGGCCTTGGGTTAGCCATAGCCAAAGAGCTTAGTGTATTAATGAATGCAAATATAGCGCTACATAGCGAGCTTGATAAAGGCTCTACTTTTACATTTACATTAGAAATAGAGACGGTTAAAGCGCAAGAACCTCTTATAAAACCTACAGATAATACTAATATAGCCGCTTTAAAAATTTTAGTGGCCGAAGATAACCCGGTTAATCAAATGGTTATAAAAGCCATGCTTGGCTCACTAAAAATTGTGCCACAGGTTGTTGAAAATGGTGAGCTTGCAGTTAATATTATAAAAAAACAGCATTTTGACCTCGTGCTTATGGATTGCCAAATGCCAGTAATGGATGGCTATAGAGCAACGGCCCTAATCAGGCAATTTAAAACGGCTGAGGAACTGCCAATTGTTGCCTTAACTGCCGACGTTATGCCCGAAGACAAAGCACACGCTCAGGCGGTTGGTTTTAATCAACACCTTGCAAAACCGCTTGAACTAATTAAGCTAACCGAGTGTCTTGCTCAATATGCAGTGGTTTATGAACAATAATAGTGTGTTTTTAAAAATATTTTTAACTTGTATGCTTAGCTTTTTGCCTCACTTAGCTGTCGCTGAAAATTGTATTGCGCAGGCAAGCGATTTTGAATTTATTAAAAAGAGTAAACAGCAAGGCCTATTACGCTATACAAAGGATCACCACCAAGCGTATTTTGATTACCAAGCGCGTGCCCCATTTAATAGCTACCTCAATCATGCGTATCAGTATATTAGTGTAGCTAATCCTCGCGCTGCTATGCCATGCCCTGTATTTACTCAAACGTATCAGCAACTAGTTACTCAAGGCAGTCGTAAGCCTAACCCCACTATTGCCGACATTATTGCTCCTTTTGAGTTAAAACATTCACAAAGTAAAAAAGCGGTATTACTCGTGCACGGCCTTACCGACTCTCCTTTTACCTATCACGATTTAGCCCAAGTGTATTATCAGCAAGGTTATACCGTACGCACTATTTTGTTACCCGGCCACGGCAGTGCTGCTAGTGCGTTACAAGATGTAGACCTACAGCAATGGCAACAAGCTGTGCGTTACGCTATAGAGCGCACAACACAAGACTTTGATGAGGTTATTTTAGGGGGCTACTCTACGGGGGCCGCACTACTTATAGACTATGCAATCACGCAAGCGCTTTCATCAAAAATAACGGCGCTTATGTTATTTTCACCGGGCTCCGAGCCGCATAATAAACAAGGTTGGATAGCCAAGTGGCTTGATTTAATCCCATTTTTAAATTGGATAGATAAAGACGCCGATGTTGATTTTGCTAAGTATGAGTCGTTTCCACTCAATGCTGCAGCAGCCTCATATGATGCAATGTCATTGGTTAGCATTAAAAACTTAAGTAAGCGCCCTGCTTTGGCATTGCCTGTATTTAGCGTAATAAGCGATATTGACGCGACAATTGATAGCCATGCCACCCTTAAATTATTAAATGCACTACATAATACTAATTTAAGTCGCTATAAAAAACTCGATACCCTAGTGCTTTATGGTAGCAGCACTATTTTACCCCCAAATTTTGCAGCAGATTACAGAGTATTAAATCCGCAGTGTGCCAGCGAAGCATGTCTAAAAATCCATGGTATATCGCATATTGCCATTGTTAACTCACCACAAAATCCGCATTATGGTATTAGTGCCTCTTATCGTAATTGCGGCAGTTTTATTGGCGGCGAAAAGTTATATAAAACCTGTAAAACCACAAAAAGCCCGCAACTTGGAGAACGTACAGCTGCTAACTTAAAGCAATATCCCACCTTACAACGATTAACCTATAACCCCTTTTTTCCTGAGCTTAAAAAACAAATAAGCACCTTTATAAAAAACGTAGAACACGCACAAGGTAAGTAGTAATGGCGACATTTTCGCATCAATGGTTTAGTAGTATTAATCAAATAGAGCGAGCGCATTGGCAACGTTTGTTTGGCGACGAGCCATTTACCCAACATGCTTTTTTATACGCATTAGAGCAAAGTCAGTGTGTTAATCAACAAAGTGGTTGGCAGCCTTATCACTTAGCTATTTTTGAGGGCGAAAATATTATTGCGCTGGCACCTGGCTATTTAAAAAGCCACTCTTACGGTGAATATGTGTTTGATTGGGCCTGGGCAGAAGCATACGAGAAACATGGCTTAGAGTACTACCCTAAATGGTTATGCGGTGTGCCATTTTGCCCCATTGAAGGTAGCCGTATTGCTATAGAGCACAGCAATCCTAGTTTAGTGTATAAATACATTACAGAGTTACTAAACCTGCACAGCAAAGAGCAAGGCTGGTCTGGTTGGCACGTTAATTTTTGCAACTTAGCCCAAGCCACACACCTCACTGAGCAACACGCTATGCTTAGAGTGGGTGTGCAATTTCAGTGGTTTAATAAAGGCTTTACATGCTTTGACGATTTTTTAAATACGCTTAATTCACGTAAGCGTAAATCACTAAAAAAAGAACGCAGCAAAATAACCCAACAAAACATTACTATTGAATGGCTGCAAGGGATGCAAATTACGCCTGAAATTATGCAGCTATTTTGCGAATTTTATCAACGTACTTATTTAAAACGCTCTGGCCACTTAGGCTATTTAAATATGCCCTTTTTTAAGCTTTTACATGCGCTAATGGCCGACAAGCTAGTCATTATGCTAGCCAAAAAAGAAGACGCTATTATTGCCGCAACCCTTAGCCTAATAGGAGCAGATACACTGTATGGGCGGTATTGGGGGGCAAGCGAAGAGGTAGATTCTCTGCACTTTGAACTATGCTATTACCAAGGGATTGAGTTTGCAATAAAGCATAACCTCAGCTGTTTTCATTCAGGGGCACAAGGTGAGCATAAAATAGCACGCGGTTTTGCCCCTGTATTAACCTACTCAGCTCACCATATAGTTGATAATAACTTTAGCAACGCAATTAGCGATTACTTAAAACGTGAACGCCAGCATATTAATATTTATAAAGATCAATGCAGCGCATTACTGCCGTTTAAAAATCAGTAACTGATTATTAGCAGGCATGGCTATATCACTTATTAACGTTAGCCCTGCTTGCTTTGCTAATAGCTCAACTGCTGCAAAATCTCTAATACCGCTAAGTGGGTCGCGCTCTATTAAAAAGCGATTAAAGTCGTTATTACTTTGGCTAGTAAACTCGCCTTTATATTTAAATGGCCCGTAAATACATACTATGCCTTGGTCATTTAAATGCTGTTTTACACCCGCAAAAAAATGCTCTACAAGTTGCCAGCTTACAATATGAAAAGTATTAGCCGTGTAAATAGCATCCACTTTATCTATTGGCCACGCATTGTTTAAGTCAAGTTCAAGGGGAGCATGTAAATTGGTTAAATTAACCTCGCGGTGCCATAAATTAATACCTTCATGATTAATCGCTCTGTCGCTGCTATACCATTGTAAATGCGGCAACTGCTGAGCAAAGTACACGCTGTGCTGACCTGTACCTGAGCCTATTTCGAGCACCGTTTTGGCATTCGCTAACACAGATTTTAACTGCGCTAAAATAGGCTGTTTATTATTTTCACACGCTTGTGAGAATGGCTTGATCATTTTTACTCTCAAGGTTAAAGACTGATGCGCAACAGTAAAACAAATTTAGCGTATTTTGTCGTGCGCTAATGTACGCTTTAAAGCCAGTTAATTAATCTATACTTTTATAGCTGTACTTTACATTGAAACACCTAGCTCAAAATGTAATGATAACTATTATCAAATAACCCTTGCAATTTACCACACCAGCCTACAGATAGAGTACAAGGTTTACTTACAATAAATAATTACCAAGCGAGTGCGTAATGAGCATTCTCAGCCGCTGGTTTAATCCTTTTAAGGAAGAATATTATGACTCAGTTTAGAACAGAATCAGATAGCATGGGCGAGTTACAAGTCCCTGCTAATGCACTATATCAAGCGCAAACTCAGCGCGCTGTGAATAATTTTGCCATCAGTGGTTTAGCTATGCCTAAGCAGTTTATAACCGCCCTTGCTTACATTAAACAAGCGGCAGCGCAGAGCAACTTTGAGCTTGGGCACCTAAGCAAAACTAAAGCTAAAGCAATAGAGCAAGCATGCCAAGAAATTATTGATGGTAGCCATTATGAGCATTTCCCGGTCGATATATTTCAAACTGGCTCGGGTACTAGCTCAAATATGAATGCCAATGAAGTGATTGCCACTTTAGCAAGCCGGCTAGGCGATGAAAGCATTCATCCTAATGATGATGTAAACATGGGGCAAAGCTCTAACGATGTGATCCCTACTGCCATTGCCCTGAGCAGCGCAATAAATGTGGTGTACGAATTACTCCCTTCACTAGAAAAACTATCACAGCATTTAGAACACAAAAAAGCCGAGGTTGGCGCTATAGTAAAAACCGGCCGCACTCATTTAATGGATGCTATGCCGGTTACTTTTGGGCAAACTCTAAGTGCCTGGCAAACGCAAATTAACCATGCCGCGGCTGGTATAAGGCATAGCCTAGAGCGTGTTTGCGAACTAGCGCAAGGTGGTACCGCTGTAGGAACAGGTATTAATGCCGATCCACAATTTGCACCGCTATTTGCTAAAAATCTCAGTGCCAACGTAGGTATTAGATTTACGCCTAGCAGTAACTTTTTTTACAATATTGGTTCGCAAGATGCCATTGTCGCGCTTTCAGGGCAATTAAAAGTACTTGCTGTAGCGCAAATGAAAATAGCCAACGACTTGCGCTGGATGAACTCTGGTCCATTAGCTGGTTTAGGTGAAATAGAGCTTGAAGCACTGCAACCCGGATCATCTATTATGCCCGGCAAAGTAAACCCAGTGATCCCCGAAGCGGCAGCTATGGTGAGCGCCCAAGTAATTGGTAACGACGCTACAATTACCGTTGCCGGCCAAGCAGGTAATTTTGAGCTAAATGTAATGCTGCCGGTAATTGCTTATAATATTTTACAAAGTATAGAGTTACTCGCTAATAGCGCCCAAGCACTGGGAGATAAAGCCATTGCTAGCTTTACAGTAAATCAGCTAAATATTGATAAGGCACTGGCTAAAAATCCTATTTTAGTAACCGCGCTAAATCCGGTGATCGGTTATGAAAAAGCAGCCAAAATAGCGAAACAAGCATATAAAGAAGCTCGCCCAATTATTGATGTTGCCGAGCAAGAAACTGATTTATCGCGCAGCGAGCTCGAAAAGCTACTTAACCCCAGCAAGTTAACCCAAGGCGGGCTGTAAATATTCACAGTAATTAATAACGGCTTTAATTGCTTGATAATAGAGTTTTTATTGCCGTAACAAATGCACAGTGTATGATAGTGGTGAATAATTCACCACTATCAGGATTTGTTATGCGTACACCATTGCTAGCTATATTTTTACCACTGTGTTTAACCGCTTGTTTAGATAACCCCGTAGCAGAAACAGAAAAAACAACTGCCAGCGAAGCAACAACGTCATCGCAGCAAAAACTACAACAACTGCAAAAAAGTAACAAAGCAGAATTACATGCCCCAGCCGAAAAACTATCAAATACTGCCATGAAAACAGTTACTCTTGATGACATTAAAACAGCTAAAAATGAATTAAATACGCTCATTGCTAATAAACAATGTGATAGCAGTACGCAGTGCCAAGTAGAAGCTGTAGGTAGCCGAGCATGTGGCGGCCCAAGTAGTTATATAGTGTATTCAACGACAACAGCAACAACTGAGCAAGTCACTGCATTAAGTAAAAAAATCACTACTTTTGAAAGTAACTATAATGCCCAAAATCAAATGGTCAGTATTTGCCAACATTTAACTGCGCCAAGCACGCAGTGTGTAGAAAATAAATGTGTTAAACTTGAAGGCTCAGCAGTAAGTGTATTTTAAGGATAAGGTTATGAGTTGTTTGCCATCAGCAATTAAACTATCAATTGTAAGTATTGCTACTAGTATTTTGTTACTGAGCGGCTGTGCTAGCACAACATCGTCAAGCAATGATCACGGAACGAGTTTAGCGAGTCTTAATAGTCAACTTAACGATATTGTTAGTAACAATAGCTGTACAGCTAGCTTTCAATGTAAAGTGCTTGAAGTAGGTGCGCGTGCGTGCGGTGGGCCAAGTAAGTATACGGTGTACTCAACACTTAATACCCAACAAGAACAAGCTGAGCAGATTGCACAGCAAATAACAGCACAAGAAAACACGCTAAATAAGGCACAAGGCTTAACTGACTGCCCATCAGTGCTTGAAGTACAATCACTATGTATTAATCAGCAATGCCAACCTTTTGAAATAAAATAATGCTGCAAACAATTTAATTTCAGCGTTATCCTAAATATGGGATTAACGCTGAAATAATTACCACCATTACTAAACAAATCCCCGCCTTAATAATATAGTGCATTGGCATTTTGTTAAGCACCCAATACGCATAAATAAAACGCACAAAGTAGCTTGCCGCAGTACCAAATAATGCAAAAATTAGTAAGTAAGCAATTAAAATTATATTCACGGCAACTCGTTATTTTATCTTTTTAGTTTAAGGGCATAGCGTCTATAACATAAAACTACTTAATTTTTTTTGTATGAGCAATCAAAAGTTCTGCAACGCGTTGCTTTACTACGCGCTTATCATCACTTTGCACATCAAAACGGCTTGCAAGCTGTGCTATTTCATCGTCGTTTAAATTAAACGATAGACGCTGTCGGGTTTTTTTAGACTTTACATCCAAACCGAGTATTTTGCGGATCATATCTGAAGGTGTTAGCTCTTGATCAATCGCTTGCTTTTTTATCGACTTTTGTACTTCGCTACTTAGATCAAATGCCATTTGCGTGGCACGCACTGCCTGCTCTTGGCGTAACCACTTTTCTTTAGCATCACTCACTTAGCGTCTCCTGGAAACAAGTCAACAATGTCGGTAATTGGCCGCGTTAAGGTAAGCGATACTTCGGTTTCGCCACCATCCCAAATCTCAATATTTAAACCAAAGCCTTTATCATCAGACTCTAAACAAATCATTTCACACAGCTCACCACCTTCTTGCTCATAACGTGGAAGAGCTTGATTGCGATAGTCTTTATTATGAAAATAACACACAAATGGCGATTCGCTTTGCTGATAGCTGTTAGCTAAAAACTGCGTAAAACGCTCTGGTATATTTTGCACTGTGATATGCGTTAAAGACTCTTCATCAAAAATACGCGCAAACTGATCAAGGCCAAATATATCTTCTACTTCATCACGTTGTACTTTTATAGAAAAGTTAGCCCATTGCTCACCATCTTCTTGCTCTATTTGTAAAAATACCACTTG
The DNA here is from genome assembly GCF_002221505.1 of Pseudoalteromonas nigrifaciens. Classification (NCBI taxonomy): domain Bacteria; kingdom Pseudomonadati; phylum Pseudomonadota; class Gammaproteobacteria; order Alteromonadales; family Pseudoalteromonadaceae; genus Pseudoalteromonas; species Pseudoalteromonas nigrifaciens. Next base: position 46,197 of record NZ_CP011036.1, on the reverse strand, counting down.
GCCGCTGTCACTTTCCAACACAAACTCAGTGTCACTACTGTGTTGATACTGGTAAGTTTGTATATCAATAACGCGAAGAGTTTGCCCTTTTAACCACGCTGGATAAGCAAATGAATCGATGACAGTAAACATGTCACCTTTTTTAAGCTCACTGGCATGATTAAGCTGACGCTCTGGCTCTTTTTTAGATTTGAAAAAATTAAACATAGGAAGGCTGCCTTCTAAGCAAAAAAGGTAACTAAGCTAAAGCCTGGTTACCTTTTTAAATATGAACGTAATTATTAGCTATTTTGCTTGGCTTTAATACGCGCTAAAATATCAGCACTTTTTGGACTGCTGTCGCCAATTCCGGCTTCTGCCATTTTCGCTTTTAAATCGTCGCCGTTTACATCGGCTTCAAGCTCTTTAGCTGCACCTAACTGATCTTGACGGTCTTGCTGGCGTTGCTTAATACGCTCAAGTGATTGGCGAGCCGATGTCATAGACGAGCTGTTAGTGTTTAATGTGCTGTTTACAGCCATAGTAGCTTGTTGCACGCTTTCTGTGGTTTTAACCATAGTTAGCTGGCGTTGGTTTTCTTTAATCGACTTTTCAGCTTCTTTAACTTGCTGTTTAAGCGCTACAATATGATTGCTAAAACCAGATAATACTTGTTCGTTCTCTGCTTTTTCAGCTTCAAACTCGCCAATTTTTTCTGCAATTTCTAATGCTAAAGCTTCGTTGCCTTTTTCCAGCGCTTGCCCAGCATAAGCTTCATGCTCAGCAATAGATGCATCTACAGCGCTAATTTTACGCTTAGTTTGCATTTCTTTCGCCATAACTTCTGTTAGGCTTTTTTTAGCACGGTGCAAAGCATTTTGTGCATCTGCAATTTCTTGCTCAAAAATACGGATACCGTTTTTATCTACAATTGCTTCGCCTGCTTCACGCGCGCCGCCACGTACTGCTGTAAATAATTTTTTTAAAATACTCATAATCTTAACTCCACTAAATCGCTACTAATCGTTTAAATACATGGTCACGGCTTCTAGTGCATCAATAGCATTATCGGCTAATGTCACTAGTTCGTGGGTAATGTCATCTAATGATGAATTTACCGACAGTGCGCCAAAAATCGCGTATTTATTATCGATTTTAGCAAATGCACTTAATGGAATTGGCACGTTTAAACGTAGTAATGTTTCGTTTAACTCGTTACGTAATTCCGGCTTAACTTCATCTTCGTCAAACAAGTAGCTAATGCATAATAACTGCTCTTGTGTTTGCGTAACAAAAATTGGAAGCTCATCATTTTCATCAACAATGACTTGTAATACATCTTGCTCACCTGGATTAGCAATCAAGAAAGACTCAAAGTTAGCGCCTTCTGTTTCAAAAGAAGCTAATTTTATTGAAAGTTCATTTAATTCCATGTCTCTGCCTTTTGTCGTTTGACATATTATGTCTGAGTTAAGATTCTCATGGCTGACATATTATGTCAACCATGTTTTATTAGTTTTTATACAACTCGCTTTCTATTTGCCATGCTGTACGGTAATAATCGTACAGTTGGCCAGAGCCTAACCTATTGACTTCAATATCTTTAATATGTTCGAAATAATTATTCGGAAAAATAAAACTAGCCAGTAAATATTCTTTACTGATCCACCTTGATGGTATCGGCATTGCGGTTACATCGTTGATTCGCCCACTAGCCGATTGCCCCATTTTGGTAGCTATAGTCCAGCCCCACTGTCCAAATGAAGGAATGTTTTGTTGATACTGCTCTACATATTCAAATCCAGCCGCTTTAACCGTTTTAGCAATACTTAAAAAGGCTTTTTTAGCATGATAAGGCGAAGTTGACTGCACCGCCATTGCGCCATCTGGTGCTAGTAATTGGCGTACATGATTATAAAAGTAGTCACTATACATTTTATTTAAATCGGGATGATTAGGGTCAGGTAAATCAATTAAAATAGTATCAAATTGCTTTGCCTGATCGAGCAACTTTTCAACTTCTAAAAAGGCATCACCAACAATAATATCTGCACGCGGATCATGCATAGATTTGCTATTAAGGCTTAACAACCGCTGGCTAATATCTTCAGGCGAAGTAAATTCAGCATCTTTATGGCCAAACAAATTAAGCAATTGCCCATCAAGGTCAATCAGGGTTACTTTGCTCACCGGCCACTTTAAAACATCTCTAAGTGCCAGCCCATCGCCACCGCCAATGATCAGTACCCGCTCATGACGGTTTGACGCCAACATAGCCGGGTAAACTAACATTGAATGATATATTTGCTCATCAACACTAGAGAACTGTAAGCGCCCATTTAAGTATAAATCGGTTATTGGCTGCGGCTGATTTTTACTTAACCGCTCGGTTAGTACCACATGTTGATATTTAGTGGCTTGAGAATAAATAACCTTGTCTTTGTATAAAACATTGCTCAAGTTATCCATCCAACTACTGCCCAATACCAATATAAACGCAAATAATACTAGTAATAACAGGTGACACGCTAATAACAGTTTGGCAAAGCGTACATAGGTGTGATACCGCCATAAAAAAGCAAGCCCAGCAATTATATTAAACAGCGCAGTCCACGCGGCTGCTTGCATTATGGGCATAGACAACATAATGCTAACCCAAATAGCCGCGCCAATTCCGGCGCCTATATAGTCGGCACCATAAATTGTTCCTGCGTTATTTTCTAAAAAACGGCCATAAACATGCTGACGAATACGCGCAATAAGCGGTATTTCCATACCAATAAACAAGCCAAGTATAAGGCCAAATACATAGGGTAAAAAACGCGACCACTCTTGTAGCTTTTGAAATACATAGCCATTGAGTACTACGTCGGGAGGTAAATTAAAAATACTCGAAAACATATGCGGCAGTGAATAGCTAACAGCAATAACGCCGGCAATGGCTAAAATACAGCCCATACCAATCAAAGCAATTATACTTTCTAGCCAAGCAAAGGCGGTAAATGCATCTTTAAACCAACGTGCTAAAAATGCGCCAATGCCCATTGCTACTATCATAGTGCCGATCATCGCATAAATAGCGCTTTCTACTGAGCCAAGTACCCGCCCCGCATAATGAGACAGTAAGTATTCATAAATAAGGCCACACCCTGCGAGTACGGCCATAACGGTAATAAGTAAAATATCGTGCCCAAGTAAACTAAATTTACTTGGGCTTTTTATAGTTGATGACACTCGATTATGCGCCTAATAGTGTTGCCATAGTTATACCTACCGCAAATGATAACGCTGCAGAAATAGCGGCTACACCCACATTTTTTTGACGGTTCACTTCATCTGAAATATCACAGCCAGATAAAATTATTTTAATTGTCACTAAGTGCAAAATAATAAATACCAGTAAACTAACTACTGCACTTATAGCCCAGTACAACAAACTCGCATTAATATTATCGGCTACATAAGGCGCAATCCCCGTTGCTGCGGTAATGGCTAATGCGCTGCCAATTAAAAAACCGGCATAACGAATACCCACGGCTAAGTTGCCATCAATAATTGCTTGTTGTAAGCAATCACCACTTTTATTGGTGCGCTTAAACAGCTGTACGCGATATTGGCTCACTAACAACAGCACTAGGCTGCCAATAACAAAAGCAGCAACCACAATTGGTAAACCATGCCAACCGTCGGTAGCCACCCACAGCAATGCCGAGCGAATTACAATGGCGACACTAACAACGTGGCCAAAGTCGATAACAGCCGCAGTCACGTTACCTTTAACTATTTCGCTATGTAAGCTCACTTTACGCAGCGCAACTTTATCTTGAAAGAAATGCCCAAGCTTAATAAGTAAAATAGCCAGTGCACCATAGCCCAACATTTGCAGAGCTTCTTGCTGTAATGACACTGCAAAAGCACCGCTGCTTACACCTGTAAGCACAATCGCCAATGCAACTAAACCCGCAGCAAAACTAATACCAAATGCAAAGTTATCACGCTCAGTAATTTCATCATTAGCATGCAGGTTAGATACCCAACCCTTAATATATTTAAGACTCACAAACAGCAAAACAATAATTGCAAAATCAATCGCCAGCGCTTGTAGTGACCACATTGTTATTCCATTAAATTCATACATATTACTCTAACTCCAACTTTATTCTTTTACTTACCACGGCTCACGCCACGAGAGGTTCTACTACCGCTGTTACGAACTGAGCCCGAGTTATTGCTATAACTACTCGAACGAGAATAACTACTGCGACTTTTAGGTGGTGTGTAGCTACTTCGGCTTAAGCCTGACGCCCCCGTTTTTTTGCTCGCATAAGGGCTAGTAAACTGCTTACCTTGGCGTTGATATGATTGACGCGTACGTGTTTCTAGCGTGCTCTGCGCTTTAATTTGTTTTGGGCTTGAGTAGCGCGTGCGGCCGTAATCATTGTAATAACTATATTTACGACCTCGGCTCCAGCTACCATATTCAACACGATTGAATACATCCCCTAAAATACGATACATACCGTACCATTGCCAAAAGCTAGTACCATTGCTGTTAGATTGCCAGTTACCATAATTAGGATTACCCACCATTTGGTTACCAACTCCAGCGCCTTCAGCTTGCTGACTAATAGCACCAATACGCGCTAAATTACCTTTAGACATATCCGCAAGCATATTAATAGGATCGGTTAACGCATCTGAAAATAACGTAGGCTTTGCAGCTTCGCGCAATAAGTCAATACTGTGCAAAGTATCTTCGTAAGGAGGAATAAGGTAGGTGCCCTTAATATCTTTAAGTCGCTGTGTTAAACCACTATAAAGTGCACCTTGACGAGTGGCGTCAAGGGTAATGACATCAACAACTTTTGAAAGTTCTGGTTGCTGATTTTTAAGCTGAACACCGTATTCTTTAAGTAATAATGCATTACGCAAACTACCATTATCAAGCGCAGTACCTAGCTGTGATAGCTCAACCTCCGCTTTTTTAATCGATTCTTGAATTGTTTTTTGCAGTTGCTCTTCTTTAGATTGGCAACCCATAAGCACCGCAAACAAACAAAACAGGCTGAGAAGTTTCCAAGCTTTAATATTTGACATTCATGTCACCTGATTTACTGAATTAACCTCAGTAGTTTTACACAGGTCACTTATTAAACCAACAGTGAAGTTGCAACAAAATGATTTTAAAAATGAATTTCTAACTTGAGAATACAACGATTGTTAAAGGCTACAGGCTCCTTGAGCTATTTTTGATGCTCTTTATCGTCGGGTGTCGCTACGCTCGCCCGACCTACGTGGGAGATTTGTGTACATCACTCACCCACACTTCACTTTTCTGCAGACGTAAAAAAGCCCGAATATTTTCAATCGGGCTTTCTCGATTTGAAGCCTGGCCTAGTCACCCATATTGATAGATATGTAAAACCTGCCAATGATACTCTTACCTCCATATTTGCCATAGCTTAATCCAGTTGAGCAAGTATGAGCATGGATAAATATACTCACTTAATAAATAGCATTTGCTATCGATGCACTACGCAGTAGAAAAGCAACAATCTAGCTATTTTTGATGCTCTTTATCGTCGGGTGTCGCTACGCTCGCCCAACCTACGCGGGAGACTTGTGTACATTATTCACCCACATTTCACTTTTCTGCAGACGTAAAAAAGCCCGAATCGTTAAATTCGGGCTTTTTACAATTTGGAGCCTGGCAATGTCCTACTTTCACATAGCAAATGCTACACTATCATCGGCGCTGTTTCGTTTCACTACTGAGTTCGGCATGGGGTCAGGTGGGTCCAAAACGCTATTGTTACCAAGCAAATTAGGGCGTTAATTCGTATCACTACAAATTAACTGAATTTGGAAAATATCTGATAATATTTTTTAAGTCTTTGCGTAAATATCTACTTTAGTCATATTAACTTCTTGCTTGAACTGTCACATAAAACGCGTTTGGCGTTGTATGGTTAAGCCTCACGGGTAATTAGTACAAGTTAGCTTAATGCCTCACAGCACTTCCACATCTTGCCTATCAACGTTGTAGTCTCCAACGGCCCTTCAGAGAGCTTATAGCTCTAGTGAGAAATCATCTCGAGGCCTGCTTCGCGCTTAGATGCTTTCAGCGCTTATCAGTTCCGAACGTAGCTACCGGGCAATGCCATTGGCATGACAACCCGAACACCAGCGGTTCGTTCACTCCGGTCCTCTCGTACTAGGAGCAACCCCTCTCAATTCTCAAACGCCCACGGCAGATAGGGACCGAACTGTCTCACGACGTTCTAAACCCAGCTCGCGTACCACTTTAAATGGCGAACAGCCATACCCTTGGGACCGACTTCAGCCCCAGGATGTGATGAGCCGACATCGAGGTGCCAAACACCGCCGTCGATATGAACTCTTGGGCGGTATCAGCCTGTTATCCCCGGAGTACCTTTTATCCGTTGAGCGATGGCCCTTCCATTCAGAACCACCGGATCACTATGACCTACTTTCGTACCTGCTCGACGTGTCTGTCTCGCAGTTAAGCTGGCTTCTACCATTACACTAACCGTACGATGTCCGACCGTACTTAGCCAACCTTCGTGCTCCTCCGTTACTCTTTAGGAGGAGACCGCCCCAGTCAAACTACCCACCAGGCACTGTCCGTAACCCCGATTCAGGGGCCAACGTTAGAACATCAAAACTACAAGGGTGGTATTTCAAGGTTGACTCCAACAAAACTAGCGTCTCATCTTCAAAGTCTCCCACCTATCCTACACATGTAGGTTCAATGTTCAGTGCCAAGCTGTAGTAAAGGTTCACGGGGTCTTTCCGTCTAGCCGCGGGTACACAGCATCTTCACTGCGATTTCAATTTCACTGAGTCTCGGGTGGAGACAGCGTGGCCATGGTTACACCATTCGTGCAGGTCGGAACTTACCCGACAAGGAATTTCGCTACCTTAGGACCGTTATAGTTACGGCCGCCGTTTACCGGGGCTTCGATCAAGAGCTTCTCCCTAAGGATAACCCCATCAATTAACCTTCCGGCACCGGGCAGGTGTCACACCGTATACGTCATCTTGCGATTTTGCACAGTGCTGTGTTTTTAATAAACAGTCCCAGCCACCTGGTCACTGCGGCTCCCGTCCGCTTAGAGAGCAAGTCTCATCACAGATAGGAGCGTACCTTCTCCCGAAGTTACGGTACGATTTTGCCTAGTTCCTTCACCCGAGTTCTCTCAAGCGCCTTAGTATTCTCTACCTGACCACCTGTGTCGGTTTGGGGTACGATTCCATATAATCTGAAGCTTAGAGGCTTTTCCTGGAAGTATGGCATCAGCAACTTCATCACCGTGGTGACTCGTCTCGTGTCTCAGGTTTAGTGTTCGTCCGGATTTACCTAAACAAACGCCCTACTCACTTTCACATGGACTACCAACGCCATGCTTGCTTAGCCTGCTCCGTCCCCCCATCGCAATTATATCGAGTACAGAAATATTAATCTGTTTCCCATCGACTACGCCTTTCGGCCTCGCCTTAGGGGTCGACTTACCCTACCCTGATTAACATGGGATAGGAACCCTTGGTCTTCCGGCGTGGGAGTTTTTCACTCCCATTATCGTTACTCATGTCAGCATTCGCACTTCTGATACCTCCAGCAACCCTCCCGGGTCACCTTCAACGGCTTACAGAACGCTCCCCTACCACTCAGAATAAATTCTGAATCCGCAGCTTCGGTGCATAGTTTAGCCCCGTTACATCTTCCGCGCAGACCGACTCGACCAGTGAGCTATTACGCTTTCTTTAAAGGATGGCTGCTTCTAAGCCAACCTCCTGGCTGTCTGGGCCTTTCCACATCGTTTCCCACTTAACTATGACTTTGGGACCTTAGCTGGCGGTCTGGGTTGTTTCCCTCTTCACGACGGACGTTAGCACCCGCCGTGTGTCTCCCGGATATTACTTTACGGTATTCGGAGTTTGCAAAGGGTTGGTAAGTCGGGATGACCCCCTAGCCTTAACAGTGCTCTACCCCCGTAAGTATTCGTCCGAGGCTCTACCTAAATAGATTTCGGGGAGAACCAGCTATCTCCCGGTTTGATTAGCCTTTCACTCCTAACCACAAGTCATCCCCTAACTTTTCAACGTTAGTGGGTTCGGTCCTCCAGTTGATGTTACTCAACCTTCAACCTGCTCATGGCTAGATCACCGGGTTTCGGGTCTATACCTTGCAACTATTCGCCCAGTTAAGACTCGGTTTCCCTACGGCTACCCTAATCGGTTAACCTCGCTACAAAATATAAGTCGCTGACCCATTATACAAAAGGTACGCAGTCACCCAACAAGTGGGCTCCTACTGCTTGTACGTACACGGTTTCAGGTTCTATTTCACTCCCCTCACAGGGGTTCTTTTCGCCTTTCCCTCACGGTACTGGTTCACTATCGGTCAGTTGGGAGTATTTAGCCTTAGATGATGGTCCACCTATATTCAGTCAAAGTTTCACGTGCTCCGACCTACTCGATTTCACTTAAAATGTCTTTTCATGTACGGGACTATCACCCTGTATCGTGGCGCTTTCCAGCAGCCTTCCATTAACACATAATAAGCTTAAGGGCTGTTCCGATTTCGCTCGCCGCTACTTTCGGAATCTCGGTTGATTTCTTTTCCTACGGGTACTTAGATGTTTCAGTTCTCCGCGTTCGCCTCGTTAACCTATGTATTCAGTTAACGATACCTGCAAGCAGGTGGGTTTCCCCATTCGGAAATCCTAGTCTCAAGTGCTTTTTACTAGCTTGACTAGGCTTATCGCAAGTTAATACGTCCTTCATCGCCTCCAACTGCCAAGGCATCCACCGTGTACGCTTAGTCACTTAACCATACAACCCAAACGGGTCTTTGTTGTGTGACAGTTTAACTTCGCCAGAAGTCAATATTGAATACTAAAGTAGATACCAATCAATCAACTCAAAGAGTTAATTAAATGGCACTGAATGGTACTGCTACCATTCTTTTTTTACTTTTGAAAACTCTTGATAAATAACAATGTTATTTATCAGAATTTTATTATCAGCTTTTCCAAATTTTTAAAGAGCAAGAGAAATAAAAACTTCTCAAAATTAAACACACTTCATTCTCAGGTCGTTTATGACCCGATAAAGAATATTTATTTTTAAGAAGTAAAGTGGTGGAGCTAAGCAGGATCGAACTGCTGACCTCCTGCGTGCAAGGCAGGCGCTCTCCCAGCTGAGCTATAGCCCCACATATGCTGGTCTTACTGTTTGTATACCGACTTATTTTTAAGACAAGGCGTAAGTTGAGGCCGTTTAGTTTACTAAACAACGAAGCTTACAACGAAGTATTAAAAAGAAGTGGTGGGTCTGAGTAGATTTGAACTACCGACCTCACCCTTATCAGGGGTGCGCTCTAACCAGCTGAGCTACAGACCCAAACAATAAGTGTTGTTCTCTTTACAATTAACAATCATCTGTGTGGACACTACGAACAAATAAGTTCTAAATCGTATAAGGAGGTGATCCAGCCCCAGGTTCCCCTAGGGCTACCTTGTTACGACTTCACCCCAGTCATGAATCACTCCGTGGTAAACGTCCTCCCGAGGGTTAGACTATCTACTTCTGGAGCAACCCACTCCCATGGTGTGACGGGCGGTGTGTACAAGGCCCGGGAACGTATTCACCGCGTCATTCTGATACGCGATTACTAGCGATTCCGACTTCATGGAGTCGAGTTGCAGACTCCAATCCGGACTACGACGCACTTTAAGTGATTCGCTTACTCTCGCGAGTTCGCAGCACTCTGTATGCGCCATTGTAGCACGTGTGTAGCCCTACACGTAAGGGCCATGATGACTTGACGTCGTCCCCACCTTCCTCCGGTTTATCACCGGCAGTCTCCTTAGAGTTCTCAGCATTACCTGCTAGCAACTAAGGATAGGGGTTGCGCTCGTTGCGGGACTTAACCCAACATCTCACAACACGAGCTGACGACAGCCATGCAGCACCTGTATCAGAGTTCCCGAAGGCACCAAACCATCTCTGGTAAGTTCTCTGTATGTCAAGTGTAGGTAAGGTTCTTCGCGTTGCATCGAATTAAACCACATGCTCCACCGCTTGTGCGGGCCCCCGTCAATTCATTTGAGTTTTAACCTTGCGGCCGTACTCCCCAGGCGGTCTACTTAATGCGTTAGCTTTGAAAAACAGAACCGAGGCTCCGAGCTTCTAGTAGACATCGTTTACGGCGTGGACTACCGGGGTATCTAATCCCGTTTGCTCCCCACGCTTTCGTACATGAGCGTCAGTGTTGACCCAGGTGGCTGCCTTCGCCATCGGTATTCCTTCAGATCTCTACGCATTTCACCGCTACACCTGAAATTCTACCACCCTCTATCACACTCTAGTTTGCCAGTTCGAAATGCAGTTCCCAGGTTGAGCCCGGGGCTTTCACATCTCGCTTAACAAACCGCCTGCGTACGCTTTACGCCCAGTAATTCCGATTAACGCTCGCACCCTCCGTATTACCGCGGCTGCTGGCACGGAGTTAGCCGGTGCTTCTTCTGTCAGTAACGTCACAGCTAGCAGGTATTAACTACTAACCTTTCCTCCTGACTGAAAGTGCTTTACAACCCGAAGGCCTTCTTCACACACGCGGCATGGCTGCATCAGGCTTGCGCCCATTGTGCAATATTCCCCACTGCTGCCTCCCGTAGGAGTCTGGGCCGTGTCTCAGTCCCAGTGTGGCTGATCATCCTCTCAAACCAGCTAGGGATCGTCGCCTTGGTGAGCCATTACCTCACCAACTAGCTAATCCCACTTGGGCCAATCTAAAGGCGAGAGCCGAAGCCCCCTTTGGTCCGTAGACATTATGCGGTATTAGCAGTCGTTTCCAACTGTTGTCCCCCACCTCAAGGCATGTTCCCAAGCATTACTCACCCGTCCGCCGCTCGTCAGCAAAGAAGCAAGCTTCTCTCTGTTACCGCTCGACTTGCATGTGTTAGGCCTGCCGCCAGCGTTCAATCTGAGCCATGATCAAACTCTTCAATTAAAAAGTTTTATGTCTTTCGACAGCTCAATGAATTCTGAATTTATTTTTAATATCTTTCGATATTGAATTGACTGTGCCGAAGCAACTTATAAATAAGTTACTTCTGTTGGTCACTCAGTTTTCAATTGAGACTCTAATTTGTTTGCCTTACTTAGCGAACTAAGCTTGGCTGTTAGAACTCAATCTGTACGAGTGCCCACACAGATGATTGCTTTATATTGTTAAAGAACGTTTTGAGTCGCTTTAGCGTCTCAAGGGATGCGTATAATACATCCTTTATTTTTCGAGTCAATACTTTGTTTTAAACTTTCTTTCGACAATTTAAAACCGAAGTTTTATTTAACTCTCTGAGTAGTTCGTGTCTCGCTAGGCGTTGACGTTTCCCGTCTCAGTGGGGTCGCATTATAGGGAGATCCGAAAACAGATCAAGCATTTTTTACTGAAAAACTAAAAAAAAACGACGTTCGCTCAGTAACTGAGCTAAAGCGCCTAAAACTGATAGTTTTATAAACAATTACTGCTTTTGTGGCACTTAAATAAGCTCTGCTGTTACACTCTTAATTTAATATAACTGTTAGTTAAAGGTGCAGATATGACAATCCGTTCTTATAAAGGTGTTATCCCTTCATTTAATGCGTCTGTTTATATAGATGAATCATCGGTATTGGTTGGCGATATTACTTTGGGTGATGATAGCAGCGTGTGGCCGTTAGTTGCTGCCCGTGGTGATGTAAACTATATACGCATTGGTGAGCGTACTAATATACAAGATGGTAGCGTGCTGCATTTATCGCGAGCAACCAAAAGTAACCCCGAAGGTTATCCGCTTATAATTGGTGATGATGTAACGGTTGGGCACAAAGTTATGTTACATGGTTGTCAGTTAGGTAATCGTATATTGGTGGGAATGGGCGCAATTATTATGGACAATGCCATTGTTGAAGATAATGTGATTATTGGCGGGGGTTCATTGGTGCCACCAAATAAGCGTTTGGAGTCTGGTTACTTATATGTAGGCAGTCCAGTTAAGCAAGCTCGAGCGCTTACCGAGCAAGAGCTTACATTTTTAAAAGTATCTGCGGATAACTATGTACTGCTTAAAAATGAGTACTTAAGTGACGACGTTATATAAGCACTTAGCTAATTAAGCTGACTTCTATTTGGCCTGCCGAGTTGTAACTTTCATCTTCGATAAGTTGCTCGGCGCGCTCTTCGTAATCAAAACGATTTTTTTCAAAATAACTTGTTGCATGACTTTCATCGGTCAAACCTAAACTACTTACCGCAATAACACATTCCACCAGCATGCCATTTACTTGTGCAAAAAAGACTAATTGGTGCGCTGGCTCTCTAAATTCTAACCTATCTATAAATTGTATTGCTTGGTTCATGTAAGTGCTCCCTGTTTTAGTGCATTAACGACAGGTAGTATTGCAGGCATTTTATTACGCCATACATAATATGCCTGGGCAGCCTGACCAACTAGCATGCCGCTGCCATCCAACAATTTAGTCTTACTATTATATTGCGCTACCCAATTCATAAAAATGGTATTTTGCAGTGAATAAAACATGTCATACGCTACTTCACAGTTAGTAATATGTTTTTGATCAAGTGCTGGAAGCTCGTCATTCATACTGCTAGAGGTAGAGTTTATGATAAGCGCATAATCGTTTTCTGGTAGATTGTTAAAACCATAACCCGATACATTCCCATGTTGAGCAAACAACTTTGCTAAATTTTGTGCTTTTTCGGCGGTACGATTAACAATAACAACTTCCTGTGGCTGATGATCCAGCAAGGGTAAAACAACCCCCCTTGCAGCCCCGCCTGCGCCTATTATTAAAATACGTTTACCGGTAATACTGACATTATTAGCCAGCAGATCGCTTACAAAGCCGATGCCGTCGGTGTTATCGCCTAGTAACGTGCCGTCTGCTTGCTTTTTTAAGGTATTTACTGCACCGACAATTTTAGCTAATGGTGTGAGCTCATCTGCCATTGCAAAAGCCTGCTCTTTAAAGGGCATAGTTACATTAGCTCCCTTACCGCCTTGAGCAAAAAAATTCGATACTGTTTTTTCAAAGTTATCGATAGGTGCTAAGATTGCGCGATAGTCGATTTGCTCACCTAAAGAGATAGCAAATTGTTTATGTATCGCGGGGGATTTTGAATGTTTTATTGGATTTCCAAAAACCGCATATTTGTCCATTTTAAAGCAACCTCTTTGCAGTAGTAATACTGCCTATTAACGATGATAAATAATATGATTAAACGACTTTTTTCAAAATCTAAGCCCGCCACAATAGAGCAAACACCCACACCTGAAAAAACACCTTATGAAATACTAGGTGGAGAAGCAGGCGCACTTGCTATTGCAAATAGATTCTACGATATTATGGCTACAGATGAATACGCTAAACCATTATATGATATGCATCCTCTGCCATTAGATAGAATTCGCCAAGTGTTTTTTGAATTTTTATCTGGCTGGTTAGGCGGCCCAGACCTATTTGTAGCAAAACATGGCCATCCTATGCTGCGTAAACGCCATATGCCTTTTACCATTGATCAAGACTTGCGCGACCAATGGATGTACTGCATGAATAAAACATTAGACCTTGAAGTAGATAATCCATTACTACGAGAAGGCCTTAAGCAATCGTTTGGACAGCTAGCGAGCCATATGATTAACCAGCATTAACGCATAACGCTAAATACAAAAAGGCGCTATGTAGCGCCTTTTATATTTACACGAGAAGCCTTAAAGCTGGCACTCTCTAGCAATTAAATCATTTGGTTGTGTACTCAACCATTGCTGAGGGCGTAAGTAATACTGGTATAACTTAGCCTCAGCACTCTCTGCGTCTGGAGTGTAGTTATACTCCCAACGCGCTAACGGTGGCATAGACATTAATATAGATTCGGTGCGACCACCCGTTTGCAAACCAAACAGAGTGCCTCTATCCCAGACTAAATTAAACTCTACGTAGCGGCCACGACGATAAAGCTGGAAGTCGCGTTGCTGCGCTGTGTATTCATCTTTTTTACGACGCTCTATAATAGGTAAGTAAGCCTCTAAAAAGCCATTACCTACTGCTTGCGTAAAGGCAAAGCTTTGCTCAAAACCCAGTTCATTTAGGTCGTCAAAAAATAACCCACCTACACCGCGTGTTTCATCGCGATGCTTTAAATAAAAATATTCATCGCACCAGGTTTTGTACTTTGGATACAACTCATCGCCAAATGGTGCACATAAGTCATGTGCTACTTGATGCCAATGTACTACATCATCAAGTACAGGATAAAAAGGGGTTAAGTCAAAGCCACCACCAAACCACCATATTGGTTGTTCGCCTTCTTTTTCGGCAATAAAAAAACGCACATTGGCATGACTGGTTGGTATATGTGGATTTTTTGGATGAATAACCAATGACACACCGCAAGCATGAAAGCTTCGCCCTGCAAGTTCGGGTCTGTGTGCGGTTGCAGATGCGGGCATAGAGGCACCAAATACATGCGAGTAGTTAACACCGCCTTGCTCAATAATATTACCATTAGTGATAACGCGTGTACGTCCGCCGCCGCCTTCGCTACGCTGCCAGTTATCTTCTATAAACTTAGCTTTACCATCGGCTGCTTCAAGGCCTTGGCTAATAGTGTCTTGCAAAGCCATAAAGTAGGCTTTTACTTGCTCTAATAATTCACTTTGCATATTAACCTCTAAATACTTTGCCATTCATGGCATCTTTAATTGTACTTGGTTGCGTATTACCACCGAGTGGCTCATCAACATAATAACCTACCTGCTCAGTAAACTGGCTTTTAGCCTCGGCAATGCTTAATACTGTATTTTGACCGCTTAAATTAGCGCTAGTTGATACCAGTGGCTTACCAAACTCTTGGCATAAGCGCTTTACGGTTGGATGGTTAGTCACCCTAACTGCAATAGTGTCATACTGCCCAGTTAACCACTTTGGGGTGTTTTTAGCTGCGGGCATAACCCAAGTAATCGCATTTGGCCAACTTGAAAAAATGTCGGCGCGTTTATCCATTGGGATTTTGGCATCATCTACATATTTTAATAACTGCCCGTAGTTATCGGCAATTAAAATAAGGCCTTTTTCGACCGGGCGCTGTTTAATAGCCAGTAGTCGCTCAACTGCTTGTTGATTATCTGGATCGCAACCTAAGCCATATACAGCTTCTGTAGGGTATAAAATCACTTCGCCTTGCGCTAAACATGTTATAGCAGCTATAGTAGATTGATCTGACAAAATCGTCTCCAGGAGTTTTAAACGTTATTCAGTGGCTGCAAGTTTATGCATACAACTTTTTTGCGGGCATTGTAACACAGTGCTATTAGCCATTTTTCTCTCAATCAACAGTGGCCAGTTACATTCTGGGCACGATTGCTCAACCGGTTTATTATTCAGCGTATATTTACAGCTTGGGTAGCAATCGCATGAATAAAATATTTTACCAAATTTATTACTACGTGAAACTAAACGGCCTTTTTTACATTTAGGGCAACTAGGTAATGGCTCTTCATTTTGCTTTGCCTCGTTTTCATTGGCAATGTAATGACACTCTGGATACCCTGTACAACCAATAAACATACCGTAGCGGCCATTTTTTACCACCAGCTGCTTACTACATTGTGGACATGCGGAATCTTCTAGCACTTTTATTTCACTGCTATCGTGATGCGCCAACGGGCGAATAAAATCGCACTTGGGGTAGCTGGCACAACCTAAAAATGGGCCTGATTTACTATTGCGGATCACTAACTCTGAACCACATTGTGGGCATATCTCATATTCTTTTTCTAGGGCGTGCTTATTCGCCGAGAAAAGCGAATGGTCGATTTTACTCATGGTGATCCTAAAGGTTGGTGAATTTTCGCCTAATATACCCAAAACACTTAAAGATACAATAGCTATACCCATTACATTAAATTAGCGGCCAATTATAGCGTAAAAAGTACGGTGCAATAATAAGGCAAAGATTATGGCATATACTTGCTATATAAATTACTTTTTCGAAAGTACTTAAGCAATTTAATTTACTCGTATGCTCATATTTTGTATTAAATAGGTATTAATAGGTATCTTGAATTTAGGTATTAGTGAAGTAAGTCGCCGGGCTGGTCAAATATAAGATCTTCCATTTGCTCACAAGCCACTTCTGCTCCGGGTATATTAAATAGCACCATTAACACCACCCACTTTAAATCGTCTAACCCTATAAAAGATTTATCTAGCGCTGCTAAGCGGTCCATTACCATTTCACGGGTAATACCATTAGTAACGCCAATGCGTTCAACAAACATTAAAAAATTACGGCACTGCACATCCAGCATTTTGCATTCGTGGTCGGTAAATATTCTCATTGTTTGTGGCGAGTCAGTGATTAAATATGGTGATGTGTCACTATGCTGTAATTCGGCTAGCTGCTCTAGCCAATCTAGTGCTTTAAATATTTCGGCTTGATTAAAACCAGCTCGTAATAATTCATCGGTCAATTCGTTAGGTTCAATGAAGAGCCCAGCGTCGTTGTGAATATAGTTTTCAAAAAGATACATAAGCACTTCAAACATATCACCACCTCGCATTTAGCTTAAGTACTTAGTTTAGGGTCTGTTAATCTTTCAAGGTTAAATTTGCAGCAGCCTGTTTGGTATTTAGGCAAGGCAGAGCCTATGTGGTGTATTCCCCATAAATTGGCGATAACGCAGCATTAATGCCACACAGGCGCTACCCGAAGGGTTCTGCCTAGGGGCAATTAACTCTTTGTTGCCTACATGGATGTAGGTAAGGGGCGTGAGCAGGACGCGGAAGCTTTGCTCGGTTTTTACTTAGCCCACTAGGTTACAAACCTCGCGCCGCGATTAAATTGCCTCTAGTTTGAACAAATATTAACCCGCAAAGGTCAACAGACCCTGATGTAACCATCTAAAACTCGCTCTATTTGATCATCTAGCTCCAAGTCCAGCAATCTGGCTTGCACTTTATCAATTGGCCACTGAGCACGGCGAACAATGTCATCAACACTGGTTACCTCAAAGCCAATACTATTTAACACCTCACACTGGGAGTCTTTATTGGTTTGGGTTGACTGCTCTGGAGTTAAAAAACCACTTTGATAAGCAAAGCTCACCTCATCAAGAATATCACTTACATTCTCCACGAGCTTAGCACCTTGCTTAATTAAAAAATGACTCGCTTGGGCAAGTGGGTTTTTAATCGATCCGGGAACAGCAAATACTTCTTTATTTTGCTCCAGCGCATAGCGTACGGTAATGAGCGAACCGCTTTTAATTTCAGCTTCAACAATAAGTACCCCCAGCGACAACCCCGATATAATACGATTACGACGCGGAAAATTATGCGCATTCGCGGCAGTACCAGGTAAAAACTCACTTACAAGCAAGCCCTGCTCTAATACTTGATTTGTAAGTAGCTTATGCTGCTTGGGGTAGTAAATATCAACACCGGTACCCAGCACGGCAATGGTTTTTCCGCTGCCAGCTAAGGCCCCTTTATGCGCAGCTCCGTCTATACCGCGGGCCATACCTGAAGTAATAGTGATTCCAGCTAAGGTAAGTTGATATGCAAACTCAGCAGCTATTTCCAGCCCGGTGGGAGTGGCGTTACGGCTCCCAACTATGGCTATTTGTGGGCTAGTTAATAACGACACATCGCCTTTGCAAAAAAGCAATAAAGGCGCACTGGCTATTTGTTTTAAATCTTCGGGGTAAGCGGCATCAAAAATACTAATAACCGTTATATTATTGTGTAGGATTAACTGTTCATAATGCGTAATTTGCTGCCAATTAGTGTGCAACAAATTAGTAGCTTGATTAGCACTTAGTCCTAATTGCAGTAATTGCTGATGAGATAAGCCAAACAATGACTCAAGGGAATGGTTTTTAGATAGTGCTAAAAGGGTTTTAATACCCAACCCTTTACACATATAAAAGGCAAGCCAGTGGGCTAGCTTGCCAGATGACTGATCCATGCTCTCTCCTAGAGCACCGACTCGCTACTTAATGAATAACTGCAATATCTCCAACGCGAATTGGGTGCTGATTTTTAGTTATTAGCGCATAACTTACGTTGTCATACACCTTAAATACAATTAACTCACCTACTTTTTCTTTCGGCATTTTCCAAACCGTACTTCCATCATCGGGTTCAGCACCAAAAAACTCGTTAGCATTTGAAATTAACTTCTCAAAGCGACTTGAGTCCTCGGTGTAGCGAGGACCACGAGGACCATCTATAACGCTTGGTGATTGGCGTTCAATATCAAGTACATGACCCACTTCTACTTGCTGCTCTGATCCTAAGTTTAGCACCACTACATCCATAGTGCTAAATTCTCTAGAATCGCTTGGCGAAGCAATAACATAACCCAATACAGCCTGGGTAGGACGATGCATATTAAAATACGCTGGTAGCATTTGCCCTTCCATTGCTGGAAGTAAAAAGTCGCCTTGTTTTATTTCGCGCTTCACCGACTCAACTCTGACCGATGCAGGCTCACCATTAGCGGCATCACCTTTTCTAAAGGCGCGAGCCATACCAACATAAGCAGCACGATTAGCAAGTACCCTTCCAGTTTCCGGGTCTAAATATGGCTTACCTTTATGATAAATTGCATAAGCTTGGTGTAACTTTAAATCGCCTTTAACGTATAAAATATGCCCTAACGTTTGTGTTTTCGTGTTCTCGTTTGCCCCTAAAATATAAGGTTTAGCTTTTATATCGTCGCTATTTATAGCTTGCTCATAAGTTATATAAGGTCTGATCATTTCTAGTGGCAAGGTGGTAATTGCATTTTTGCCTTTAGGGGTAATTCGCCCCTGAGGAGACAGCTTTCGGTACGCTTTATTTATCACTAAACGTGGATTTCCCTGCGCATCGTAGATTAATGCTAAGGCATCGCCGGGATAAATAAGGTGAGGGTTATTAATTTGCGGGTTCAATTGCCACAACTCAGGCCATAGCCAAGGTTCGTTTAAATAAACCCCAGAAATATCCCAAAGTGTATCGCCTTTTTTCACAACATACTGTTTAGGTGCATCTTTTTTTATTTTTAGCACATCAGCATAAGTAGAAAATGCAGCACCTAATGCAACGATAATTGCAATTAATGGAGATTTCATTGGGCTTCCTTGTATTGTTTTTTCATTATTATTGACCAAAACCTGTTAAAGGGGAACGCGAATGGCTAAAATAAGAGCATACAATACCCTAAATTAAGCATAAGTGTAAAAGGTAACTATGGCTACGTTAGAAGTTTTAAGATTCCCAGATGAACGTTTACGTACAATAGCACAAGAAGTTGCACATGTTGACGACCAAGTCCGTGTGATTATAAAAGACATGCTAGAAACTATGTATGATGAAAATGGCATTGGTCTTGCTGCCACACAAGTTAATATTCATCAACGCATTGTAGTGATTGACGTATCAGAAGAGCGCAACGAACCACTGGTATTAATTAATCCACAAATCATTAAAAAAGACGGTACAACCGTAAGCGAAGAAGGCTGCCTTTCTGTGCCTAACTCTTACGCAAAAGTTGATCGCGCAGAAACGGTTACTGTTGCCGCGCTTAACGAGCAAGGCGAAGAATTTGTACTAGATGCAGATGAACTACTAGCTATTTGTATTCAACACGAACTAGATCACCTTCAAGGTAAGCTTTTCATTGATTACTTATCGCCATTAAAGCGCCAACGTATTCGTAAAAAGCTTGAAAAAGAAGCCAAATTTGCAGAATAGTAATAAGCACCGTAACAAGCACCTTAGGAAAACTCAGTGACTCAACCATTACGCATTATATTTGCCGGTACGCCGGACTTTGCCGCACGTCATTTACAAGCGCTGATACAAAGCGAACACCAAATAGTGGGTGTGTATAGCCAGCCAGACCGCCCGGCAGGTCGTGGTAAAAAATTAAAAGCCAGTGAAGTCAAAGAGCTCGCACTTGAGCACAACTTACCGGTTTTTCAGCCACAATCACTAAAAACAGAAGACGCCTTAAATGAGCTTACTAGCCTTAATGCCGACATCATGATTGTAGTGGCTTATGGCTTAATTTTACCTAAAGCCATTTTAGATGCGCCGCGATTAGGCTGTTTAAATGTGCATGGTTCTATTTTACCACGCTGGCGTGGTGCTGCCCCGATTCAACGTGCTATTTGGGCAGGTGATGAACAAACCGGCGTCACCATAATGCAAATGGATGAAGGGCTAGATACTGGCGACATGTTACATATAAGCCGCTGCCCTATTAGTGCCACCGAAACCAGTGCCAGTTTATATACTAAATTAGCTGATCTCGGCCCTGGTGCACTTATTGACACTATTAACAACTTAGCGAATGGTAAAATAACCCCTGAGCCACAAAATGATGCCGCGGCTAATTACGCTAAAAAGCTCTCAAAAGACGAAGCCAATATTGACTGGTCTATGAGCGCGGCGCAAATTGAGCGTAACATTCGCGCGTTTAATCCGTGGCCGGTATGCTTCACCCAAATGGGAGGGCAGCCAGTAAAAATTTATCAAGCACATGTTGTAGAGCAATCAAGCAACCAGCCTGATAATAACGGGCGCGTTCTGTCGAGCGACAAAAATGGCGTTATTGTAGGTTGTGGCGAACATGCTTTATGTATTACGCAATTACAACCGCAAGGTAAAAAACCAATGGCAATTAACGACTTTTTAAATGGTCGTAGTGACTGGGTTACTCCTGGCACAATATTAGGCGAAAATAATGAGTAATGTTCCAAACGTACGAGCGCTTGCCGCTGAAACTTTATATAACGTAGTTGATAAAGGCGCTTCGCTTAATCAAGAACTACCATTTGCCAGCCAAGGCTTGCCACCTAAAGATAAAGCCCTGCTACAACAAATTTGCTATGGCGTTTTACGCTATTTACCAAGCCTTGAAAACTACTGCCAACATTTAGTTGAGGAGCCGTTAAAAGGTAAGCGTAGAATATTTCAGTTTTTATTGTATGTGGGCATTTACCAACTACAACACATGCGTGTTCCGCCACATGCGGCAATTTCAGAAACTGTAAATGCACTACAACAATTGCGTGCTTTGGGTTTAAAAGGACTTATTAACGCTATTCTACGTAGTTTTCAGCGCCAACAACTTGAGCTTGAAGAAAAAGCCAAACTTATTCCGGTGTGTTTATACAATCATCCAAACTGGTTTATCAAACAAGTTAAAGAAGCTTATCCTGATAGTTGGGAAGATCTGCTTGCAGAAAACCAACAGCAAGCGCCTATGTGGCTGCGTGTAAATCAAGCGCAATACAGCACGCAAGAATACAGCGATATGCTAACAGCTAACGATATTGAGCATACACTTAACCCTGATTTTATAGATGGGATAAAGTTAGCTAAACCACGAGATGTATTTTCATTACCCGAGTTTGATACCGGTGCTTGTTCTGTACAAGATGCTGCTGCACAGTTAGCTGCGCGCTTTTTAGAGCCTAAAGATGACGACACTATTTTAGATGCCTGCGCCGCGCCGGGTGGCAAAACCTGTCATATTTTAGAATTGGCCGATGCTGAGGTACTTGCCCTTGATAGCGATGCAACTCGCCTAGAGCGTGTTAAGCAAAACTTAACTCGTATAGGCTTAGGTGCCGACCTACAATGTGGTGATGCATCACAACCACACACTTGGTGGGATGAAAAACAGTTTGATCGTATTTTACTCGACGTACCTTGCTCGGCTACCGGTGTTATTCGCCGCCACCCCGATATAAAGTGGTTGCGTCGTGCATCAGACATTGCCGATTTAGCAGCATTACAAGGCGATATACTCGATAGTATTTGGCCGCTTCTAAAGCCAGGTGGCACCTTGGTATACGCTACTTGTTCAGTACTCCCTCAAGAAAACCAACAACAAGTTGCTAAGTTTTTAGCTAATAACAATGATGTTGAGCATATTCCTCTACATGATAAAGACACGCCCACCACACCTGGTTTACAGTTACTTCCTGGTGAAAGCGATGGCTTTTATTACGCTAAACTAGTTAAAAAAATATAACCTATACAGCACACAACAATTAGCTATCTATCTTATTTTAGATAGCTAATACTTCATAGCAATAGGTACTTATAACACTGGTAAATAATGAAAATAATCATACTCGGAGCTGGCCAAGTAGGCGGCACACTAGCTGAAAATTTAGTTGGTGAACAAAACGAAATAACGGTCGTTGATATTGACGGCAACCGCTTACGCGAGCTTCAAGATAAGTATGACCTACAAGGCGTTGCTGGTCACGGCGCTCACCCAGATGTACTTCGCAGAGCCGGTGCGGAAGACGCCGATATGATTATCGCGGTAACCAGTTCAGATGAAGTAAACATGGTTGCCTGCCAAGTTGCGTATAGTATTTTTAATACCCCGACTAAAATAGCCCGAATTCGTTCTGAGCAATATTTAAAGTATCGTGAAAAGCTGTTTCATAACGATGACTTGCCGGTCGATCACTATATTGCTCCTGAGGCATTAGTAACTAAGTACATTCGCCGCTTAATAGACTACCCAGGCGCATTGCAAGTGCTGCAGTTTGCCGATGGCATGCTCTCTTTGGTTGCTGTAAAAGCTTACTATGGCGGTTTATTAGTAGGTTATGCGCTATCTACGCTTAAACAGCATATTCCCAATGTGGAAACTCGTGTAGCCGCTATTTATCGCCAGGGAAAAGCGATAAAACCTCTAGGCACAACAATTATTGAAGCCGATGATGAAGTGTTTTTTATAGCAGCCACTAAACACATCCGCGCCGTTATGAACGAACTCCAAAGGTTAGAGCGTTCATATAAAAACATTATGATTGCTGGTGGCGGTAATATAGGCGCAGGCCTAGCGCGCTCACTGGAAAAAAATCACAGTGTAAAATTAATTGAGCGCAGCAAAGAGCGCGCCGAGCAACTCTCTGAAATGCTCGACAACACGATTGTTTTTTGCGGAGATGCGTCAGACCAAGAGCTATTGTCAGAAGAGCATATAGATCAGGTTGATGTGTTTATTGCGGTAACCAACGATGATGAAGTAAATATAATGTCGGCCATGCTAGCAAAACGTATGGGCGCACAAAAAACCATGGTACTTATTCAACGCAGTGCATACGTTGACTTAGTACAAGGCGGCGATATTGATATTGCAATTTCACCACAAGAAGCCACTATTTCGGCATTACTTACTCATGTTCGTCGCGGCGATATTGTTAACGTATATTCACTACGCAAAGGTGCAGCTGAAGCTATTGAAGCTGTTGCCCATGGTGATGAAAATACATCTAAAGTAGTTGGCCGAACTGTAAGGGATATAAAACTCCCAGCAGGTACTACTATTGGTGCTGTAGTACGTAACGACGACGTGCTTATTGCCCACGACGATACCATTATTATGTCGGGCGACCATGTCATCATGTTCTTAATTGATAAAAAGCACATTAATATTGTAGAAAAACTATTTCAGGTGAGCGCTATATTTTTATAGCAGTACATTGTTGGTACTTTAAACACAAAAAAGCAGCTTAGTTAAGCTGCTTTTTTAATATAGGGTACTAAAGCTTTATTGTACTTTGGCAAACTCTTCTTTAGAAAGTTCGCCATTACCGTCAGTATCTAGCTGATCAAATATTTTTACTAACTGTGTATTTGCCGCAGCTTCTTGCTGAGAAATAACACCATCGCCGTTGGTATCAAAAGAGGCAAAATCCACTGCTGCATAGGCTGCTGCTGAAGACGCTAAAACTAAAATCGCAAGTGATGTATTTAATACTTTCATAATAATCTCCTAAAAATGAGAGGTCCTTCTCAGAAATCCCTGGCTGTGAAAAATAACCGAAAAAGTAATTAGTAGTTAGCAAACTCTGCTTTAGAAAGCTCACCGTTACCATCTGTATCTAACTCTGCAAATTGTGCGATTAAATCGGAATCTACCGACGCTTCACTTTGGCTAATTGCGCCATTACCATCTACATCAAGGGTATCAAAATCACTTGCTGCAAAAGCGGCTGATGACGATGCTAGAGCGATAAGTGCGAGTGCTTTATTTAACTGTTTCATAATTTAATCCTTTACTATGTTATTCAATGCTTTATCAAAAAATTAGATATACTAAGGTTTATACTTTCCTTGTTATTCTTTTTCATAAGCTCCCTTGCTTACTTAGGTTGTCTTTGGCAACACAGAATTTTATCAACCTTGCATTTTGCTTATGCTTTAGAAAATTCTTCTTTTGATAACTCACCGTTTTGGTCAGTATCAAGCTCTGAGAAAATACTCATTAACTCTGCATCAACAGCAGCTTCGCTTTGACTAATTGCGCCATTACCATCTACATCAAGGGTATCAAAATCACTTGCTGCAAAAGCGGCTGATGACGATGCTAGAGCGATAAGTGCTAACGTTTTATTTAATGTTTTCATAATCAATCTTCCTTCAAAGTTTATGTTAACTGCGATTAAGTGCTTCACTTTAAATCACGTTTAATGCAATACAGCTTAACTATTACAACTTCGATGCCAACATTTAAAACATCAATAACTTCAATTAGTTAAAGGTAACATGCACTTAAAGGTGATAATTAACTGTCTATTTTTGTTGCCTTTTTGCAACACACTTTAAGCCCAAACAATAAGTTCGAACAAATTCAATGCCTTACAAAAAGCAAAAAACGCCACAGATTATAAATACACACTGTAAGGAGACTGTTTAGCTGGGGTATTCAACTCGGTTACAGCTGAATAATTTTTGAAATGAAAATAACCAATAGCTTTTATTTTTATAAACAATTGTTTTTTATCGATTATTTTATTTTTATCAATGCAGGTATGCGTTATTTAAAATTAAATTTAATAAATCGCTATTTTGTTGCAAAATAGCGAAATGTACAGTTACTCGGTTTCTGATTGGAGTATTGAAGGGTCAATAAAGTGATCCCCCATAAAGCTTTTCATTTCTTCTTCGCTGGCTAATAGCTTTATTCCACAGTAAGCACCTTGAACGTGTTCTTTCACGCTACAAATTTCTCCCTGAAAGTCTTTAACTTGCTTATTACTGCTATCGAGGATGATTGAGCATTGCATCCCTTTAATGTTTTCGGCCTGGGCTTTGTCTTTAAGATCAAACTTTACGCCCGTTAGCGAAATATCTTTAATTACCCCGTCGAGTATCCTGTCATCACTAAGTTTTAGCTTGGCCGATAATAAGGTAGGTATACGAGTTTGCGAGCGTAAATCGAATAACTGCACTTGCTTTGGGTAATTAATAAAAAGTAAGCGTGCGGGATGAGATGCAACTGACATTATTTGCTGACGAAAAGCGATAACCTGCCCACCACTTCCCTCTATTAGTGCTCTTACTACCACCATTACCCCATCGTGCAGGTAGTCGCTTGCTGTAGGCAGGCGCTTTGAGCTCGGATAGTTTAAAATAATAAATCGATTTTCGAGCAAACCTATAAACTCTGTTTTTACACGCTTGCTGGCTGTTGGTGTTAAAATTTCAAGATCAACCATGGCACCAGACATTATTTGGTGTAACTTTTCTAGGTTAGTTGTTGGCATATCCTTTTCCCTAATACTATTTATAAACTAACAATTAAATTATCCGCGCCAAAATGTAGGCGTAAACAGCACTAATAAAGTAAATATTTCTAAACGGCCAAATACCATAGCAATGGTAAGCAACCATTTAGCACCATCACTAATAGACCCATAGTGCGATGCAACATCTCCTAAGCCCGGGCCAAGGTTATTTAAACACGCTGCAGTAGCAGAAAATGCTGTAATGTTATCCATACCGGTTCCCATCAGCGCTAGCATAATAATTATAAACACCAATGCGTACGCTGAGAAAAACCCCCATACAGCTTCTACTACTTTGTCTGGCAACGCTTTGCTGCCTAACTTGATAGAATATATAGCCCGAGGATGCACTAGCCTATTAAGCTCTCGCACGCCTTGTAAGTATAGTAAGAATACGCGCACCACTTTCATACCGCCACCGGTAGAGCCCGCACAGCCACCTATAAAGCTCGAAAATATAAGCAGTATTGGTAAAAATAATGGCCAAGCCGAAAAGTTATCGGTGGCAAATCCTGCCGTACTGCTAATTGAAACAGCATGAAATAGCGCTTGGTCGAGTGTTTCATCGCCATTGGCATACACTTCATGAGACGAAAGCACGGTAAAGCAAATAACCACCAGCGCTAACTGAATACATAAAAACACTTTAAACTCAGGGTCGCGAATATAAACACTGATATTTCTACTTGCTACCGCAGCGTAATGCAGTGAAAAGTTAATGGCTGCAATAATTAAAAAGAACACACAAATAAAGTTAATTACTGGGCTATCAAAATGCCCCATAGAGGCATCATAAGTAGAAAACCCACCAATGGCGACCGTTGAGAACGCATGGCTTATTGCGTCAAACCAATCCATACCTGCAATCCAATATGCCAAGGTACACGCAAGCGTAATTGACACATATATATACCAAAGGTGCTTTGCGGTGTCGGCAATTCGCGGGGTCATTTTAGAGTCTTTTACTGGCCCTGGTATTTCGGCGCGATATAGCTGCATACCACCAACCCCTAGCATAGGTAAAATAGCAACCGCCAATACAATGATCCCCATACCGCCAAACCACTGTAGTTGTTGGCGATAAAATAATACCGATTTAGGCAAGTACTCTATACCGGTTAGTACCGTTGCTCCGGTGGTGGTTAACCCCGAAAACGCTTCAAATACCGCATCAGCCAGTGATAGGTTTGGCTCTTGTAAAAATATCAGCGGTAAGGATGCAAACGCGCCAAGTACCAACCAAAACAACACAACAATTAAAAACCCTTCCCGCGCTTTTAAATCGCCATCTTCGTGGCGGTTAGGGTAATAAGCCATTAAGCCAATAGTGACACTAAAAATAAAAGCCAAAACAAAAGGAACACCACCACCGTCTTTATAAATTAAAGACACGATTGCCGGAGGCACCATGGTAATACTAAACAGTGCAACAAGTTGCCCAAGGATTTTTATAATGGTACGAAATTGCATTTAGCGTATCGCTTTTATTATTAGTAAGTTTAACGAGTAAGATATTGTCTTACTCTTTAATGGTTAACTCAACCGCGCCGTGGCTTAAATCAAAAATATCTTTAATTGCTTGCATCGCTTGGCGGCTATCAATAGTAATAACCCATTCAATATTAGCAGTAAATTGCTTATCGATGTTAAGCACTTGATACTTCGTTTTTAATAGTTGCTCAATAACGCCTTGCATACTGTATTCACTACTACCAATTAGCTCAATACTTGGCACTTTATTTATCGTTGATAAGTTAGCTAATGCATTATTTAATGTGCCTCCATAAGCACGTACTAAACCGCCTGTACCTAGCTTTATACCACCAAAATAACGCGTAACCACAGCGGTAACTTCACCAAGCCCTGAGCCCATAAGCACATTTAACATAGGTTTACCGGCGGTGCCATTTGGCTCACCATCATCCGAAAACCCATACACATGGCTTCCTCCTGGTTTACCCGCTACGTGAGCCCAGCAATTATGCCGTGCATCGGCATACTTAGTTTCAATACTTTTTATAAACGCTTTAGCTGAACTTAAATCTGGGGTATGTGCAATATGCACAATAAAGGTGCTTTTTTTAATCTCTTCTTGATGAAAAACATCTGCTGCTGGGTATTTATATTCTGACATTCGTTGATGAACCAAGTTATAAACCAAAAAATGGGGCCAACAGGCCCCTCTTTATAATACAGCTAGTCTAACGCGTGATTAATCTAGCGCTAAATTTCGTGTCATATTCTCAAGGCTATCTTCGTGTACTATGATGTTATCTTCAATACGAATACCACCATAAGGCTTAAACGACTCTACCTTTTGCCAATTAATAAACTGTTTATTATCGGTTTGTGCTAAATCGCCTAGCAAAGAGTCGATAAAGTATAGCCCAGGCTCAATAGTAAACACTTGGTTTTTTTCAATTATGCGAGTACAACGCAAAAATGGATGTCCCTCTGGAGCTGCTTGTTGTGCGCCCATTTCATCAGCCATAAAACCACCCATGTCGTGCACTTGTAAACCTAGGTGGTGCCCTAAACCATGTGGGAAGAAGGTAGAGGTAATTTTACGTTCAACTATTTCCTCAGCCGGTAGCTTAACAATA
This sequence comes from Pseudoalteromonas nigrifaciens, assembly GCF_002221505.1. Taxonomy (NCBI): domain Bacteria; kingdom Pseudomonadati; phylum Pseudomonadota; class Gammaproteobacteria; order Alteromonadales; family Pseudoalteromonadaceae; genus Pseudoalteromonas; species Pseudoalteromonas nigrifaciens. Next base: position 17,936 of record NZ_CP011036.1, on the reverse strand, counting down.
TCAAAGTCGCTAAGTATTTGTGCAACTCTATTGTGACACTCAACATGTAAATCACCATAAAGCATGCCGGGTTTTAACCCCGTACCTAACTCTATTTGCGCTGCAGTCATTGCTTGCACTAGCTCTGCAAATTCGCCTTGTTTTTTAAAGTCATACGTACGGGTAATATCTGCCGCATAGCCATTAAAATTAGCGCCTGCATCTATTAAAAATGAGTTGTGTTGCTGCGGTGCTTTTGCCTCAAAGTGCGTGTAGTGCAAAATGGCGCAGTTTTCGTTTAGCGCCACAATGTTGCCATAAGGCATTTCGTTTTCACTTTGGCGAGTTGCCATTAAGTAAGCTTGCTGAATATCAAACTCACTGCCACCATTAAAAAAGGTATCGCGGGCAGCTTTGTGGCCATCTACTGCAATACGGTTGGCGTTGCGTAAACATTCAAGCTCATATTGGGTTTTATAAGCGCGGTGGTAATGAAAGTAATTTAGTACCGGCTCAGGATTCATAACACTAAAGCCTAGTGCTTGTGCTACTTCTAAGTATTCGCCCACATAAGCGTAGTTAGCTTTGTCGTAGGGCAATAGCTTTTCAACCTGATCGGGCTGTAATAACAATTCAATGTCAAAATACTCAGCCCAAAAATCGCGCGGCTCATCTGGCACTTTATGCCAAAAATCAACCGGACGATAAAAAATAAGTTTAGGCTTGTCGCTACCATTTACCACAATCCAGCAATGTGGATTGTCTAGTACTGGTAACCAAGCTTTAAAGTGTGGATTAACTTTAAATGGATAATACATATCATCTAAAAACTGACGCTTAGCTTGGCCCGAGTGAATAACTAATCCCTCTAACCCTTCACGTTCACAAATTGTACGAGTACGTTGTTGCAGTGTTGCAATATGTTCGGCGTATAAAACGGCTAATTTATCCATAATAAACCCATCTGTTGTATTTAACTTGCTTTGAGTCTACCACACACATAATCCATACCCAAAGCGCTCAAAATAAGGGCAGCATCTAACCTTATTAGCATCCCCTTACCTTTATTAATTATCCGCCCATTTTCATTTCGAGTAGCGGCGCCAGTATATTTCCCTCGCGGTGTAAACGCGTATGATAAACCTGCCTGTAGGCAAATACGTTTTTAACATAATCGCGAGTTTCTCTATACGGGATCAATTCAATCCATAGCTCTGCTGGAATAGCTTCATCTGGTAACCAGCGTTTAATACGATGATACCCTGCGTTATATGAAGCCGTTGCCAATATTTCATTGCCGTGGTTTTTCTTTTTTAAATACTGCAAATAGCGCGTACCTAATCTTATATTTGTTTGTGGTTGATATAAGCGGCGGCTCGACACACTGCCTTTATTTACGTAATCGGCAGTACTGGGCAATAACTGCATTAACCCTCGCGCATTTGCTGATGAACGTGCATCGGGGGCAAATGAGCTTTCACGGCGCGCAATGGCAATACTCCACGCCACGTCTATTTTACTGCGCTTACTGTAGCGCTCAAATACATCTTGAAACGCAAACGGAAAACGCTGCTCTACGTTATCCCACGCTTTTATTTTTGCCAGTGTAAAAATAGTGCTGTCATGCCAACCCAGCTCTGTGGAGAGTATTGAAGCAGCTAACTTTTCTTCGTCACTCGAGGTGTTTGTTAGGTAATTCCATTCGCGACGTGCCGAGGTAAAGCGCTCAAGCTCATAAAAAGCTTTCGCACGCTTGTAGCCCGGGGCATTTTTTACTTTATTAACAAGCGCCTGATCAACAACTAAAGGTTGGTTATTTAAATCAACCGGTAACCCTAATCGTGCCGCGGCTAAAAAACCATAATAATCGCGATTAGCTGCTACTGTTTTCCAAATAGCGTCTGCTTTTTGTTGCTCACCACGTTTTGCGTAGCTGTACGCTAACCAGTATTGCTGGCCAAGACTTAAGTTATCTTTACCAGTAAAAAAGGCTGCAATACCCTCCCAGTCTTGGGTTTTAAGCATATTACCGAGTTGCCACTGAATTAGTTTGCCGTCTTGGCGATCTTTTGGCACTTTGTTTAGCCAAAAGCTTGCTTGTTTATGTCCGCTGGAAGCAAGCGACAGTGCAAAGGTATAATACACATCTGCTTTAGCTGCATCGCTGTAAGTAAATATTTGCTCTAGCTTTTCCCATGCTTTTAAAGCAAGCTCTTTATCGCGCCAAATTAAACGCTTTACACCATAAAGAGCAATTTGCCCTTCTTTAACCGACTTATTTTTGTATCTGTATAATCCGGCTGCAGCACTTGGATCGCGGCGTACTTTTAAGTATAAATCAGCTAAGTAACCTTCATTACTGGGTAGTAATGTTTTTAAATAAGGTAATAGGCTTTGAGTACCGCCTTCTGCCGCCATAGTCACCCGCTGCCAAACAGCCTCTTTACTCATATAGCCTTTTTTACGCCATAACGAAAAAAGCCCATCGCACGCTTTAGGTTGCGACTTGCCTACCGTCCATAAATCAGTTACTTGGTTAAATATCGCTTTTTCTGGCGCGCCTAAATCAAGTTGATAATCTAAATATGTACAAGTCAGTTCAGTATCAGAAGTTTTACGGTAATTGCGAATATACGCTGCTTTTTTATTATGCTTTTCTAAATAACTTAACCATGCTTTACGCACTGGCCACTCTAGCGGCGTATGCTGATAAATAGTGAGGTAATCCTCTATTTCTGCTTGGTGTTTTATATCGGGATGTCGTTGCCAATATACTTTTTCAACATAAGGCTTTAATGGATGATCAAGATTACTTATAGCCATTTTAAAGTCTTGGTAATCACCATAGCGAACTTTTTTTTCAGCGTCTAAAAATGCATCGTTATCGATGTTTGCCTCAACGCAGTGAAGAGGGAAAATAAAAACCGCTGCCATAGCATTTAATAAATATTTTTTCATAATGCCTTCATAATAAAATTAAAATAATAAGCAAAAACTTTTGTTCCACCATAGCACCAAACAAGCTATATTTTAACCAACTGTTTTGTAACCAAGTTAAATTTTTCGTTGCATTTTTAATTCAAAGCAAGCACACTGATTAAATCGCAACTCATCGTACCAGTCTTAGTTCGTCAACTAGGGAGAATAATAATGTTATATAAAAGCGATTCCTTTGAAGTTAGCTTCATAAAGGAAAACATCGCCGAGTTTAAGTTTTGTGCTACAGCTTCTGTAAACACACTATCTCAGCAAACCCTTTCAGATTGCGCAACAGCATTAAAACAATTAGCTGCAAATACTGATATAAAAGGCATGATTTTTACCAGTGATAAAGAACACTTTATTATTGGTGCCGACGTATTCGAATTTTTACCTATATTTACTAGATCTGAAGCAGAACTAGTAACTTGGATAAAAGAAGCCACTGACGTTTTTGACGCTATCGAAGACTTACCATTCCCAACTCTAAGCGCTGTAAATGGCTTAGCACTTGGCGGTGGCTGTGAGTGGGTACTTGCTACCGATTATCGTGTAGCAAGCGAAACTGCACAAATGGGTCTTCCAGAAGTAACCCTTGGCATAATGCCTGGTTTTGGTGGCACAGTTCGCTTACCGCGTATTATTGGTGCCGATAACGCCATGATGTGGATTACCTCAGGTTCTACTAACCGCGCAGCAGATGCCCTTAAAGTAGGTGCTTTTGACGCAGTAGTTAGTGCTGACAAACTTATAGAGTCAAGTGTATCAACACTTGAATTAGCAATTGCTGGCAAGCTCGATTGGCAAGCAAAACGCAATGTAAAGCTACAACCACTTAAATTAAACCGTGTTGAGCAAGGCATGAGCTTTGCAATGGCTGAAGGCATGGTAATGGCTAAAACTAAAGGCCACTATCCTGCACCTGTAATGGCTGTAAAAACCATTAAAGCAGCTGCTAACTGTACTCGTGATGAAGCAATGGCAATCGAAAATGCCAACTTTGCTAAATTAGCAGGCACGCCAGAAGTTGCCGCGCAAATTGGTATATTTCTAGCCGACCAGTACATTAAAGGTAAATCACGTAAACTTGCTAAACAAAGCGATGTAGAAATTAAACAAGCTGCAGTGTTAGGTGCTGGCATTATGGGCGGCGGTATTGCATACCAGTCTGCTTATAAAGGTACACCTATTATAATGAAAGATATCCAACAGGATGCACTTGACTTAGGTATGGGCGAAGCCTCTAAGTTACTTGGCCAAAAAGTTAAACGTGGCCATATGTCGATGGAAAAAATGCTTGGTACGCTAAGCAAAATTAAACCGACCCTTAATGATTCTGATCTACAAAGTGCCGATATTATTGTTGAAGCCGTAGTAGAGAACCCTAAAGTTAAGCAAGCAGTACTTGCAGAGCTTGAGAAAACCATGCCAGAGGGCACGGTACTTACCTCAAACACTTCAACTATTTGTATTGATTTACTTGCAGAAGCGTTAGATAAACCAGAAAACTTCTGTGGTATGCACTTTTTTAACCCAGTACCGAAAATGCCGTTAGTAGAAATTATCCGTGGTGCAAAAACCTCTGATAAAACCATTAACGCCGTAGTTGATTACGCGCTTAAATTAGGCAAGTCTCCTATTGTTGTTAACGATTGCCCTGGCTTTTTTGTAAACCGTGTTTTATTCCCTTACTTTGCAGGTTTTAGCAAATTAGTAGTTGAAGGTGCTAACTTTGCAAAAGTAGATAAAGTAATGGAAAACGTATTTGGCTGGCCTATGGGTCCGGCTTACTTACTTGATGTTGTAGGTATTGATACCGCTTTTCATTGTACTGGCGTAATGGCCGATGGCTTCCCTGAGCGCATGGCGCGTGCAGATAAAGACCCAGTGACTATTTTTGCTAACGAAAAGCGTTTTGGCCAAAAGAACAAAGCTGGTTTTTATAAGTACGAAACAGATCGTCGCGGTCGTCTTAAAAAATCGCATGACGAAACTGCAATTGAGCTACTTAAGCCAATTACTGAAGCAGAAAAAGCATTCGATAAACAAGAAATCATTGACCGTTGTATGATCCCAATGCTTAACGAAGTGCTACTTTGTTTACAAGAAGGCATTGTTGCATCACCACAAGAAGCTGATATGGCACTTGTTTACGGTGTTGGTTTCCCTCCATTTAGAGGCGGCGCGTTCCGTTACTTAGATCAAACCGGTTTAGCTAACTTTGTGGCAACTGCCGACAAATATGCTCACTTAGGTGCGATTTATCAAGTATCAGAGCAAACTCGTCAATGGGCCGAAGAAGGTCGTGTTTTCTATAAGGTGGAAGGTTAATATCATGAATAATCCAGTAATTGTAGATTGTATCCGCACACCTATGGGTCGTTCTAAAGGTGGCGTATTCAAAAATAAACGTGCCGAAGACTTAAGCGCACATTTAATGAAAGGCTTACTCGATCGCAACCCAGCAGTTGATCCAGCATCAATTGACGATATTTATTGGGGTTGTGTACAGCAAACATTAGAGCAAGGCTTTAACGTTGCACGTAACGCTGCATTACTTGCCGGTATTCCACATAGCGTACCAGCAGTAACAGTTAACCGTTTATGTGGCTCGTCAATGCAAGCATTGCATGACGCAGCACGCGCAATAATGACTGGCGCTGGCGACACTTACCTAATTGGTGGTGTTGAGCACATGGGCCACGTACCTATGACTCACGGTAACGACTTTCACCCAGGTTTAGCAACAAGCATTGCGCAAGCTGCTGGCTCTATGGGCTTAACAGCTGAATACCTAGCAACACTGCATGGTATTAGCCGTGAGCAGCAAGATGAATTTGCGTACCGCTCACATCAACGTGCTCAAGCTGCAACTGTTGAGGGACGTTTTCGCCGCGAAATTTTAGCAATGGAAGGTCACGCAGCAGATGGTTCTCTTATCTTAGTTGAAGACGACGAAGTAATTCGTCCAGAAACAACGGTAGAAGGCCTGTCAAAGCTGCGCCCAGTGTTTAATCCTGCATCGGGTACGGTAACAGCCGGAACTTCTTCTGCACTTTCTGACGGCGCATCTGCAATGTTAGTAATGAGCGAAGCAAAAGCAAAAGAACTTGGCTTACCAATTCGCGCACGCATTAAAGCAATGGCAGTAGCGGGTTGCGATCCATCAATCATGGGTTACGGCCCAGTACCAGCAAGCAAAAAAGCACTTGCACAAGCCGGTATTACAATTGATGACTTAGGCGTAGTTGAGCTTAACGAAGCCTTTGCAGCACAATCATTACCTGTAATGAAAGATTTAGGGTTAATGGATGTAGTTGACGAAAAAGTGAATTTAAACGGCGGCGCAATCGCACTTGGACACCCACTAGGCTGTTCGGGTTCGCGTATTAGCACATCGCTTATTCACTTAATGGAAGACAAAAATGTACGATACGGTTTAGCAACTATGTGTATTGGTTTAGGCCAAGGCATTGCCACTGTATTTGAACGTGTTCAAGACTAATTAGTTTAAACATGTAAAACCATCTTGGTGATTAAAAAGGCGAACTGATTTTATGCAGTTCGCCTTTTTTATTGGTTTATTTTTAGTTATTTTATATGGTTATATTGAAAAACTGGAATACTGTGATCGGGTGTATTATCTGTTATTGCCACGCTCTATTGATTAAACCCTTTGATTAAATAAGGTGTGTAATTTAGATATGAGTAAAATAGTTAAATAACGCTTTAAATTGCGCTAAACTCTACAACTTATAAAATGTAAAACCCTAATGTGCAGCAATCGCTTTAACTAAACAGGCAAATTTATTATGAGCTTTAATAACCCCGATCACCAATTAGATGCCATAGGCCTTCGCTGCCCAGAGCCAGTGATGATGGTACGCGCTGCTATTCGTAAAATGAATGATGGTGAAACGTTATTAATCATTGCCGACGACCCATCAACCACGCGTGACATTCCCAGCTTTTGTACCTTTATGGATCACACGCTGGTGGCCAAAGATGCCGAACAAGCACCGTATCGCTATGTAGTGAAGAAAGGGTTGTAGGACTAGGTGCTGCTAGGTGCTGCTAGGTGCTTCAATGTATTGTGTTCTGATTAAGTTTGCACTCTTAAAATATAAATTATTTTTTTCTTCTAAATAGTGAGCGACTCGGAACCACTCAAAATCCAAGTGAAATTCCTTTTCATTGTTAACTACTAATGCTGGCGGCCCCAAGAGTCGCTTCATGTTTAAGTTTATATTTTGATCAAGTAACTTACTAAAATAATCTTCAGTCTCAGTAACTGATTTATTTACCAGGGTGCGTAATTTAATCATTAAATCAAAAATTCCTTCAAAATAACCATCTATCGCTCTATTGAGGTCAACTAAATCAGACTTTAAGAGCTCATCTATAAATGCAGAGTTTAGTCCCCTTAACAACTTTATCCTTTCTGCCTCTTCCATTGCCGATAATACGAGTGGAATCTGAAATTTTGTTATTACGCCGTTTCCATATGTACTTTTAGATGGATATTTTAAAGTTAGCCTATTTACTGGCAACATTTTATGTTGGCATAAATTTCTCAAATTACAGCATAGAACATAATACTGATTCTCTTTAAAGATCCTCTCTCTTTCTATTAATAGTTCAGGTAATAAAGATTGATCAATATCATTAATTATCGAAAAATTATCACGTTTATTGTACAACCGATCTAAAACTAATTTTCCAGTATTCAAAATACTTAGATAGGAGATATTTAATTTAGTACGGGCTTTTTGATTTTCTATATAAGCATGTACCTCAGAGAAATGTGAAAACTCTTGTGAAAGTTGAGCCATAGTAAGCAATGATTTGAATGTTTTAAACTCCTCTATCAAAACGTCAAATAAATTTTCTATCTCAAGTTTTCGTGAGAATACTCTATATTTATTTATGCACTCAGATAAGTCGGATTCAGTTAACTTAATTCGTTCATAGCTAGGCTTATCATTTTCTAGATAGCAGTACTCTATATAATTATTCAATGCCTCACCCCTTAATCCAAAGGTTCAATTTCATATTAACGTCCTTGTCATAAATCTTTAAGCTCACTCGGGCAACTAAAAGCTGACAGCTATTTCTTCGTTATCGTCACTTGTGGCTTGTCGTAATTACTGTAATCAATACTTACTATGTAGGTGCCTTTTATTGCGGGCGTATAGCTAAAGTAATTATAAATAGTATTACAGTCGGCAACTGCAGGTTGGCCTAGTGTTAGTTTTTGCCCTGCTGGCTGAGTATCGCTGTAGCCACAGTTGTAACCTTCACTAAAGTCGGCATCGGCAATTTTAAATTCGTATACTTTACCAGGCGTTGAAAATTTAACTTCTGCTTGATACAGCGATCGCGCTACTTGGGTAAATTGGTACTGTGGCTCTGCATCCCATAAGGTAAAGTCGCCCCTTAAATACACGGTACGATCTAATTTTTGTTGTGGCAATACATCATCAAGCGTTATTTGCGTAGAACAAGCAGTTAAAAAACTAACAAGTGCTAAGGTTAAAATACGTTTTATTGGGCTTTTCATTCGAGATCCTTACTTTATATATGCAGGTTAATAATACACCAAAATTAAAACTAAAAAGCCAGCAAAACGCTGGCTTTTTACATTATCGAATAATGTTATTTTTGTAGTACAGAAATGTCTGCAATACCTAAAAACAATCCGCTTAACTGACTTAAAAGCGCCAGACGATTTTGCTTAACTGCTTCGTCGTCGGCCATAACCATCACGTTATCAAAAAAGCTATCAACACTTTGACGAATACCAGCCAATTGGCTTAATGCTTCTTGGTAATTACCACTGGCGTAAAGTGGTGCAAGTTCAGTAGCAAATTTTGCTACTTGTGCCGCAAGTACTTTTTCAGCGTCGTCGGTTAGTAAACTTTCATCTACATTACCTTCGCTGGTAATGTCATTTTTAGCAAGTATATTACTTACGCGCTTATTAGCGGCTGCAAGCGCTTCTGCTGCGTCTAATGTGCGAAAATGGCTTACGGCTTTAACACGGCGATCAAAATCAACAGGTTTAGTCGGACGACGTGCAAGCACAGCTTGAATCACATCTACTTCTATTCCTTCGTCTTGATACCAAGCACGGAAACGCCCTAGCATAAACTCAAACACATCGGTTGATACATTAAGATTAGTTAGCTTATCGCCAAACAAGGTTTGCGATTTAGCAACTAGGTCTAAAATATCAAGCGGTAGCTCTTTTTCTACCATGATGCGCAATGCGCCAATAGCAGCACGGCGTAAAGCAAACGGGTCTTTGTCGCCTTTTGGCGCTTGGCCTATGCCAAAGATACCCACTAAGGTATCAAACTTATCGGCAATCGCTACTGCGCAACTAATTAAGTTGGTAGGTAAGCTGTCGCCTGCAAAGCGTGGCATATATTGCTCATTCTGCGCTAGTGCTACATCTTCAGCTTCGCCGTCAAAACGTGCGTAATGCATTCCCATAACACCTTGGATGTCGGTAAATTCCATCACCATTTCGGTCATTAAGTCAGTTTTACTCAATAAACCAGCACGTTGTGCTAGCTCTTTATCTGCACCAAGTTGCTGGGCAATATAACCGGCAAGCTCGCTAATACGCGCAGACTTGTCTTTAAGTGTACCTAACTGTTTTTGGAACAATACGCTATCGAGAGATTCTAAACGGCTTTCTAGTGTTTTCTTTTTATCGCTTTCAAAAAAGAATTGCGCATCGGCTAATCGAGGACGCACTACTTTTTCGTTACCCGAAATCACTACGCTAGGATCTTTACTTTCTATGTTAGACACAAACAAAAACTTATTTAAAAGTTTGCCGTTTTGATCTAAAAGCGGAAAGTATTTTTGATCGTCTTTCATCGTGTAAATAAGCGCTTCGGCCGGTACTGCCAAAAACTCTTCTTCAAATGTAGCCGTTAATGTTACTGGCCATTCTACCAGTGATGTTACTTCTTCAAGTAAATCTTCATCCATGGCTACAACCGCATTTATTGCTTTTGCTGCAGCTTCTATTTGCGCTCGAATTTGCGCTTTACGCTGCTCGTAATCGGCAATAACGTAGGCTGATTTTAAAACATCAAAAATATCATCAGCATGGTTAATGGTAATTTTTTCAGGATGATGAAAGCGATGTCCTTGAAGCTGATTACTTACCTGCTTACCCAGCACTTCACCTGTTACTAACTCATCACCCAATAAAATAGTTACCGTATGCACTGGACGAATAAATTGTGTTTTATTCGCGCCCCAACGCATTGGCTTAGGAATAGGTAATTTAGCCAGCGCTTTATTAATAACGTCAACCATCAGCGTTTTAGTTTCTTGCCCTGCTACTTTAGCAAGGTGCAGCAACCACGCGCCTTTGTCGGTTTCAAGTGTTTGCGCATCTTTTACTTCAATACCACAACCACGTGCCCAACCCATTGCAGCTTTAGTAGGATTGCCGTCTGCATCAAACGCTGCCTTAATTGCTGGGCCGCGTTTTTCTACTTCTTTATCTTGTTGTTTTGCATCAAGCGCTATTACGCGAAGGCCTAAACGACGTGGTGATGCATACCAGCTTACGCCTTGATGCGCTAATTCTAATGTCTCTAGTTCTGCAGTTAAGTTTGCAGCAAATGCTTCTGCTAATTTACGCAGCGCTTTTGGTGGCAACTCTTCGGTGCCAATTTCTACTAATAAGTTTTGTGCTGACATGCCTACTTATCCTTACACAGCGGGAAACCAAGCGCTTCACGTTTATCATAATAACTTTGTGCACACGCTTTTGATAAAGCACGAACGCGTAGTATGTAACGTTGGCGTTCGGTTACCGAAATTGCGTGGCGCGCGTCTAATAAGTTAAATGCATGCGATGCCTTCATTACTTGCTCATAAGCCGGTAACGGTAAGTTTGCTTCAATTAACTTTTGGCTCTCTGCTTCACATTTATCAAACTGAGCAAATAGATCTTCTACGTTGGCGTGCTCAAAGTTATAAGTAGATTGTTCTACTTCATTTTGATGAAACACATCGCCGTAAGTTACTCGCCCAAGCGGACCATCAGCCCAAACTAGGTCGTAAATACTGTCTACGCCCTGAATATACATGGCTAAACGCTCTAGGCCGTAAGTGATTTCGCCAGTTACCGGTGAGCACTCAATGCCGCCCACTTGTTGAAAGTAGGTAAACTGGGTTACTTCCATGCCGTTTAACCAAATTTCCCAACCTAGGCCCCACGCACCTAAGGTAGGTGATTCCCAGTTGTCTTCAACAAAGCGCACTTCGTCTGTTAAGGTATCTATGCCTACGGCCGCTAAAGAGCCTAAATAAAGCTCTTGAATATTATCTGGCGAAGGCTTTAGCACAACCTGAAACTGGTAATAATGCTGTAAGCGGTTTGGGTTTTCGCCGTAACGGCCATCGGTAGGTCGTCGACACGGTTGTACGTATGCACTCGACATTGGCTCTGGGCCAATCGATTTTAAAAATGTTTGCGGGTGGAATGTCCCAGCGCCCACTTCCATATCAAGTGGTTGAATAATAACGCAGCCTTGCTGCGCCCAATAATCCTGTAAAGCCAGGATCAAACCTTGAAAGGTTTTAACGTCATATTTTTGCATATTTGGCTTTTTACTATCTGAGAAGTAGCGTGAAAATTACCCTCAGTATACCTTGTGCACACGCAGGTTTTAAGCAGTTTGTGCAATTGAAAAAATAAAAAAGGAGCCATTGGCTCCTTTTTTGTGAGTAGTATTACTAATTATACGTCTAGGTTAACTACGCGTAGCGCGTTCTGTTCTATAAACTCGCGACGAGGTTCTACTTGGTCACCCATTAGCGTTGCAAATAACTGATCAGCAGCTACTGCATCTTCAACGGTTACTTGTAGCATACGACGTGCATCGGGATCCATTGTAGTTTCCCACAGCTGACTTGGGTTCATTTCGCCCAACCCTTTATAGCGCTGTATATAGAGGCCACGCTTAGATTCAGCAATTAGCCATTCTAAAGCATCCACAAAGTTATCAACAGGTTGTGTTTTCTCACCGCGTTGAATATAAGCGCCTTCGGTAATGATATTTGCAATGTTTACACCAGTAACAGCAATGCGCTGATAATCGCGTGAAGCTATAAAATCATAATGAAGTACGTGCGCTTTATCTACACCGTGCTGACGAATTTTCACTACTGGGTAGTATAAATTGCGCTCAGTATCGTGCTCTGTTGCAGCTTGGAAAATAGTAGCATCTTCATCACGATCAATTAAGTCATCAACTAATTCTTTAGTCCATGCTATTACTTTAGCTTCATCTGAAAGATCTTCTTTTTTCAGTTCACTTTGGTAAATAAGACGGTTCATTACAGTATTAGGAAACTTACGTTTTAGACGCTCAATTACCTTAACGGTATATTGATAATCGTGAACGATTTTTTCTAGTGCTTCGCCTTCAATACCGCTTGCATCTGTACTGGTGTACAAAGTTGCATTATTTAAAGCAAGTGTTGTTAGGTATTCAACTAGTGCTGGATCATCTTTAATATAACGCTCTTGCTTACCTTTTTTCACTTTATAAAGTGGTGGTTGTGCAATATAAATATATCCGCGCTCAACAATTTCAGGCATTTGGCGATAAAAGAACGTAAGTAATAAGGTACGAATGTGCGAACCATCCACGTCAGCATCCGTCATGATAATGATACGGTGATAGCGCAGTTTTTCAGGATTATATTCATCACGACCAATACCACAACCTAATGCCGTAATGAGTGTTGCTACTTCTTGTGATGAAAGCATTTTATCAAAACGTGCTTTTTCTACGTTTAATATTTTACCTTTAAGCGGAAGAATAGCTTGGTTTTTACGGTTACGTCCCTGCTTGGCTGATCCGCCAGCAGAGTCTCCTTCCACTATGTATAGTTCTGATTGTGCTGGATCTTTTTCTTGGCAATCGGCTAACTTACCAGGTAAACCGGCTAAGTCCATTGCACCTTTACGACGTGTCATTTCACGTGCTTTACGTGCAGCTTCACGCGCACGTGACGCATCTATTATCTTACCTACAACAATTTTGGCATCTGTTGGGTGTTCTAATAAAAACTCAGTGAATTTTTCAGCCATTGCTTGTTCAACCGCAGACTTAACTTCGCTCGAAACTAGCTTGTCTTTAGTTTGTGATGAAAACTTAGGATCTGGTACTTTAACACTTACAACAGCAGTTAAGCCTTCACGAGCGTCATCACCCGTTGCATTACTGGTTGTTTTAGCTTTTTTGTTAAAGCCTTCTTTTTCCATATAATTGTTAAGTGTACGTGTTAGCGCAGATCTAAAACCGGCTAAGTGAGTACCACCATCACGTTGTGGGATGTTATTTGTAAAACAGTATATGTTTTCTTGATAAGCATCATTCCACTGCATTGACACTTCAACAACAATACCATCTTCTTCACGCGTATGTGTAAAGTGGAATACACCTTTATGTATAGGTGTTTTATTACGGTTTAAATACTCTACAAACGCTCTGATGCCGCCTTCGTATTTAAAGTGATCACTTTTATTCTCTTCACGCTCATCATTTAAAATAATGCTTACGCCAGAGTTTAAAAATGAAAGCTCGCGCAAGCGCTTAGCTAAAATGTCGTAATGAAAATCTAAGTTAGTAAATGTTTGATCACTTGGCCAAAAACGTAACTCTGTACCAGTTGTGTCTGCGTCGCCAATTAAGGCTAATGGCGCATCTGGTACACCATGAGAGTATGTTTGCTCATGAAGTTTACCTTCACGGCGAATTGTTAATTTAAGCTTTTCTGATAATGCGTTAACAACCGATACACCAACACCGTGTAAGCCACCTGAAACTTTATAAGAGTTATCATCAAACTTACCACCGGCATGCAGTACCGTCATGATTACTTCGGCTGCAGATACACCTTCTTCTTCATGAATTGAAGTTGGGATACCACGGCCGTTATCTCGTACAGATACCGAACCATCTAAGTGAATCGTTACAAAAATATCATCACAATGACCTGCTAAGGCTTCATCTATAGAGTTATCGACGACCTCAAACACCATATGGTGTAAGCCCGTGCCATCATCGGTGTCCCCTATATACATTCCAGGACGCTTTCTTACTGCGTCTAATCCTTTAAGTACTTTTATACTCGACGAGTCATAATTCTCAGACATGGTTAATCCCACTTATCTTGTTATTAGGTTGCCATGTTTCACGTGGAACATTTGCAGTTCTCGTTGCATGGGTTCCACCACAGCAGAAATACTTTCAGACAAAATTGAAGATATAAAAATTTGAGAACTGCAGTGAGCTAATAGTTGCCCCACTTTCTCTTTTGTATCTTCGCTTAACTCTGAAGGTAAATCATCTATTAGCAATATAGATTGCTTATCTGTCTCTGACTCAATTAAACTATTTTGCGTTACTTTTAACGCATAAAGTAATAGCTTTAATTGTCCACGAGAGAAAATATTCTCAACGCTACTGCCAGCGACACTAAAACTAAAATCAGCCTTATGAGGCCCTTTACTAGTAAAACCTTGGCGAGCATCTCGCTCAAAGTTTAACTCTAATGCATCGCTAAGAGATTCGCTCTCTTTCCAGCCGGCATTAAAGCTTATTTCTAAATCGCGTATTAGCGTTAATTCTGCACACATTTTATCAAAAAACTGCTGCTTAAACCTACTTATATACGCCATTCTTAATTTATTTATTTGCTCAGCCAGTCTAACAAATTCTTTGTCCCAAAACTTAATTTGGTCAAAATAATTCTTTGGCTTACTTTTTAGTAGCGCATTTCGTTGTTTTAACACTTTATTGAACGATTGCCATAAAAAGAAAAACTCATGTTCCACGTGGAACAAACCTAAATCTAAAAACTTTCTGCGCTCTTTAGGCCCACCAAAAAATAACGAGTAACTCTCTGGAGTAATTATTTGTACCGGCATAAGCTGTGCAAGTTCTGATATTTTTCGGCTCGCCTTACCTTGAATTTTTAAATTCGTTTCGCCCGCTTGGGTTTTACTAATACCAATAGGAATAGATAAGTCGTGTATAGCTTTACGGCCATGAATTACAAACTGCTCTTGCTGATGCGCAATAATACTTTTATGCTTTGATGTTCTAAAAGATTTGCCGTGTGAAAGGTAATAAATAGCTTCTAAAAGGCTGGTTTTTCCGCTGCCGTTTTCACCATAAATTATATTAACGCCGTTAACTGGTTCTAGCGTCAGCGCCTCAATATTACGAAAATATTTGAGGCTCAAATGACTTAAGCTCATTGGGTACTTATAGTCTTATAAACGCATAGGCATAACTACGTACATTGCTTCTTCATCGCCTGCACCTTCAATTAGTGCGCTGCTGTTTGAATCGGCCAATGTAAACAGTACATCTTCTGTTTTTAATGTGTTTAATACATCAAGTACATAAGAAACGTTAAAGCCTATTTCTAGGTCGGCGCCTTCGTAACCAACCTCTACTACTTCCTCAGCTTGTTCTTGCTCAGGGTTATTAGCAGTGATTTTTAACAAACCATTGGATAAGTTTAAACGCACACCTCTAAACTTTTCGTTAGATAAAATAGAGACTCGCTGAAACGCACTACGTAACCATTCGCGATTAGCAGTAATGACTTTATCGCCACCACGAGGTAACACACGGCGGTAATCAGGAAAGCGTCCATCAACTAACTTACTAGTAAAGGTAAACTCTATATCGATAATACGAATATGATTAGCACCAAACTGAATAGTGACTAGTTCTTCGTCGGCTACCATAAGGCGCATAATTTCTTGCACCCCTTTACGAGGTATAATTAGCTGACGCTGCGTATTAAGCGATTGCTTTAATTGCTTTTGTGCAATAGCTAAGCGATGTCCATCAGTGGCCACTGTTTTAATGTCAGTATTGTCTACTTCAAACGACATACCATTTAAATAGTAACGTACGTCTTGATTCGCCATCGAAAAATGCGTGCTTTCTAGTAATTTTCGCAGCTCTAAACGCGTTAGTTGAAACTCAACTTCGCCATCCCACTGTTCTAAATTAGGAAAGTCTTCGGCGGCTAAGGTCGTTAACGAAAAACGACTTTTACCGCTGGTTAGTAATAACTGATGCTCTTGTAAGCTTAACGTTAGGTCTGAACCATCTGGTAGGCTTTTACAAATATCGAGTAATTTTTTAGCCGGTAATGTTAACTTAGTATCGGCAATATCATCACCTACAAACACGCTTGCAACGAGTTCAATTTCAAGGTCGGTACCTGTCATTGAAAGTTGCCCGTTTTCTACTGCTAACAATACGTTAGATAAAATTGGCAATGTATGCTTACGCTCAATAGCGCCCGATACTTGCACTAATGGCTTTAAAAACTGTTGTCTTGATATTGTTATTTGCATAATAAAGTCAGCCTTAAGATGACAATGTTCTTATTAAATTTTGGTAATCTTCTTTAATTTCGTGGCTTTCATCACGTAGTGATTTAACCTTACGACACGCATGCAATACAGTTGTATGATCGCGGCCACCAAAGGCGTCTCCAATCTCAGGTAAACTGTGATTGGTTAACTCTTTAGATAATGCCATAGCAACTTGTCGAGGCCTTGCTATAGAGCGACTACGGCGTTTAGACAGCAGATCAGAAATACGAATTCTGTAATACTCTGCCACAGTGCGCTGTATGTTATCTATGGTAACTAGCTTATCTTGTAAGGCAAGTAAATCGCGTAGCGCTTCTTTTACAAAGTCGATAGATATAGGACGACCGGTAAAGTTAGCATTGGCAATAACACGATTAAGCGCACCTTCTAGTTCGCGTACATTAGATCGTAATTTTTTAGCAATAAAAAAGGCGACTTCGTGCGGTAAATTAATTTTACTCTGCTGCGCTTTTTTCATCAATATAGCAACGCGTGTTTCAAGCTCAGGAGGCTCAATTGCAATAGTTAAACCCCAACCAAAACGCGATTTAAGTCTGTCTTCAACGCCTTCTATCTCTTTTGGATAACGGTCAGAGGTTAAAATTATTTGCTGATTGCCTTCTAATAACGCATTAAAGGTATGAAAAAACTCTTCTTGTGAGCGCTCTTTGTTAGCAAAAAATTGAATGTCATCAATCATTAGCGCATCAACACTACGATAGTAACGCTTAAATTCTTCAATCGCGTTATTTTGCAGTGCTTTTACCATATCTTGTACAAAGCGCTCTGAATGCATATAAACTATTTTTGCATCTGGCTTATTAGCCAAAATACCATTACCTACAGCATGCAATAAATGCGTTTTACCTAAACCTGTACCACCGTATATAAATACAGGGTTAAAAGCGGCACCTGGATTATCTGCAACTTGTGTTGCTGCTGCTTTTGCTAACTGGTTTGATTTACCTTCAACAAAACTGTCAAAGGTATAATTTTCTTTTATATTCGATTTATATTCAGATTTTGGCGCTGGCTCTACAACAGGTTTTGGTTGTCGTGATTGTTGTTTGGCTTGTGTAGTTGGCGCCGATTGCGTTCCAGCAACAGATACAGGCTGTGCATTTAATAAAGGCTTACTGCCTACATCAAAACGTAGCTCTGGAGCTTCAACACCACAAATCTCTACTAATAATTCATTAATTCTATTTAGGTATTTTTCTCTTACCCAATCTAGTACAAAGCGATTAGGTGCATAAATCGTCAAGGTATCTTCGGTACTTTCTGCTTGTAGTGGTCGCACCCACATACTGAACTGCTGAGAAGGCAATTCATCTTGCAATACATATAAACAACTTTGCCAAACCGACAGATACACAGTCAAACTCCCAGAGATATAATTTTTATTCCCGCACATCATTAATGATTAAAAATCACCTCTGTAATGCGTTTAAATGGCCCAATAAGCGACCCAAGACCGGCTATTATGAAGACACTTTATCCACAAGTAAAAGACTGATTTTTATAAAATTGTTGA